>NZ_CP026124.1:5108157-5416314 GCF_002902905.1 Achromobacter sp. AONIH1 | reverse complement strand
CGCGGCGCCAGCACCAGCGTGTCGCGCGCGCGCTCCGGATTGCGTTCCAGCAGGTCGGCCACGTATTCGTAATAGCGGTCGGCGTCGCGCTTGACGCCGTGGATCACCACCACCACCTGCTTGATGTCGGCCAGTTCGCCCTTGCCCAGCGGACGGTTGGCGTAGACCGGGATCTTGTAGCGATGGCCCGGCTTGCCCAGCTCGACGGTCTGCCAGCGCGCCGGCTTGGCCGGCTTGGGCGCGGGCGTGGCTTCGTCGTAGTCGTAGGGATCGGGCAGGGGCGTCTGCGCGGCGGCCGCCAGCGGGGCCATCAACGCCGCCAGCATCAGGCTGGCGGCCGGCAGGAAGGCGCGCGCGCGGCGCATGGGCGGCTTCAGCAGCTTTCTTGGCCCAGCAGCTGCTTGAGCGCAGGCTGGTCGAGGATGCGGACTTCGCGCTGGTTGATGCGGATCAGCCCATCGCGCGCGAAGCGCGAGAACAGCCGGCTTACCGTTTCCAGCGTCAGGCCCAGGTAGTTGCCGATTTCCTCGCGGCTCATGCGCAGCACGAACTCGGTGGACGAATAGCCCAGCGAGGCGTAGCGCTGCGACAGGTTCAACAGGAACGCCGCCAGGCGCTGCTCGGAACGCATCGAACCCAGCGAGGCCAGCATCTGGTGCGAACGCGTGATCTCGCGGCTCATCAGACGGCGGAACTGCTGCTGCAGCGAGGGCAGGTGGGTGGCGACGCGGTCGACTTCATTCAGGCGAATGACGCAGACTTCGGAGTCTTCCAGCGCGACGGCGGCCGACACGTGCTTGCCCTCGAGCATGCCGTCCATGCCGACGATCTCGCCGGGCAGGTGGAAACCGGTGATCTGGATCTGGCCAGTCGCGTCTTCGAGCTGCGTCTTCAGGCTGCCGAAGCGCACGCCATAGACCGCATCGAGGGGGTGATCCAGCGAGTACAGCGTCTTGCCCTTTTCAAGGCGCACGCGTTCCTTCACCAGTTCGTCCAGCTTTTCTACTTCGGCGGCTGCCATGCCCACGGGCACGCACACGTGTCCCAGCATACACGTGGAGCAATGGGCGGCATCTGGGGCTACGGGGACCCTTTTTTGCATATTGACCTCTATAGCGCCCGTCGAGCGGCGGGTAGCCGATGCGGGCATGAAGCGTGATGACAATTGGTATTGTAGTCCGTTGTTACTACGGGTGTCTTACGCGCTCGCGGCGTCCTTGGACAGGGACGCCGCGCGAGCGTTCCCCGCGTGGCGGTAAACGACCCAGTCCGTGACGTGATCGACGGCCGCGATGTCGCTGGCGGCGCCACGCCGCGCGGGATCTATCGGGTAGTACTGACAGGGCAGCTCCGCGCCGTCCGGGCCCGGCTGCGCGAGGCGCGCCAGCACGTCGCGGCGCAGGAAGCAGCCGGGCCGGCCGGGATGGTAGTCCTCGATCTCGTCCATCAATTGGATATGGGCCGGCTCGACCTGATAGATATCTCCTAGGACGCGACGCCCGTCAGCCACGGGAATCAGGCCGGGCCAGGCGCCGAAGTCGACCAGCCGGCCCGGCACGCTGGCCGCGCCGACCCGCCGTACCGCCGGCAGTCCACGGTCGGAGGCGGTCCGCTCCAGGTCGTTGATCTCGCCCGCGCGTAGCGTGCCGTAGACAAAAACGTATATGCTCATGATTCCTCAGGTTGCCGCACGTCGATAGAGTCCGCAAGGCCGGCAGGGTATTGAAATTCCCCGTCCCGGCCGCATATTCAGGTCATCGAGCCAGCCGGCGATGCATCGGTCAGGCTCCTCAACAAGCCAAACGACCACTATGCGATTCGACAAACTTACCACCAAGTTCCAACAGGCATTGGCGGACGCCCAGAGCCTGGCCGCCCGCAACGATCATCCCTACATTGAGCCCATACATGTGCTGTCCGCGCTGCTGTCCGATCCCGACAGCGGGGCCGGCAGCCTGCTGGCGCGCGCCGGCGTCGCCGTGAACCGGTTGCAGCCGGCCATCGAGCAGGCGCTCAAGTCCCTGCCTCAGGTGCAGGGCGATGACAACGTCCAGGTCGGCCGCGAGCTGCAGGGCGTGCTGACGCGCACCGACAAGGAAGCCGCGCGCCGGGGCGACACCTACATCGCCAGCGAGTTGTTCCTGCTGGCGCTGGCCGACGACAAAGGCCCGGCCGGCCGCATCCTGCAGGAAGCCGGCCTGCAGAAGAAGGCGCTGGAAGCCGCCATCGACGCCGTGCGCGGCGGCGAGTCGGTGTCCGCCGCAGAGGGCGAGTCCAACCGCGAGGCCCTGTCCAAGTACACGATGGACCTGACCGAGCGCGCCCGCCAGGGCAAGCTCGATCCGGTGATCGGTCGCGACGACGAGATCCGCCGCACCATCCAGATCCTGCAGCGCCGCACCAAGAACAATCCCGTGCTGATCGGCGAACCCGGCGTCGGCAAGACCGCCATCGTCGAAGGCCTGGCGCAGCGCATCGTCAACGACGAAGTGCCCGAGACGCTGCGCGGCAAGCGCGTGCTGTCGCTGGACCTGGCCGCGCTGCTGGCCGGCGCCAAGTTCCGAGGCGAATTCGAAGAGCGCCTGAAAGCCGTGCTGAAGGAACTGGCGCAGGACGATGGCAGCAACATCGTTTTCATCGACGAGTTGCACACCATGGTCGGCGCCGGCAAGGCCGAGGGCGCGATGGACGCCGGCAACATGCTCAAGCCCGCGCTGGCGCGCGGCGAGCTGCATTGCATCGGCGCGACCACGCTGGACGAATACCGCAAGTACATCGAGAAGGACGCCGCGCTGGAGCGCCGCTTCCAGAAGGTGCTGGTCGACGAACCCGACGTGGAATCGACCATCGCCATCCTGCGCGGCCTGCAGGAACGCTACGAGATCCACCACGGCGTCGAGATCACCGACCCGGCCATCGTGGCCGCGGCCGAGCTGTCGCACCGCTACATCACCGACCGCTTCCTGCCCGACAAGGCCATCGACCTGATCGACGAGGCCGGCGCGCGCATCCGCATGGAAATCGATTCCAAGCCGGAAGTGATGGACAAGCTCGACCGCCGCATCATCCAGCTCAAGATCGAGCGCGAGGCCGTCAAGAAAGAAACCGACGATGCCTCCAAGCGCCGCCTGGGCGTGATCGAGGACGAGCTCGAAAAGCTGCAACGCGAGTACAACGACTTCGAGGAAATCTGGAAGGCTGAAAAGGCCGCCGTGCAGGGCACGCAGGCCATCAAGGAAGAGATCGATGGCGTGCGCGCCGAGATGGCCGAGTTGCAGCGCAAGGGCCAGTTCGACAAGCTGGCCGAGCTGCAGTACGGCAAGCTGCCCGACCTGGAGGCGCGCCTGAAGGCCGCCGAGATCGGCGCGGCCGAGGCCGCCACCGAGGCCGAGGGCGATGAGGGCCGGCCGCGCCTGTTGCGCACCCGCGTCGGCGCCGAGGAAATCGCCGAGGTCGTGTCGCGCGCCACCGGCATCCCGGTGTCCAAGATGATGCAGGGCGAACGCGAGAAGCTGTTGCACATGGAGGAATACCTGCACAAGCGCGTGGTGGGCCAGGACGAGGCCGTGCGCCTGGTGTCCGACGCCATCCGGCGTTCGCGCGCCGGCCTGGCGGATCCGTCGCGGCCCTATGGCTCGTTCCTGTTCCTGGGCCCCACGGGCGTGGGCAAGACCGAGCTGACGCGCGCGCTGGCCGAGTTCCTGTTCGACTCCGAAGAGCACATGATCCGCATCGACATGAGCGAGTTCATGGAAAAGCACTCGGTGGCGCGGCTGATCGGCGCGCCTCCGGGCTACGTGGGCTATGAAGAGGGCGGCTACCTGACCGAGGCCGTGCGCCGCAAGCCCTACAGCGTGGTGCTGCTGGACGAAGTGGAAAAGGCCCATCCGGACGTCTTCAACGTGCTGCTGCAGGTGCTGGACGACGGTCGCCTGACCGATGGCCAGGGCCGCACGGTGGACTTCCGCAACACCGTCATTGTGATGACCTCGAACCTGGGTTCGCATCACATCCAGAGCCTGGCCGGCAAGCCCTACGAGGTGGTCAAGGAAGTGGTGTGGGACGAGCTCAAGCAGACGCTGCGGCCCGAGTTCCTGAACCGCATCGACGAGGTGGTGGTGTTCCACGGCCTGGAAGCGCAGCACATCGAGTCCATCGCCCGCATCCAGCTGCGCCGCCTGGGCGAGCGCCTGGAACGGCAGGAGATGCGGCTGGAAGTGACCGAGGCCGCGCTGGCCGAGCTGGCGCGTTCGGGCTTCGATCCGGTGTTCGGCGCGCGGCCGCTCAAGCGCGCGATCCAGCAGCAGATCGAGAACCCGGTGGCCAGGCTGATCCTGGAAGGCCAGTTCGGTCCGCGCGACGTGGTGCCGGTGGACTGGCAGGACGGCAAGTTCGTCTTCACGCGCACCTTGCAGTAAGCGGGGCCGGGCGCGGCGGGAGCCTGCCGCGCGCCGACACGACCCCGGCGGCTCAAACCCGAGCCGCCGGGGTTTTTTTACGCGCCTCGCATGCGAGGCGGGGCCGCTCCCCCGCGCGCGGGTTCTCGCGCGGGCTCTCGATGCGCCAGCGCGGCCTACGAGGCGTCCGCGTAGTCCTGCCGCTGGGCCTTCATCTGCCGGCCCAGCGTCTGCAGCGCCCGCAGCGCCACGGCCATGCCGCGCCGCGTGTCCTCGTCACGCAGCAGGCCGATGAGGCCCGTCAGGCTGGGCGGCCGTTCTTCCCGCAGCGTGCGGGCGTGGGCGTCGCGCAATGTATTGGCGGCGATCCAGGCCGCGCTGGTGGCCTGCTCGGACAGCAGCGCCAGCTTTTCCACCATGGACTGGTCCAGCAGGTCCACCAGGTCCGAGGCCAGCGACAGCAGGTCGGCGATGTTGTCGAGCCGGCCGGCCTCGGCCAGCAGGCCCAGCCGGTCGGCCAGGGCGCGCGCGCCCGGCCCGCCGCCGAGGAAAGGGGCGGACGCGGGCGTGTCGGCGGGCAGCGCGGCGGTTCCTTCGTGTGGCGCGTTCATAGCATTCCCCTTGCGACGGCCCAGTACAGGCCGCGATTGAAGCCGTGGCGCAGCAGGCCGCCGAGCTTGGTGGGCGGCGTGGGCAGCACGTCGTGGGTGTAGTCGTACCAGAGCGGCATGCCGGCGTTCAGGCCCATCTGGGCCACCGCCTGCACCCGGCCGTCATAGGCGCTGCAGACCTGGCCCAACCGGATCTCGCCGGCGATGTTGTTGGCGATGACCGGCGCCTGGTTGTGGCAGGAGCCGCCGGCCTTGCTGACCGGCAGGTCGACCGTGTCGCCGATCACGTAGACGTTCTCCAGTCCGTAGACCTTCAGGGTCTCGTGGTCGGTCGGCAGCCAGCCCTCGTTGTTCTCGGCCTGCGACACGCCCGACTCCAGCACCACGTCCACGGCGCGTATCGGCGGCGTGGCCATGAGGATGTCGAAGGGCTGTTCGCCGCCTTCCTCCGAGTACGCGATGCGCCGTTCCGGATCGACCCGCGACAGCGTGAAGCCACGCTGGAAGCGGATGCCCTTCTGTTCGAAGATGCCGGGCAGCACCTCGCAGGTCGGGCGCTGCAGGAACAGGCAGTTGCGCAGCAGCTGCGAGGTGGTCGGGTAGGTGTAGACGATTTCCACCTTGTCGCGCACGCCGCGACGCCGCAGGTAGTCGTCCAGCATCAGTGTGGTCTCGATGGGGGCGATGCCGCATTGGTGCGGAACGTTGGGCGTCTTGGGGAAGGTGACGCTGACGAAGACCCGCCCGCGTTCGATGCGCGACAGGCGGTCCGCCAGCTGGCGGGCGGCGGCGTACTGGTAGAAGTGGTCGCCGGCTTCTTTCAGCCCTTCGATGCGCTCAGGGGATGGCACACAGCCTGTCGCGATGACCAGATAGTCATAGCCATGGCGTTGCCCGCTCTGCGTGGACAGTTCCTGACGGTCGAAATGAAAGCGCGTGACCTTGTCCACGCGGAATTCGATCTCGGGTCGCAGCAGGGAGCGTTCCGGCCGCTTCAGTTCTTCGCGGAAGAAGAGATTGAAGGCCACGTACATGAAGGCCGGCTTGTAGTAGTGATCCGGCGAATCCGAGAGCAGCGTGATGGAGACTTCGCCGCGTTGGATCTCGGGGTACAGCTTTCCGGCGAGCTGATTGGCCAGCATGGTGCCGCCTACGCCGCCGCCTACGACAACAATACGCTTGCTCATAAACCACCTCCAGGTAGAGAGAAGTTTCTGGGACCAAGTGCAATTGCGTCTGTTGGTGTAGCAAGCGGGGATGACCGCGTCAACCGGTCCATGCGGCGCCAGGCGCGGCGCGGATGTCCGTTACGCGTCCGCGCCGCGCCTGGCGCTGGCCGGCTCAGTATCCGAGGGCCGCGTCGGCGCAGGTGTCGGGGCGACGTCCCGCCTGCAATGCCGCCAGGTTGTCCAGCGTCTGCCGCGCGATGGCGGCGGCCGGCGTGCGGGTGGCGATGTGGGGCGTGATCATCACCTTGGGATGTCGCCACAGCGGATGGTCCGGCGGCAGCGGCTCCTGCGGGGTGGCGTCCAGCGTGGCGTAGGAGAGCTGGCCGCTGTCCAGCGCCGCCAGCAGGGTGGCGGCGTCCAGGTGCTCGCCCCGGCCCGCGTTGACCACATGGGCGCCGCGCGGCAATCGGGCGAAGGTCGCGGCGCCCAGGAAGCCGCGCGTCTCGTCCGTCAGCGGCAGCAGGCAGACCAGCGTGTCGGCCTGGGCCAGCAGCGCCGGCAGGCCGTCGGCGCCGTGATAGCCCGTGATGCCCTCGGCCAGATCGGGCTTGGGCGTGCGGCTCCAGCCCGAGACGCGATAACCCAGCGCCGCCAGCGCGCGCGCGGCGGCCAGGCCCAGCCGGCCCAGCCCGGCGATGGCCACGCGGTGTTCCGATGGCGGCACGATGGGGCTCTCGCGCCACACCCCCTGGGCATGGTTGCGCACGTAGTCGGGGAAATGGCGGTGATGGTTGATCACCGCCCAGGCGACGTAGCTGCTCATGCCCGCCGCCATGCCCGCCTCGGCCACGCGGCAGACCGGCACGTGGCGCGGCACGGCGGGGTCGGCGTAGATGTGGTCCACGCCGGCGCCGATGGACTGGATCAGGCGCAGGTTGGGCAGCGCGCCCAGCAGACCGGCGGGCGGCAGCCAGCATACCGCGGCGTCGATATCGGCCGGATCGCCCAGGTCGTCGGCGGTGCGCCAGGCGATGTCGGGCCGCAGCGCCTGGAACGCCGGCACCAGGTAGCGCATGTCCAGCACCCGGCTCAGCAGCGCGATACAGGGCGGCCGATCGGTGGCGTGCAGGGGCAGGGCGCTCATGCCGCGACCTCCGCCAGCCGCGCGTGGCCGCTGATGCGCGCGCGTCCGGAAACGATGCTGGCGAAGTCGGGCACGGCCCGCACCAGTTCACGCGTGTAGCCCTGGCCGGGCGCGCCGATGATCTGCGCGGCGGGCCCGCATTCGATGATGCGGCCCTGCTGCATGACGGCGATGCGGTCGCACATCTGCGCCGCCACGCGCAGGTCGTGGGTGACGAATAGCATGCTCAGCTGGAACCGCCGGCGCACGCTGGCGAACAGCTCCAGCACCTGGGCCTGCACGGATACGTCCAGCGCCGACACCGGCTCGTCCGCCACGATCAGCTCGGGCTCGCTGGCCAGCGCGCGGGCGATGCCGATGCGCTGGCGCTGGCCGCCGGAGAACTCATGCGGATAGCGTCCGGCGGCATCGGGATTCAGGCCGACCAGCTGCAATAGTTCCGCCGCCCGGGCGCGGGCGCGTTCCGGCGCCATGCCTTGCGCCAGCGGGCCGGCCATGATCGAGCGGCCCACGGTATGGCGCGGGTTGAGCGAGGCCTGCGGGTCCTGGAACACCATTTGCACACGTCCCGGCGCGGGGCGCGCATTGCCCGCCTGGCCGTTGAAGAGGATCTGGCCGCCGTCCGGCGCCAGCAAGCCGGCGATGCAGCGGCCCAGCGTGGACTTGCCCGAACCGGACTCGCCCACCAGGCCCAGCACCTCGCCGCGCTGGAGGGTGAAGCTGATGCCGCGCATGGCGGCGGTTTCGCGGCCGCGCCGGAACAGGCCGCCGCCGGACACATAGGTCTTGTGCAGGTCGCGCACGTCCAGCAATACCGGCTGGCGCGCGGCCTCGCGCGCCGTGTCGGGCATGCCGTGCGGGATGGCGGCGATCAGCTTGCGGGTGTAGTCGTGACGGGGATGGCCCAGCACGTCGGCGGCCGCGCCGGCCTCGACGATCTCGCCCAGCTGCATCACGGCCACGTGGTCGGCGATCTGCGAAACCACGCCGAAGTCATGGGTGATGAACAGCACGGCGGTGCCGCGCTTGGCCTGCAGGTCGCGGATCAGCTCCAGGATCTGCGCCTGGGTGGTGACGTCCAGCGCGGTGGTGGGCTCGTCGGCGATCAGCAGCGCCGGCTCCAGCATCAGCGCGCAGGCGATCATGACGCGCTGGCGCTGGCCGCCGGACAGGCGTCCGGGATAGCTGGCGGCGATGCCCTCGGGATCCGGCAGCCGCACGTCGCGCAGCGCGCCCAGGATGCGGGCGCGCTTGTCGGCGGGCGACAGGCGCAGGTGCGCGTCCAGCGCCTCTTCGAGCTGGTCGCCGATGCGCATCACCGGATTGAGCGCCGACATCGGATCCTGGAAGATCATGCCGATGCGGTTGCCGCGCAGCGCGCGCCATTGCGGTTCGGCCAGGGCCAGCAGGTCGTGGCCCTGGAACACGATGGCGCCGGCCACCGGCGCCACCATGGGCTGCGGCAGCAGGCCCATGACGGCGTTGGCGATCATGGACTTGCCGGAGCCGCTTTCGCCCACGATGCACAGCGTTTCGCCGCGACCGATGCGCAGGCTGGCGTCCTTGACCGCGAGCGGGCGGTCGGCGCCGGCCGGCAGGCGGATCGACAGGTCGCGGATGTCGAGCAGGGCGTCCCCGGATGGCGGGGCGGCGGCATGGGAGGTGACGAGGTTCATGCGCGGCTCCTGGGATCCATGCGGGTGTTCAGCCCGTCGCTCAGGCCTTCGCCGATCAGGTTCAGCGCCAGCACCGTCAGCAGGATGGCCACGCCGGGGAACAGGCTGATCCACCAGGCCTGGCGCAGCGCGGTGCGGGCCGCGCCGATCATGTAGCCCCAGCTCATCACGTTGGGATCGCCCAGGCCCATGAAGCTCAGGCTCGATTCCAGCAGGATGGCCGTGGCCACCATCAGCGAGCCCATCACCACGATGGGCGCGGCCGCGTTGGGCAGGATCTGGGTGACGATGATGCGCAGGTTCGATTCGCCCGCCAGGTGCGCGGCATGGACGAAGTCGCGGTGGCGCAGCGTCAGGAATTCGCTGCGCACCAGCCGCGCCACCGGCGGCCACGAGACCAGGGCGATGGCCGTGACGATGGACGCCACCGAGGGCTGGAAGATCGCCACCAGCACGATGGCCAGCGCGAAGCTGGGAATGGCCTGGAACAGCTCGGTGAAGCGCATCAGGCTGTTGTCGATCCAGCCGCCGTAGTAGCCGGCCAGCGCGCCGACCGACACGCCGATCAGCAGGCCCGCCAGCGTCGAGACCAGCCCGATCAGCAGAGAGATGCGGGCGCCGTAGGCCAGCCCCGAGCCGATGTCGCGGCCCATGGTGTCGGTGCCGAACGGCAGGCCGGCCAGGTCCAGCGGCGGCAGGAAGGGGCGCTGCACCATGGCCCAGGGATCGTGCGGCGCGACCAGCGGCGCGGACAGCGCCAGCAGCAGCACCACGGCCATCACGGCCAGCCCGGCCAGGGCGCCCTTGTTGCGGCGGAAACGCCGCCAGAATCCGTTGTTCATTGCAGTTCTATCCTCGGATCGGCCAGCGTGTAGAGCAGGTCGGTGATGATGTTGAACGCCACGGCCAGCGCCGCCGTGATCAGGAACGTGCCCAGCAGCAGGTTGTAGTCGCGCTGCACCAGGGCGTCGAACATCAGCCGGCCGATGCCGGGCCAGGCGAACACGGTCTCGATCAGCACCGTGCCGCCCACCATGGAGCCGGCCTGGATGCCGGCCAGCGTGATGACCGGCAGCAGTGCGTTGCGCAGGATGTGGCGGCGTTGGATGCGGCGCGGCGACAGGCCCTTGGCGCGGGCGGTCTTGATGAAATCCATCTGCGCCACTTCCAGCATGGCGGTGCGCGTCATGCGGGCATACACCGCCATGTAGAAGAGCGCCAGCGTGGCCGCCGGCAGCACCAGGTGACGGGCGATGTCGGCCGCGCGAGCCAGTCCCGCGTGGCCCGCGCCCACCGTTTCGAAGCCGAAGCCCGGCAGCCATTCCAGCTTGACCGAGAACAGCAGCACTCCCATCAGCGCCAGCCAGAATAGCGGCGTGGCGTAGAACAGCATCGACAGCGTGCTGACCAGGCTGTCGAGCCAGGTGCCGGCGCGGGCGCTGCTCCAGGCGCCCAATGCCACGCCCAGGGTCAGCGACACGACGAAGGCCGTCAGGGTCAGCAGCAGCGTCGCGGGCAGCCGTTCGCCGATCAGGCTCATGACGGGCCGTTGCTGGCGGTAGGAATCACCCAGGTCCAGCCGGGCGGCGTGTCCCAGGTAGGTCGCCAGCTGCTGGGGCAGCGGCTTGTCCAGTCCAAAGCGCTCGCGCAGCTGCGCGACGAAGGCTTCGTCCGCCGCGCCGGCCTCGCCCGCCATGACGGCGGCCGGGTCGCCGGGCGCGGCGCGGATCAGCAGGAAATTGATGACCGCGATCAGGGCCAGCACCAGCAGGCCCTGCGCGACGCGGCGCATCAGGTAAGCGAGTTTCTTCATGGCATTCCCCCTGTTGCCGGGCTGCGCGCCGTTCAGGCCAGCGTGGCGCGCGCCAGGCTATCGTTCAAACCGATGCCGGAATTGATCAGGTTCTTGATGTTGTTGCGGTAGAGCGTGGGGAATTGCAGTTCCAGCAGCCAGGCCACCGGCGCCTCGTCGACCAGGATGCGCTGCACCTCTTCGTACAGCGCGCGGCGCTTCTGCGGATCGGCTTCCTGCGCGCCGCGTTCGAACAGCTCGTCGACCTTGGGGTTGCTGTAACCCTCGACGTTGTTCCAGGGCGAGCCCTTGGCGATGGTGGACGTGAGGTAGTTGCGGCTCACGCCCAGCGCGGCGTCGCCGTATTGGTACAGGTAGCAGAAGGCGATGTCGTAGTCCCAGTTGGCGGTCTTCTCGCTCCAGCCGGCCACGTCGGTGGCGGTCATCTCCAGCTTGATGCCAACCTCGGCCAGGTTCTGGCGCGCGATCTCGGCGTAGCGCTGCCAGGTCTCGCCGTAGGGCAGCGGCAGCAGGCGCAGCGTCTGACCCTTGTAGCCGGCTTCCTTGAGCAGTTGTTTGGCGCGCGCCACGTCGCGCGGATAGCGCGTGACCTGGTCGGTGTAATAGCGCACGCTGCTGTTGAACGGCCCGGTGGCGACCTTGCCGAAGCCATACCAGGCCACGTTGCGCATGGCCTCGCGGTCCAGCGCGTACATGATGGCGCGGCGCACGCGCACGTCGGCGAGCACCGGATGGCGGTTGTTGAGCCACATGAAGGAATGCGGGCCGAAGAATTCCCAGCCCTTGGTGGTGGTCTCGACGTTGGGCAGCGCCTTCAGGCGCGCGATGTCGAAGTATTCGACGGTGCCGCCGGGCAGCACGTCCATCTTGCCGGATTCGAAGGCGGCCGCGCGCGAGGCGGCGTCGGGGATCACGTGGAAGTACAGCGTGTCGACGCTGGGCAGGCCGGCCTCGTGGTACTGCTCGTTGCGCACCAGCTGGATGTACGAGCCGCGCCGCCATTCCTTGAACTTGTACGGGCCGGTGCCGATGGGCGTGTTGTTGGCCGGGTTGTTCAGGTAGTCGGTGCCTTCGTAGATATGGCGCGGCACCATCGGCATGGTGCCGACCTCGAACAGCCCCAGGAACGGGCCGAACGGCCGGGGCAGGCGGAATTCGACCGTGTGCTCGTCCAGCGCCTTGATGCTGTCCACGAAGGCCAGCCCGGCGCGCAGGCGCGCGTGGGTCTTGCGCAGGAACTGGTCGACGCTGAACACCACGTCGTGCGCGTTGAAGGGCTTGCCGTCGTGCCACTGCACACCCTGCTTGAGCGTGAAGGTGTAGACGGTGGCCGCGTCGTTCACCGTCCAGGACGCGGCCAGGCCGGGCATGGGCTCAAGCTTGTCGTCGTAGCGCAGCAGGCTTTCGTAGATCTGGCCGCCGATCATCTGCGTGGGGCCGTTCTGCACGATGCCCAGCATCAGGCCCGGCGGCTCGGGTTGCACGGCGATGTTGAGCACGCCGTTGCGCGCGGCCGCGGCCCAGGCGGGCAGGGCGGTCGCGCCGCTCAGCCAGCCGGCCGTGACGGCGCTCGAGATCAGAAAGTCGCGTCGGTTCATGAGGTTCTCCTGGTGACGGGGCCGGGGCGGCGGGAAAGAAAGCGACGCGCGCCGTTCAGGCGCGCAGCGCGGAGCCATCGAGGGCATCCGCGAGCCGGGGGGCGGGCGGCGGAGGTTCCACCAGCTTGAGCAGCGCGCGCCATTCGCGTTCGCTGGGGTCGGGCGAGCCGGGCAGGCGGTTGGTGTCGCCGCTGGCGTACTGGCGCGCGGTCTTCTCGCTGACCTGCGCGCTGACCGGGTAGGTCGCCTGGCCGGTGGACTGGATCGCCAGCTGCACGCGGCAGGCGCGGTCCAGATTGAGCATCAGGATGAAGGCCTCGGCCACCGTGGCGCCGACGGTCAGCAGGCCGTGGTTGCGCAGGATCATGGCGTTCTGTTGACCCAGGTCGGCCACCAGCCGCTCGCGTTCGTCCAGGTCCAGCGCGATGCCTTCGTAGTCGTGATAGGCGACGCGGTTATAGAACTGCAGCGCCCACTGGTTCACCGGCTGCAGGCCGCAGGCCAGCGAGGACACGGCCACGCCGGCGACGGTGTGGGTGTGCAGCACGCAACCCGCGTCGGGGCGTCCCATGTGCACGGCGCTGTGGATGGTGAAGCCCGCCGGATTGACGTCGTGGGGCGTGGGCGCGACCGGATGGCCGTCCATGCCGACCTTGACCAGCGATTCGGGCGTGATGTCGCGGAACAGGTGGCCGTAGGGATTGATCAGGAAGGCCCCTTCCTCGCCGGGCACGCGCGCCGAGATGTGGGTGTAGATGCTGTCGTCCATGCCGAAATGGGCGACCAGCCGGTAGCAGGCCGCCAGGTCGCGGCGGGTCTGTTGTTCGGCCGCGCTGCTTGGCTGCGCGGATTCCTGGGAGAGGGCCATCGATGCGTCCTGGTTGGGTGGCTGCGGCGCGGGGCCGGGTGCAGGGCATTATGCGTCGATCGTCAACTGTCGACAGTTAGCAGTAGTACTGATATGCTTGAAAAAAACGGGGTGCTATATAGCTGTCGCGCCGGGTTTTCTTGTGCAGGAAAGCCGGGCGCATTCCCGCCCCAGACAGAGACTTTCCATGCCCGAAACCCAGGCCGTCCTCAATGCTTTCGAATCCGTCAATGTTCCCGACCTGGTCGGCGTCGTCGAAGAACGGCTGACCCAGGCCATCGTGCAGGGCCGCCTGCCGCCGGGCAGCCGCGTGGTCGAGGCCGAGATCGCCCGGCAGATGGCGATCAGCCGGGCGCCGGTGCGCGAGGCCTCGCGCCGCCTGGAACGCCAGGGCATCCTGGTGTCCAGGCCGCGTCGCGGCTTCTTCGTGCGCGAGATGTCGGTGCGCGAGATCGACGACCTGTTCCAGGTGCGCCTGAGCCTGGAGATGACCGCCGTGGCGGCCGCCTGCGAGCATGCCGACGCCGCCGGCCTGGCGCGCCTGCGCGGCTTGCTGGAACTGATGATCGCCGAGGCCGCCGACGCGCCGCAGCATCGCCGCATCGAGCTGGACCTGAGCTTCCATACCCTGATCTGCGAGCTGTCGGGCAACGCCTACCTGCTGCGCCTGTTCTCCAGCACGCAGACCGAGATGCGCATGATCATCTCGCTGATCGACAACGTCTACCAGGATCCGGAAATGGTCGCGGCCACGCACCAGCCCATCCTGGACGCGCTGGCGCGCCGCGATGCAGCGGCCGCGCAGGCCTGCATGAAGGTACATCTGGACGATGCCTGGGAGCACGTCCGCAACCTGTTCGTCTCGCAGCATGGCGCGGCGGGCGAAAAACCAAGGGGCAGCAGGAAAACATGAAAGTAGTCTACAGCGATAAGCACCAGCTTCATGATCCGCAGTTCTTCATCGTGCGCGGCAAGGTCCGGCGCAGCAACGAGCAGCCCGAGCGCGGCGCGCGCCTGCTGGCGGCGGTGCGGCGCGACGGGCACCAGATCGTCGCGCCGGCCGACCACGGCGCCGCGCCGCGCGCCGCGGTGCACACGCCGCAATACCTGCGATTCCTGGAAACCGCTTACGCGCGCTGGCGCGAATTGCCCGACGCATCCGAGGAAGTGGTGGCCAATGTGCACCCGTTTCCCGGCCAGCCCTGCACCTATCCCGAACACATCGTCGGCCTGGCCGGCTATCACATGGGCGATACCGCGTGTCCGATCGGCGCGGGCACCTGGGAAGCGGCGGCCTGGTCGGCGCATTGCGCCACCCACGCGGCCCAGCTGGTGCTGGACGGCGAGCGCGCGGCCTACGCGCTGTGCCGTCCGCCCGGCCACCACGCCTATGTCGACCGCGCCAACGGCTTCTGCTACCTGAACAACGCCGCCATCGCGGCCCAGCAGCTGCGCGCCGCGCACGCGCGGGTCGCCATCCTGGACCTGGACGTGCATCACGGCAATGGCACCCAGGGCATCTTCTACCGCCGCGCCGACGTGCTGACCGTGTCGATGCATGCCGACGCGCACAACACCACGCCATTCTTCGTCGGCCACGCCCACGAGACCGGCGAGGGCGACGGGCTGGGCTACAACATCAACCGCCCGCTGCCGGTGGGCACCGGCGACGCCGGCTACCTGGAGGCGTTGCGCCGCGTGTTCCTGGACATTCGCGCCTACGCGCCCGGCGCGCTGGTGGTGGCGCTGGGCCTGGACGCCCACGAGCGCGATCCGTACAAGGGGCTGGCCGTCACCACCGAGGGCTTCGGCCTGATCCTGGCCGAGGTCGCGCGGCTGGGCCTGCCCACGGTGCTGGTGCAGGAAGGCGGCTACCTGTCCGACGACCTGGGGCCCAACCTGGCCAGCGCGCTGCGCGGCTTCGACTCCGCCGCCTGAGGAGGCCGCCATGAAGGATCAGGACGACGCCCAGGACGTGCTGGCCGTGGCCTCGCCGGACATCGGCGAGGACGAGGCTGCGCAGGCCGCGTGGCGCCATTTCGGCATAGCTGCCGAGGCGCGCCGCCTGGCCGGCGAGCGCGACCGCAATTTTCGGCTGCGGGCGCGCGACGGCCATGAATACGTGTTGAAGTTCTCGCACCCGGCCGAGGATCCGCGCGTGGCCGATTTCCAGGCCCGCGCGCTGCTGCACGTGGAATGCGCGGATCCGGCGCTGCCGGTGCAGCGCGTGGCGCTGGCCGTCGACGGCCAGCCCTGCGCCTGGCATCGCGCGCCGGACGCGCCGCCGCGCGTGCTGCGGCTGTTCAGCTACCTGCCGGGCCTGCCGCTGCCGGACGCCGCGCGTTCGGCGGCGCAGCGCGACAACCTGGGGCGGACCCTGGCGCGGCTGGGGCTGGCGCTGCGCGGCTTCGAACACGAGGCCGGCGCGCTGGCGCTGCCCTGGGACATCCAGCGCGCCGACGAAGTTGCGCCGCTGCTGGCGCACGTGGCCGACCCGGCGCGTCGGGCGCTGGCCGAGCGCGCCATGGCGCGCTTCACCGAGCATGCCCGGCCGGCGCTGCCCGGCTTGCGGGCGCAGGCCATCCACAATGACCTGAATCTGTACAACGTGCTGGTCGATCCTCGGGATCACGACGTCATCGCCGGCATCCTGGATTTCGGCGACATGGTGCGCGCTCCGCTGGTCAACGACCTGGCCGTGGCGGCTTCTTACCAACTGGAGCCGGGCGCCGATCCGCTGGCGCCAGCCATTCGCTTCGCCGCCGCCTATCACGCGGTCAGCCCGCTCCAGGAAGCCGAGCTGGACGTGCTATTCGATCTGATGATGGCGCGGCTGGCGATGGTGGTGGCCATTGGCGGCTGGCGCGCGGCGCGCTATCCGGACAATGCCGACTACATCCTGCGCAACAACGCGCTGTCCTGGGCCCGCCTGCAGGCCTGCGACGGCATCGCCCGCGACGCCGCGCGGCAGCGGTTGCGCGCGGCCTGCGGTTTTCAATAGGATCACAGCCATGACCATGACCCATTCCGGCGACGGCGCGGCGCAGGCCGCGGCAAATACCGAGGCGCTGATCGCGCGGCGGCGGCAACTGCTGGGCCCGGCCTATCGCCTGTTCTACGACCAGCCGCTGCACTTGGTGCGCGGCGAGGGCGTGTGGCTGTACGACGCCCAGGGCAAGCCCTATCTGGACGCCTACAACAACGTGGTGCCGCTGGGCCACTGCCACCCCGCCGTGGTCGAGGCGATCGCGCGGCAGGCCTCGACCCTGAACACGCACACGCGCTACGTGCACGAAACGGTGCTCGACTACGCCGAGGCGCTGCTGGCGACCTACGCGCCGGGGCCGGGCCATGTGATGTTCACCTGCACCGGCAGCGAGGCCAATGACCTGGCGCTGCGCATCGCGCAGGCGCACACCGGCGCCGCCGGCCTGATCGTCACGCGCCACGCCTATCACGGCGTGACGCTGTCGATCGCGCAGGCCTCGCCGTCGCTGGGCCGCTATGTGACGCTGGGGGCGGCCGTGCGTACCGTGGCCGCGCCGGACAGCTACCGCCAGGCGCCCGGTGAAACCGGCCCGGCCCTGGCGCGCGCGGTGCGCGAGGCGATCGCGGACCTGGCTCGCCACGGACTGCGTCCGGCGGCGCTGATGGTGGACACCATCTTCTCCAGCGACGGCGTGCAGGCCGGACCGGCGGGCTTTCTGCGCGAAGCCGTGGACGCGATCCACGAGGCCGGCGGCCTGTTCATCGCCGACGAGGTGCAGGCCGGCATGGGGCGCACCGGCGAGACGCTGTGGGGCTATATGCGGCATGGCGTGGCGCCGGACCTGATCACCATGGGCAAGCCGCTGGGCAATGGCCATCCCGTGGCCGGCGTGGCGGCCAGGCCGCAAGTGCTGGAGGCTTTCGGCCGCAACAGCCGCTACTTCAACACCTTTGGCGGCAATCCGGTATCGGCGGCGGCCGGCCTGGCCGTGTTGCGCACGGTGCAGCAGGAAGGGCTGATGCAGAACGCGAGGCGCGTCGGCGCCTATCTGCGCGAGCGCCTGCAAGGATTGGCCGCGCGTCATGATCTCATCGGCGATGTGCGCGGCGCGGGCCTGTTCATCGGCGTGGAACTGGTGCGCGACCGCGCCACGCGCGAGCCGGCCACCGAGCAGGCGGCGCGCGTGGTCAACGGCTTGCGCGACCGGCAGGTGCTGATCAGCAGCGCCGGCGAGCATGCCAACACCTTGAAGATCCGTCCGCCGCTGCCGTTTTCCACGGCCGACGCGGACCGCCTGGTGGCGGCGCTGGACGAGACGCTGGCCGCGCTGTAGCGCGGCCGGCAGGGCCTACGGCTTGACCGTCACGAACACCGGGTTCGAGTAGAACCACAGGTCGTTGTAGTTGCGCGCGTTGATGGCGTTGAAGCGCGCCGCGTTGTCGGTCAGGTCGATCTTGGCGTCCGGCAGCGGCTCGCCATTGGCGGTTTCGCCGGCCACGTCCGGCGCCAGGTTGGTGCCGCGCAGGCGCAGGTACTGGCTCTTGTCGGCGCTGAGCTTGACCTTGATGACGTTATAGCCTTCCTTGTCCACGGTCCAGTCGGCGCGCGTGTAGCGACCCAGCACGCGGGTGCTGGGATTGGTGGCCTGGTCAT
Organism: Achromobacter sp. AONIH1; assembly: GCF_002902905.1. Lineage (NCBI taxonomy): Bacteria > Pseudomonadati > Pseudomonadota > Betaproteobacteria > Burkholderiales > Alcaligenaceae > Achromobacter > Achromobacter sp. AONIH1. Next base: position 5,398,396 of record NZ_CP026124.1, on the reverse strand, counting down.
ACGCAGGCGTGCCGGGCGCGGCGCGGGGACCGACGTCGCCCACGATAAGGTCCACGTGATGCACGGTGGGCTTGACGTAGGTGGGGTTGCCGCTTTCGATCGGGTACTCGTAGCGGTTGCTGTCGGGGCTGCGGAAGCGGATGGTCACTTCCACCTGCTCGCCCTTGGCCGCGATCAGCTCTGCGCCCATCTGCGCCGTGCCCGAGGCGCCTTGCGCCTGGAATTCCAGCGCGTCGATCAGGTCGCCGAACACGCCGTACATGCGGCCGCTCTTCAGGCCCGCGACCACCGCCGCCATGTCCTTGCCGTCCTTCCAGACGTAGGTGCGGGCGTACTCGCCGGGGGCGTAGCCGCTGCTGTACTGGCCGGTGGCGTTGACGCGGAAGTGGAAATCCGAATCGGCCACGGTCCAGATGCGGCGTCCCTCGCCGAGCAGCGCGTCCCAGGTGCCGCCCAGCTGCGCGACCAGATAGTCGACGCCGCCGTAGGTGCGGTTGGGCAGCTTGGCGGGCGTGTAGGCCTCGGCGTAGCCGCCGCGATCCGGCTCCATCTGGTTGCCCACCATGCCTTCGATGGCGAAGAAGATGGACGGCGCCAGATCGTGCATTTCGCGCAGCTGGCCGATGGTGTATTTGCCGGCGTAGCGCGACGGGTGGTTCAGCAGCATGTAGCTGTCGGGGTGCTTGTCGCGCAGCCATTTCAGCGCGGCCAGCGAGTCGGCGTGCGTGCTGTAGGCGCGCGGCTGGCCGGCCAGGTCCGCCACCAGCTGCGGATCGAACAGGTTGGCGGCCTTGTTGGTGTACAGGTATTCGAACTCGGCCACCGCCCGCAGCGACTTGGCCGACATCGGCTCGTTCACGCCGATGCCGATGTTGACGTGGTCATGCGTGGGCATGTCCCACTCGAACGACGAGAAGATGATCTTGCCGGCGTAGCGGCCCGCCGCCTGCGCCTGCTGGATGAACGGCGCTTCGTAGCGCGCCATGCCGGTCGAGAACGGAACCGGGCCGCCGGGAATGTCCAGGCCGGTATGGTCGCGCTTGGACATGCGCAGGTGATTCGACAGCGCGGCCCAGTCCAGCTTGTAGCGGTTGAAGGCCTGGTCCAGCACGGTTTCCAGCGTGGTCTGGGCGTCGTCGGACTGGATGGTGTGCACGTGCAGGTCGCCGGCGCTCCACGCGCCCGTGATCACGGGGGGCTTGGGGGGCTCGGGGGTGGGCTCGGTCACGACCGGCGGCTTGGCGGGCGCGTCGTCATCGTCGTCGCTGCCGCCACAGGCGCTCAACAGGGTTACGCAAGCCAGCGACAAGGGCATCAGGGCCCGCCGCAGGCGGGTTACTTCGAACTGCATTCATGGCTCCAGCATCAGGGCGGCCCGCAACTCGCGGCGCCGCGCAGGGCGGGACTATGCCGGTTGCCGGTGACGTGGGAATGACAGGCTGGCGCTGGCGCGCGCCGCTAGCGGGGACGTGGCGCCGGCGCGCGCGGCCAGCGGCGCGACCCGGGGCGGCCTAGCCGCCGCGCCTGTCGCTGTTCTTGCCGCCTTTCGTGGGTTTGTCCTTCTTGCCCGGCGTCGCAGCCTCGGCGTCCGCCAATGCCTGCCTGATGATGGCCTGCGCGGTCCAGCGCGCCACCTCGGTCACCGCGGGCAGATCCAGCCGCCAGATGTCCTTGAGCACCAGGAACACCTCGGTGCCATAGACCAGCGACAGGGCCTGCGCCACGCGTTCCTGCTGCGCCGGCGTCAGCGCGCCGGCCAGCGGCGCGATGGCGCGCTTCAGGATGTCGACACGGTGGCCGCGCACCAGGCGCGGCTCGTTGCCGGCGCGGCCGGCGCTGGCCTCGGCGTGCTGTTGCAGCGAGACCTGGATGGCGGCGCGCAGCGGCGCCTCGTGCGCCTCCAGGCGCGGGTAGGCGAAGCGCAGCAGCTCGTCGACGCGCGCGCCGGCGTCGTCGGCGCTCGATTCCCAGGCCAGGATCGGGCCCAGGCTTTCGTCGACCACGGCGGCGATCAGCGCGCTCTGGCTGGGGAAATAGCGATAGGCGGTGGCGCGCGACACCTGGGCGTGCTCGGCCAGTTCGGCCACCGAGGGCGTGATGCCCTGGCCCATGAGCTGCTGCGCGGCGTCCAGCAGGATCTTGCGCATGCGCGCGCGCGGCCCGTGCGGCGGCTCGCCGCTGGCCTCGGCCTGGCGGCTGGCGGGGGCGATCAGGGCGCGCGCGGACGCCGCTTGCGGGGCGGTTCGGGTTTGACGTGAGACAGGCGTCTCAGTATGATTCTTTCGTCTCATTTCTGAATTCTACAAGCCGGGCTCGCCCCGGCACATATCGAGGCGCGCATCGAGTGTAGCCGCCCGCGGGAGGAGTCATGACGAATACCAAGCGGCGGGTCTACGTGGCCGCCACCTACGACACCAAGGGCCATGAGGCCGAATACGTGGCCGGCCTGCTGGCGCGCGACGGTCTGGACGTGGTGACGGTGGACGTGTCCACCACCGGCGCGTCCAGCGCCGCCCGCGTGCAGGCCCGCGAGGTGGCCGCCCGTCATCCGGGCGGCGCGCAGGCGGTGTTCACTGGCGACCGTGGCACGGCCATCGCCGCCATGGCGCTGGCCTTCGAGCGCTACGCCGCCGCCGACGCCGGCATCGGCGCGCTGCTGGGCCTGGGCGGCTCGGGCGGCACGGCGCTGATCACGCCGGCCATGCGCGCGCTGCCCATCGGCGTGCCCAAGCTGATGGTATCGACCATGGCTTCGGGCAACGTCGCGCCCTATGTCGGGCCGTCCGACATCGCCATGATGTACTCCGTCACCGACGTGGCCGGGCTGAACCGCATCTCGCGCCGCGTGCTGGCCAATGCCGCCGGCGCCATTGGCGGCGCGTTCCGCCAGGCCGACAGCGCGGCCCAGGACAACGACAGCCGTCCCGCCGTCGGCATCAGCATGTTCGGCGTGACCACGGCCTGCGTGCAGCAGGTGGTGCCGCTGCTGGAGCCGGACTACGACTGCCTGGTGTTTCACGCCACCGGCACCGGCGGCCAGTCCATGGAAAAACTGCTGGACAGCCATCTGCTGTCCGGCGTGCTGGACCTGACAACCACCGAGGTCTGCGACTTCCTGTTCGGCGGCGTGCTGGCCTGCACCGAGGACCGCTTCGGCGCCGTGGCGCGCACGCGCGCGCCCTATGTGGGCGCCTGCGGCGCGCTGGACATGGTGAACTTCGGCGGCATGGAGACCGTGCCGGAACGCTACCAGGGCCGCCTGTTCTATCCCCACAATCCGCAGGTGACGCTGATGCGCACCACGCCCGCCGAGAACGCCCGCCAGGGCGAGTGGATCGCCAGCCGGCTGAACCGCTGCGACGGGCCGGTGCGCTTCCTGATCCCCGAGGGCGGGGTGTCGGCGCTGGACGCGCCGGGCCAGGCCTTCTGGGATCCGGAGGCCGACGCCGCGTTGTTCACCGCGCTGGAAACGCACCTGGTGCAGACCGCCGACCGCCGCCTGGTGCGCGTGCCCTGCCACATCAACGACCCGCTGTTCGCCCGCACGGCGGTCGAGCAGTACCTTGAAATCGCCAAACACTGAGGACCGTCGCCATGCCGCGCTTTGACCGCAACCAACTCATGGACAAGTTCCGCGCCATGGTGCGCGACCGCCAGCCCATCGTGGGCGGCGGCGCGGGCACGGGGCTGTCGGCCAAGTGCGAGGAAGCCGGCGGCATCGACCTGATCGTGATCTACAACTCGGGCCGCTACCGCATGGCCGGCCGGGGCTCGCTGGCGGGCCTGCTGGCTTACGGCAACGCCAACGAGATCGTGGTCGACATGGGCCGCGAGGTGTTGCCCGTGGTCAAGCGCACGCCGGTGCTGGCGGGCGTGAACGGCACCGATCCGTTCTGCGACTTCGACGTGTTCCTGGACGACCTCAAGCGCCAGGGCTTCGCCGGCGTGCAGAACTTTCCCACCGTGGGCCTGATCGACGGCACCTTCCGCGCCAACCTGGAAGAAACCGGCATGGGCTACGGATTGGAGGTGGACATGATCCGCCTGGCGCACGAGAAGGGCATGCTGACCACGCCCTACGTGTTCAACGAAGCCGACGCCGTGGCCATGACCCGCGCCGGCGCCGACATCATCGTGGCGCACATGGGCCTGACCACCGGCGGCTCCATCGGCGCCGAAACCGCGCTGACGCTGGACGACTGCGTGGCCGCGATCGACCGCATCGCGGCCGCCGCGCTGGCGGTGCGCGATGACGTGATCGTGCTGTGCCATGGCGGTCCCATCGCCACGCCCGAGGACGCCGCCCACGTGCTGCGCGCCTGCAAGCATTGCCATGGCTTCTACGGCGCCAGCTCGATGGAGCGCCTGCCCACCGAACAGGCGCTGACCGCGGCCACGCGGGAATTCAAGGGTCTGACCTTCTAAGCTGTTTACCAGGCGCCGCGCACGGCGCCTTTTTCTTGTCTTTCACCGCATCACATCCTTCCTTTCACCGCATCCGCTTCGACAGGAGCCCCGCATGTCGCACACCGTGTATATCAGCGCCATCATCCATGCGCCGCTTGAGCAGGTCTGGCCCATGTTCCGCGATTTCAACGGCCTGGCCGGCTGGCATCCCGGCGTGGCCGTCAGCCGGCTTGAGGACGGCGGCCGCGCGGATGCCCTGGGTTCGGTGCGGCACCTGACGCTGCAGCCGTCCGGCTTCGTGCGCGAACAGCTGCTGATGCTGGACGACCAGGGCACGGCGCTGCGCTATTCCATCATCGAGACCGACCTGCCCATGCGCGACTACGTCGCCGGCGTGCAGCTGCGCCGCTTCACCGAAGGCGGGCTGACGCTGGTCGAATGGTGGGCCGACTTCCGCGTCGAGGCCGGCGCCGATCTGGCGGCCGTGGCCGGCGCCGTGGGGCAGGGCGTGTTCGCGGCGGGGCTGAAGGCGCTGGACGAGAAGCTGCGCCGCTAGGTCCCTAGGCCCTGCCCGCGCGCTTGCGCGCGGCGCGGGCGCAGCCGGGCGGCAGCTCGGCCGTTTTCAAATAATCGCGGATCGCGCCGATCAGCGCATCGGCCGCCGGACTCAAGGGATAGTCCAGGTGGCGGATCAGGCAGACCGTGCGCACCATGGTGGGCCGGGCCAGCAGCGCGTAGGCCAGTCCCGGCTCGCGCACGCGCTCGGCGGCCAGCGCCGGCAGCAGCGCCACGCCCAGTCCTGCCTTGACCAGCGCCGCCTGCGAGGTGGTGCTGGACGCCTCATGGAAGGGCGCGGCGGCCTCGATCGGCAGGTCGGCGCGGGCGCGCAGCAGCGCGATGATGCCGGTCTCGTCCACCACGCCCACCAATTGGCGGCCGGCCAGGTCCGCCCAGCGCACCGTGCCGTCCCGGCCCGGGCGCAGCCCGGCGTCGTCCTCGCGGTACAGCACGCCGAAGCGGTCTTCCAGCAGCGGCTCGAAATCCAGCCCGGGCGCGTCCGCCCAACGGCTGGTCAGGCCGAAATCGACCTCGCGCGCGGCCACCTTGCGCTGGATGCGGCCGGAGTTGTCGTCGCTCAGGTACAGGCGCACGGCGGGATGGCGCGCGGCGAAGGCGGCGGCCGCCGGCGCGATGATCTGGGTGATGGCCGACGGCGCCGCCGCCACGCCCACGCGTCCGCGCTCCAGCGCGCCGAAGCGCACCACGTCGCCGATGGCGCCGTCGAAGTCGGCCAGCAGGCGCATGACGCGCGGCAGGAATTCCTCGCCCGCCGCCGTCAGCAGCACGCGCCGGCTGGTGCGCGCGAACAGCAGGGTGGACAGCGCTTCCTCCAGCTGGCGCACCAGGCTGGTGACGGACGACTGGGTCTGGAACAGGCGCTCGGCGGCGCGCGTGAAGCTGGACTCCTGGGCCACCGCCACGAAGGCGTTCAGGTGCTTGAGCGTGACGTGCTTGGGCAGGCGATTCATTTCAAATCACGATGGATGGATCGATAAAAACAATTTTTCCAGATTGATTGGCCGGCCGATACTAGGGCCTTCATCAAGCCGGGACACGCGCATGCGGCAGGACAAGCTGGATCTGATCATCGAAGGCGGCTGGGTCATCGACGGCCTGGGCGGGCCGCGCGTGCGCGCCGACGTGGGCGTGGCGGATGGCCGCATCGCGGCGCTGGGCGACCTGTCCGGCTATATCGCCGACAGGCGGCTGGACGCGGCGGGACGCATCGTGGCGCCCGGCTTCATCGACGTGCACGGTCACGACGACCTGATGTTCGTGGAAAAACCGGACCTGGCCTGGAAGACCAGCCAGGGCATCACTTCGGTGGTGGTGGGCAACTGCGGCATCAGCGGCGCGCCCGCGCCGCTGCCGGGCAATCACGCGGCGGCGCTGGCCCTGCTGGGCGAGTCGCCGCTGTACGCCGACATGGATGCGTACTTCGCCACGTTGCAGGCGCAGCGGCCGATGATCAACGTGGCGGCGCTGGTCGGCCACGCCAACCTGCGGCTGGCGGCCATGCGCGATCCGTCGGCTCAGCCCACGGCCGATGAGCAGCGCGCCATGGAGCGCATGCTGGACGCCTCGCTGGCGGCCGGCGCGGTCGGCTTCAGCACCGGGCTGGCGTACCAGCCGGGCGGCATGGCGCGGGCGGCCGAGCTGGAGGGACTGGCCCGCGTGGCGGCCGCGCGCGGCGCGCTGCACACCAGCCACATCCGCAACGAGGGTGACACGGTCGAGGAATCGGTGGACGAGGTGCTGTCCATCGGCCGCCAGAGCGGCTGCGCCACGGTGCTGTCGCATCACAAGTGCATGATGCCGCGCAACTGGGGCAAGAGCCGCGCCACGCTGGCCAATATCGACCGCGCCCGGGCCGAGGGCGTGGACGTGGCGCTGGACATCTATCCCTATCCCGGCAGCTCCACCATACTGATCCCGGAGCGCGCCGAGCAGATCGACGACATCCGCGTCACCTGGTCGACGCCGCATCCCGAGTGCGCGGGCCGCTACCTAGCCGATATCGCCGCCGACTGGGGTTGCGACAGGACCGAGGCCGCGCGCCGGCTCTGTCCGGCCGGCGCGATCTATTTCGCCATGGACGAGGACGAGGTGCGCCGCATCTTCCAGCATGACTGCTGCATGGTCGGCTCGGACGGCCTGCCCAACGACGCGCATCCGCATCCGCGCCTGTGGGGCAGCTTCACGCGCGTGCTGGGCCGCTATGTGCGCGAAGCCGAGTTGCTGACGCTGGAGGCGGCGGTGGCCAAGATGAGCGCTCTGCCGGCGCGCGTGTTCGGCCTGGCCGGACGCGGCCGCATCGCCGTGGGCGCCTGGGCCGACATCGTGGTGTTCGATGCCGACACGGTGGCCGACCTGGCCACCTGGGAAGCGCCGACGCTGCCCTCGGCCGGCGTCGAGCGCGTGCTGGTCAACGGCGTACAGGTGCATCCGCCCTTGCCGGACACGCCGCGTCCCGGCCAGATCCTGCGCCGCTCGGTCGCGGCGCAAGCATAACGATTCCATCCACAGGAGACTCCCCATGTTCCGCAAGACCTGCGCCGCGCTGGCGCTGGCCGCCGCATTGCCGGCCGCCCATGCCGCCTTCCCCGAACGCCCCATCACGCTGATCGTGCCGTTTCCGGCCGGCGGCCCCACCGACATCGTGGGCCGCCTGGCGGCGGCCAAGGCCGGCGAGATCCTGGGCCAGCAGATCGTGGTGGAAAACCGCACCGGCGCGTCCGGCACCATCGGCATGGCCGCGACCGCGCGCGCCAAGCCCGACGGCTACACCGTCGGCCTGGCCACCGTGAGCACGCACGGCACCGCGCCACACCTGTTTCCCAACCTGGCCTATGACCCGGTCAAGGATTTCACGCCGGTCAGCAATCTGGTGACCAGCCCCAACATCCTCAGCGTCAATCCGCGGTACCCGGCCAAGAGCCTGGCCGGGTTCGTCGAGCATGTGCGCGCCAATCCGGGCCGGGACGGCTACGCCAACGCCGGCGCGGGCGGCGTCAACGACCTGGGCATGATCTGGTTCCTGCAGATCATCGGTGGCAAGATGAACAGCATCTCGTATCGCGGCTCGGCGCCGGCGCTGACCGACACGGTGGGCGGCGTCGTGCCGGTGATCTTCGACAATTTCCCGTCGTCGCTGCCGTATCTGAAGAGTAATCATCTGCGCGCGCTGGCCATCACCGGCCCGGCGCGCAACCCGCGCCTGCCGGACGTGCCGACCTTCGCCGAGCAGGGCTACAAGGACTACGACGTGACCGCCTGGTACGGCGTGGTGGCGCCGGCGGGCCTGCCCGACGACGTGCGCGACAAGCTGGCGCAAGCCTTCGCGCAGGCCGTGCGCGACCCGGCCACGGCGGCGAAAATGGAGGAAACCGGCGCCTTCCCGCTGGGCAACACGCCGGCCGAGTTCGGTGCGCAGATTCAGGCCGAGCGCGACCGCTGGAAGAGCGTGATCGACAAGGCCCAGATCAAGCTGCAATAAGGGCGTATCGCGGCGGCGTGGCGCGCGGCCGGCAGGCCCCGCGCGCGCCGCTTCAATACACGTCGCGGCGGTAGCGGCCGTCGTGCAGCAGCTGTTGCAAGCGGGCGTCGCCCAGGATGTCGCGCAGCGCCTCATCCACGCCGCCCGCCATGCCTTGCAGGCTGCCGCAGACGTAGACCGCCGCGCCCGCGTCGGTCCAGGCGCGAACCATGTGGGCCTGTTCGCGCAGCAGGTGCTGCACGTAGCGCCTTTCTTCCTGGTCGCGCGAGAACACGGCGTCCAGTCGTTCGATCTGGCCGGCGTCGCGCCAGCCTTCGATCTCGGCGCGGCAGAACCAGTCATGCGCGGCCTGGCGCTCGCCGAACACCAGCCAGTTGCGATGGCGGCCCGCCGCCAGGCGCGCCTTGAGCAGCGCGCGCAGGCCGGCCAGGCCGGTGCCGTTGCCGATCAGGATCATCGGCCGGTCGTCGTCGGGCGCGTGGAAATTGCGGTTGGACCGCAGCCGGAGATCGATCTCGTCGCCCAGCCGCGCCACGTGGGTCAGCCAGCCGCTGCCCAGGCCCAGGTCGCCATCGGGCCCGCGCATCTGGCGCACCAGCAATTGCAGCGCGCCGTCGACGGGCAGCGAGGCGATCGAGTATTCGCGGTGCGGCAGCAGTTCCCCGCCGCGTTCGCGGCGCGGGCCGATCTCGGCGATGTCGCCGGCCTGCCAGGCGGGCGCGGCGCCGGGCGGCGGCGCCAGCGTCAGCAGGTAGCAGGGGCCGCCCTGGCTGTCCGGGTTGAGTCGTTCGCGGCCTTGCAGACGCCAGGGTTCGTAGGCCGGCGTTTCCCAGTCGGGCAGGTCGCCGCGGCCGGCCAGCAGGCCCAGATGATGCTGCCAGTGGCGCAGCGCGGCGGCGTCGCCGTTGTCCACGTCGACGCGGTCGAACAGCGGCTGCGCGCCCTGTGCGCGCAGCCATTCATCCAGCGCGCGGCCGAAGCCGCAGAACTGCGCGTATTCGCTGTCGCCCAGCGCCAGCACGGCGTAGCGCAGGCCCGAAAGTTGCGGCGCCGCGCCGGCGGCGGCCGGCTGCATCAGGCTGGCGAAGGCGGCGGCGGCGTCGGGCGGATCGCCTTCGCCGTAGGTGCTGGCCACGAACAGCACGCGTTCGTAGCCGCGCAGTCGCGCCAGGTCGAGCTGGCCCAGCGCCGCGACGCGCACGTCCAGGCCGCCGGCGCGCAACGAGTCTGCGGTCTGGCCGGCCAGCGTCTCGGCGCAGCCGGTCTGGCTGGCGTGCGCGACGAGCACGGCGGCGCGCGGCGGCGGCTGGTCCAGCGCCTGGCGGGCCCGCGTTTCGCGCGCGCGCTCGCGGCGCGCGCGGCGCCAGGCCCAGGCGCATAGCAGCAGCCAGCACAGCACCACGCCGGCCGTGGCGGTCAGGCGCAGGGTCATGGCGTTCAAGATTGCGCGGCCAGCGCCTGGAACGCCGGGGTGGCGGCGAGCCGGAAGCCGCCGGTTTCGCGCAGGATGAACAGCGCCGCCAGTCCGTGGCGGCGGGCCAGGTCCAGGCCCTCGGTTTCGCCCAGCACGGTCAGCGCCGTGGCCAGCGCGTCGGCCTGCATGCAGTCGGCGTGCAGCACGGTGACCGAGGCCACGCCGTTGCGCACGGGCTGGCCGTCGCGCGGGTCGATGGTGTGGGCGTAGCGCGCGTCGCCGCTGCCGGCGTGGCGGCGGTAGTCGCCCGAGGTGGCGATGCTCAGGTCGCGCAGCGGCAGCGCCAACGCGTGGGCGTCGCTGGCGTCGGGCACTTCCACGGCCACGCGCCAGGGCTGGCCGTCGGGCCGCAGGCCGCGCGCGCGCAGCTCGCCGCCGACTTCCACCAGATAGCCGGTCGCGCCCAGCGCGTCCAGCGCCTGCGCGGCGCGGTCCACGCCATGGCCCTTCGCGATCGAGGACAGGTCCAGGTAGGTGCCGCCTTCCTGCCAGGCGGCGCGGCGTTCGGGGTCCAGCTTCACGCGTCGCCAGCCGCAGCGCGCGCGGGCCGCTTCGACGGCGGCGGGCGAGGGCGGTTCGAAGGCGCGCTGGTGCGGGCCGAAGCCCCAGGCGTTGACCAGCGGGCCGACGGTGGGGTCATAGGCGCCGCCGCTTTCTTCGGCCAGCGCCAGCGCGTGCGTCAGCACGTGCCAGAAGCCGGCGGGCAGCGCGCGCCAGCCGGGACCGGCGCGGTTGTAGCGGGTGATGTCGCTGTGGTCTTCCCAGGTGCTCATCTCGGCCACCACCTCGTCCAGCGCGGCCTGGATGGCCTGGCGCGCGGAGGTTTCGGCGCAGCCCTCGGGCAGCGCCAGCCGGGCCGACCAGGTGGTGCCCATGGTGGCGCCCGCCAGCGCGGCGGCCCTGGTGGCTGGCCGCGAGGGCGGGGCAGCGTAGGCCACGCGCACCACGGGCGCGGGCGCGCCCCGGGGCGCGTAGGACGCGGGCGCGGACATGGCGGCCTGGGCCTTCAACCGGATCAGGGCTTGAGCACTTCGAAGGTGCCGGCGTAGGACAGGCGGCGCTTCTTGGCCTGCGGCACGCTGACCTTGGCGTCTTCCATGCCGGCCTCGACCCAGTACAGGCCCGGCTGCGGCCACTTGACCGAGAACTTGCCGTCCTTGTCGGTCTTGGCCTTGATCTCGCCGACCTGGTCGCGATAGCGGATGCCGCCGGCCACGATGGTCATTTCCAGGTCCGGGGCGGGCTGGCCGTCCAGCAGCATCTGGAAGGTGGTGGTCTCGCCCGCGTACAGGTCGTTCGGGTGCGTGACGGGCGCCAGTTCCAGGCCTCGGCCCACGGGCTTGACGGCGCTGGGCTTGCCGGCGGTGACGAAGGTTTCGACGCGGCCCAGGCTTTGCGAGACTTCCAGCTCGTCGGCCTTGGCAGGCACGGCCTGGGCCATGCCCTCGGGCTTGCCGAAATAGCGCTTGGGCTTGCCGTCTTCCTTCCAGCGCGCGAACACGCCGTCGTTGACCACGGCCACGCGGTAGGTGCCGCTCTGCTTGAGCTGCAGGTCGAAGGTGCTGCGCAGCTTGCCTCGATTGAGGTTCTCGGCCTCGGCGGCCGAGCCGTCCGGCGCGGTCACGGCCAGTCCGTCCAGGCGCAGCGGCGCGTGGTTGAAGTGGAACTTGTCGTTGCCGACGGCGGCGTCCACGGTGATCCAGCTGTCGGCGCCCGACAGCACGGTGGAGGACGGCACGACCCAGACGTCGTGCGCGCCGGCGGCGAAGGGCAGGCACAGCGCCAGGGCGGCGGCCAGGTGTTTCATGGATTGCTTCATGGTTGCGCTCCTCGCGGTCGATTGGGCGTTGGCGTTCGTATTGCGGTTCATCACGGCTTCAGGTCCAGCGCGATGGCGCCCAGCTCATGCTCGCCGCGCGCGCTCAGCTGTTCGGCCTTCTGCGGCGGCCATTGGAAGGGGATGCGCAGCAGCTCGCGACCGCCGACCTCGCGGGCCGCTTCCACCACCACGGCGTACTGGCCGGGCTTGAGCTGGGCCAGCGGCTTGGCGGCGCCATTGAAGGCCAGCGCGTGCTTGCCGGCGGGCTTGGTCGCGCCGCTCACGCCGTCCACCGGGAACTGCTGGTTGCGGCCGCTGCGGCGCCACCACTGGCGCATGTCCTTGAGCCATTCGGTGCCTTCGTTGTTCTTCTTGGCCACGTCGTACCAGACGGCCAGGTCGGCGGCCACGCTCTGGTCGGGGTTCTCGATCCAGATCGCCACATAGGGGCGGTGGTATTCGGCCACGTCCAGGCGCGGCACCTCGATGGACAGGCCCAGGTCGGCCGCGTTGGCGGTCCGGGCGATCAGTCCGGCCACGAGGGCCGGCAGCAATAGCTTGCGCATGGATGTCTCCAGGGCGGATCGTTGAATCAATGGATGAAGAGCAGGGCCAGCACCACGGGGATCACGATCCCCAGGCCGACCATGGGCCAGGTCGCGGCGCGGTTGCCGGCGTGCAGTTTCAGCAGCACCAGACCGGTCAGCGAAAAGACCAGACAGGCCACGGCGAACACGTCCAGGAACCAGCTCCAGGCCAGGCCGGTATTGCGGCCCTTGTGCAGGTCGTTCAGGTACGAGATCCAGCCCCGGTCGGTGCGTTCGTATTCGATGTCGCCGCTGGCCAGGTCGATCGACAGCCAGGCGTCGCCGCCGGCGCGCGGCAGCGACAGGTAGATTTCATCGGCGGACCATTCGGCCGGCTTGCCGGCGGTGGACGTGTCCAGTTCGCGGTCCAGCCAGCGCGACACGGCGTCGGGCAGCGGCGCCTTCTTCCGGCCGGGCGCGGGCGCGAGCTGGCCCAGCGCGTCTTGCGGCAGCGTGGCATGGCGCGTGGTGACCACGGCCTTCGATTCGATATGGGAAGCGTTGTTCAGCGTCAGCCCCGTGACCGCGAACAGCAACATGCCCAGCAGGCAGATCGCCGAACTGATCCAGTGCCATTGGTGCAGCGTCTTGAGCCAGTAGGCCCGGCGCCGGGAGGGGAGATGACTGTCCATGTGATCGTGGGATAGCGCAGCGCCGGATTCTAGCACTTAATGAGAATGAATCTTATAAGTGAAGGAAGAAAGATCACGCTGCCATTTCAACCGGTTTCGCGGCGTGCCGCGAAGGCGACGGCGGAATCATGGCGAGCGCCGGAACGGGGCGATTGGCGCGGGATCGGAGTTTTTCGGCATACTGCTACGGTGCAATCCATCCAGCCCGAACCGCGCGGCTTTTCGATCCCATGTCCGCATACCAGACCCTGATTCCCCTGAACTTCCTGGCCGTCGGCCTGGGCGCCGCGCTGGGCGCGTGGGCCCGCTGGCTGGCCGGACTATGGCTGAACATCGAGTCCTGGCCCTGGGGCACGCTGGCCGTGAACCTCGTCGGCGGGTATCTGATCGGCCTGCTGCTCGCGCTGGTGACGGCGCATCCGGAATGGCCGGCCTGGGTGCGTTTGGGCGCCATCACCGGCTTTCTGGGTGGCCTGACCACGTTCTCGACCTTTTCCGCCGAGACCGTGGCCATGCTGGAACGCGGCGCCTATGGCAGCGCGCTGGGCTATGCCGGCATCAGCCTGGCAGGTTCGCTGCTGCTGACGGGGGCAGGGCTGGCGACGGCGGCGTTGTTCCGCTGAATTCGTCGGCGCAGGCGTTTCGCGCTCGCCTTCGGAGCGGACCGTCGCCGGATCCGGCGGCATGCAAGCCACCGATGCGCAATCAACCCGCGCGCCTCAGGTGGCGCGCGGGTTGAGCGTCCTGGCGGCGGCCAGCCCGCTCATCACCGCGCCTTCCAGCACGCCGGGATAGCCGGTGTCGGTCCAGTCGCCGGCCAGCGCCAGCGCGCGCCAGGGCGTGGTGTTCAGCGGCCGGGTCAGGCCCGGCACGGCGGCGAAGGTGGCGCGTTTTTCGATGAACAGTTCGGCCGCCCGGATCTCGGGCAGCGGCGGCAGCCGCGCGGGGTGGCGGGCCGCCTGCTCGGCCACCTGGTCGATCAGGGCCTCGATCACCGGCTGGCGGTTGCGCTCGGCCACGCCGACGGCGGCGCTGGCCACGACGGCCAGCTCGCCTGTCTTGTCGTCACCGACCAGGCGCGCGCGGTCGAACAGCCATTGGCCCAGATGGCCGCGCGCGGGATCCTCGCGCAGCATCATCATGGGTTCGGGCAGGCGCCAGGGGCCGGCCAGCCGGAGATTCAGCGTGGCGATCGGCAGGTAGTCGAAGGACTTGAGCGCGTCCAGCAGGCCGCCGGCGCCGGCCTCGCGCAGCGGCGCGTCCAGCAGGCGCGCGGCGAAGGCGGGTGGCACGGCCAGCACGGCGGCGTCGAAGCGCTCCTGGTTGACGACCACGCCGTCTTGCGAGGGCTGCAGCTGGCGCACCGTGTTGCCGTAGCGCATGGTCAGGTGCCGCGCGGCGGCGTCCGGCCACAACGCCGACAGGTCGGTGCAGGGCAGCAGCAGGTCGCTGGCTTCGCGCCTGCCGCCCAGGCTGTCGCGCAGCACGCGCGCATAGAGCCCGGCGCTGGCCTGGGCGGTGGGCGTGTTCAGCGCGGCCAGGCAGAGCGGATCCCATAGCTGGCGGATCAGGGTGTCGGATTGCGCGTAGTGGCGCAGCAGCTGCAGCACGGTCCATTCGCGCGGCGGCGCCCAGGACATGGCCTTGAGTCCGCGCATCAGGCGCAGCATGCCCAGGCGGTCGGACCAGGACAGGCCGCGCGCGCCCAGCACGGCCACGGCCAGGTGCAAGGGCGCCGGCAGGCGCGGAGCCGACAGGCGGAAGCGGCCGTCCAGGCTGGCCAGCCGCAGCGGGCGGCGCATCAGCAGGGCGTCGGGGTTGCGGCCGACGCGCCGCATCAGCGCCAGCGTGTGGCGGTAGGCGCCGGACAGCAGGTGCTGGCCGTTGTCCAGCGGCGTGTCGAATTCGCCGTGGAAGACGCGCCGCGCGCGTCCGCCGGGCGTGTGGCCTGCTTCGAAGACAGTGACCTTGGCGCCGGCCTCGCGCAGCGCCACGGCGGCGGCCAGGCCGGCCCAGCCCGCGCCGATGACCGCGGCCTTCACCGCGCCAGCCGGCGGACCAGCCCGCGGCCGCCGCCCACCCAGGTTTTCCAGGCTAGCCAGAGCTTGCGCAGGGGCGTCAGCGAAATGCGCTGGTGCAGCACCTGCCAGTTGTCGCGCTCGATCTCGTCGAGCAGCGCGTGATAGATGGCCGCCATCATCAGGCCCGGCCGCTGCGCGCGCCGGTCGGCCTCGGGCAGGCTGCGCATGGCCTCGCGGTACAGCTCGCGGGCGCGGTCGGCCTGGAACTTCATCAGCGCCGAGAAGCGCTCGGAGTATTCGCCATTGAGGATGTCCGAGGCCTTGACCTCGAACTGCTGCATGTCGTTGACCGGGATGTAGATGCGGCCGCGGCGGGCGTCGTCGCCCACGTCGCGGATGATGTTGGTCATCTGGAACGCCAGGCCCAGCTTCTCGGCGTAGACCAGGGTCCGCGGGTCGCTGTAGCCGAACACGCCGGCCGACAGCTCGCCCACCACGCCGGCGGCGTGCCAGCAGTATTTGCGCAGGCCCGGCCAGTCCAGGTAGCGGGTCTGGTCCAGGTCCATTTCCATGCCGTCGACCACCGCCAGCAGCCGCTCGCGCGTGATCGAACAGCTCTGCAGGTGCGGCCGCAGCGCGAGCGTCACCGGGTGCTCGGGCTTGCCTTCGAACATCTGGTCGATCTGGGTGCGCCACCAGGCCAGCTTGACGCGGGCCAGCGAGGGGTCGGTGCACTCGTCGACCACGTCGTCGACCTCGCGGCAGAAAGCGTACAGCGCGGTGATCGCGCGGCGGCGCTCGGGCGGCAGGAACAGGAACGAGTAGTAGAAGCTGGAGCCGCTCTTGGCGGCCTTGTCCTGGCAGTATTCGTCAGGGGTCATATTCGGCGGGGCCTGTTGCTTGTCTTGTTGCTTACTTGATGGAGCGCCACAGCATGATGGCCCAGTCCTTGGCGCCCAGTTCGGGGCGGTTCATGAATACATCGTAGCCGCCGGCCTCGATGCGTTCGAGCACGCGCAGCCCGCCCTGCACCACCATGCGCAGCTCCAGGCCGATGCGGCCCGGCAGCCGGCGCGCCAGCGGAGCGCCGAAGTGTAGCAGCGCGCGCGTGCGCTCCACCTGGAAGGCCATCAGTTCGCGCCAGGCGGGCGTCAGCCGGGCGGCGGCCAGGTCTTCCTCGGAGACGCCATGCCGGCGCAGGTCTTCCTGGGGCAGGTAGACGCGGTGCTTGTGCCAGTCGAGGCGCACGTCCTGCCAGAAATTGACCAGCTGCAGGCCGGTGCAGATGGCGTCGGATTGTTCCAGGTTCTGCGGGCTGGCGGCGTGGAACAGATGCAGCATCAGCCGGCCGACCGGATTGGCCGAGCGCGCGCAGTAGTCCAGCAGCGAGGCGTAGTCCTGGTAGCGCGCGACGGCGATGTCCTGCTCGAAGGCTGACAGCAGGTCGTAGAACGGCGTGATCGGCAGCTGGTGGCGCGCGATGGTGGCCGCCAGCGGCCCGAATATCCGCGCCAGCGCCGGATCGCCGGGGGCGGGCGTGGCGCCCGGCTCGGCGCCGATGCGGTGCAGCTCGGCGCGAAAGGCCGCCAGCTGCTGTTGCCGTTCGGCGTCGCTGGCGGGTCCTTCGTCGGCGATGTCGTCCGCGGCGCGGGCGAACCGGTATATATCGGTCACGGCGCCGCGCAGCCTGCGCGGCAGCAGCAGCGAGGCGACGGGGAAGTTCTCGTAGTGATCGATGGGCATGGTCCTGTGTTGCGGTCTGGCGGCGCCGGCCCGTCGGGGGCCGTGCCGGGGTTGTGTCCAGCCAAATATATGCCGGACCTCATGTCCTGGCCCTCATTGTAGTAATCCCTTGCGCATTCGCCGGTGGGGACGATCGGCTACATCTCGCCAAGGTGCGCCGGCATATGCCTGGGCGCTGACGGAAGGAGGCGCAAGGGGGCGGGTCTTCGCCAGCCGCCGGCCCGATCGGGGCTGCCGCGGATCCGGCTCCGCCGGTCCGCGCGCAGCGCCCCCTGGGGGGAAGCGCCGCAGGCGCCTCGGGGGGGGATATACTCCCCTCTGCTCAGGATTTCGCCATCATGCCGCGTCCCATATCCGCCACCATTTCCGTTTCCGCGCTTACCCACAACCTGGCCACGGTGCGCCGCCACCTGGATCAGACCGCCGCGGCGGCCCAGGGCCTGCCGCCGTCCATCTGGGCCGTCATCAAGGCCAATGCCTACGGCCACGGCATCGAACAGGCGGTGGCGGGGTTCTCCTCGGCGCAGGGGCTGGCGATGCTGGACCTGGACGAGGCGGTGCGCTGCCGCGAGGCCGGCTGGGGCGGTCCGATCCTGCTGCTGGAGGGTTTCTTCGAACCCGCCGACCTGGACATCGTCGACCGCTATCACCTGAGCACCAGCGTGCATCACCGCGAGCAGCTCGACATGCTGGCGCGGGCGCGCCTGTCGCGCAAGGTGGACATCATGCTCAAGCTGAACAGCGGCATGAACCGGCTGGGTTTCAGCCCGGCGGCCTATCCGGCGGCCTTCGAGCGCGCCCAGCTTCTGCAGCAGCAGGGCGTGCTGGGCTCGGTCGGCAAGATGACCCATTTCGCCTGCGCCGATGGTCCGCAGGGCGTCAACGAGCAGCTGGGCCTGTTCAATTCGGTGACGCACAGATTCCCGGGCGCGGTCAGCGTCTGCAATTCCGCCGCCACGCTGCGCTTCGCGGAAATCGCCGTCGGTTCCGAGACCCAGGCGCACTGGGTGCGGCCGGGCGTCTGCCTGTACGGCGCCTCGCCCTTCGCCGACGCGGACGCGGCCTCCTTCGGCCTGCGGCCTGCCCAGTCGCTGCGTTCCGAGATCATCGCGGTACAGGAACTCAAGGCCGGCGATTCGGTCGGCTACGGCGCCATTTTCCGCGCCGAGCGCGCCATGCGCATCGGCGTCGTGGCCTGCGGTTACGCCGACGGCTATCCCCGGCACGCCTCCACCGGCACGCCCGTCATGGTGGCAGGCGTGCGCACCCAGCTGGTTGGGCGGGTGTCCATGGACATGCTGATGGTCGATCTGGACCCGGTGCCCGCCGCCGGCGTGGGCTCGCCGGTCTCGCTCTGGGGCGAGGACGGCCCGTCGGTGGACGAGGTGGCGCAGGCCGCCGGCACCATCGGCTACGAGTTGCTGTGCGCGGTGGCGCCGCGCGTGCCGGTCATCCGCGAACCCTGAAGCGGCCACGGCCCGGAGTCGGTCCGTTTTTCGTTCCGCGCGCGCTGGCGCGAGGCGCCCCGTGGCGGGCGCGGGCTCCGCTTTGGCGCGGGGTGTACGCCGGGCAAGAATTGCTACGCAATTTACAAGACAGCCGGCCCCGGATGGTGTCTACTTGAATTTGTAAATTGAAAACCGGGCGCTCATGCGCCCGTTTTCACCCCAGAAAACAGACTGCGAGGTTTCGATCCATGAAGGACAAATGCGTGCTCATCACGGGAGCCACCAAGGGCATAGGCTGGGCGCTGACCCAGCGGCTGTCCGATCTGGGCTGCCACGTGGTCGGTATCGCGCGCAACACCACCGACGTGGATTTCCCCGGCTACCTGTATGCCTGTGATCTGTCCGACGCCGGCCGCACCGAGGAAGTGCTGCGCGAGATCCGCGACAAATTCCCCGTGGACGCGGTGGTCAACAACGTTGGCCTGGTGACGCCGCAGCCGTTGGGCGAGATCGACCTGGCCTCGCTGTACAGCGTGCTGGACCTGAACGTGCGCGTCGCGGTGCAGGTGACGCAGGCCTTCGTCGAATCGATGAAGGTGCGCCGCGCGGGCCGTATCGTCAACGTGTGCAGCCGCGCCATCCACGGCGGCCTGGAGCGCACCGCCTATTCGGCGGCCAAGAGCGCGCTGGTCGGCTGTACCCGCACCTGGGCGCTGGAACTGGCCGAGTACGGCATCACCGTCAACGCGGTGGCGCCGGGCCCGATCGAGACCGAGATGTTCCGCGCCACTCGTCCCGCCGGCAGCGACGCCGAGAAGCGCGCATTGGCCTCCGTGCCGATGAAGCGCCTGGGCGCGCCGGCCGAAGTGGCGGCCGCCATCGCCTTCCTGCTGTCCGACGACGCCGGCTTCATCACCGGCCAGGTGCTGGGCGTGGATGGGGGCGGCAGCCTGGGCGGACGCACCTGAGCCCGTGTCGGCCCTGGCATGAAAAACGCGCACCGTGGGTGCGCGTTTTTCATGGGCGGTCCGCAGACGATGGCGCTAGTACGGTCCCTTGGCGGGCGCTGGCGCCGCGACGTTCTTGAACTCGCCGGCCAGCCGTTCGGCGGCGCGCGCCAGCAGCACCGCGTCCACGCCCACCGCCACGAAGCTGGCGCCCAGCGACAGGTAGTGCCTGGCCCGCTCGACATTGCTGTGCAGGATGCCGGCGGCCTTGCCGCTCTGCACGATGCGGCGGATGGCCTCGTCGATGGCCTGCGTGACCTTGGGATGGTCGGGCTGGCCCAGGTAGCCCATGTTGGCGGACAGGTCGGCGGGGCCGATGAAGGCGCCATCCACGCCGTCCACCGCCAGGATGTCATCCAGCGCGTCGACGGCGCGCGGGGTTTCGATCTGCACCAGCACGCACATTTGATCGTTGGCGCGCGTCAGGTAGTTGGGGATGCGGTTCCAGCGCGAGGAGCGGGCCAGCGCGCTGCCCACGCCGCGGATGCCGGCGGGCGGATAGCGCACCGCGGCGACGGCGGCGGCGGCTTCCTCGGCCGACTGCACCATGGGCACCAGCAGCGTCTGCGCGCCGGTGTCCAGGATCTGCTTGATCTGCACGGGGTCGTTCCAGGCCGGGCGCACCACCGGCGCGACCGGATAGGCGGCCACCGACTGCAGTTGCGCCAGCGTGGTCTGCAGCGTGTTGGGGGCGTGCTCGCCGTCGATCAGCAGCCAGTCGAAGCCGGCGCCGGCGCAGATCTCGGACGTATAGGCGCTTGCCAGGCCGGCCCACAGGCCGATCTGGGGCTTGCCGGCGCGCAGCGCCTGCTTGAAGGGATTGGTCAGGATGTCCATGTACGACGGGCTCAGATGAATTGGCAGTTGACGGAGCCGAGCACGCCGTAGTCGACGTTGAAGGTGTCGCCGGCGCGGGCCGCGACCGGCCGGGTGAAGGAACCCGACAGGATGATCTCGCCCGCTTCCAGCGCCACGTCATGGGCGGCCAGCTTGTTCGCCAGCCATACTACGCCATTGGCCGGATGATTCAAGACGCCGGCGGCCACGCCGGTCTCCTCGATGACGGCGTTGCGCGACAGGATGGCGCCGATCCAGCGCAGGTCCAGCTCGCCGATTTTCACTGGTCGCCCGCCCAGCACCACGCCGGCGTTGGCGGCATTGTCGGCGATGGTGTCGAAGACCTTGCGCGGCCGCTTGCTGTCGGGATCGATGCCGTGCGAGCGCGCGTCGATGATCTCCAGCGCAGGGATCACGTAGTCCACCGCGTCGTAGACCTGGAACAGCGTGACGTTCGGGCCTTGCAGGCGCTTGCCCAGCACGAAGGCCAGCTCGACCTCCAGGCGCGGCAGGATGAAGCGGCCGGCGGGAATCTCGGCGCCGTCCTGGAAGAACATGTCGTCCAGCAGCATGCCGAAATCGGGTTCGTCGATCTGCGAGGCCTGCTGCATGGCGCGCGAGGTCAGGCCGATCTTGTGGCCGCGCTTGACGCGCCCCTCGGCCAGCTTGATTTCCATCCAGGCCTTCTGGATGGCGTAGGCGTCGGGGATGCCGATGTCGGGATGGTCGAGCGAGATCTGGCGGATCTGCGTCCGGGTGCGTTCGGCTTCGTGCAGGCGCGCCGCGAGGGCGCGCACGGTGGCGGTGTCCAGCATGGAGAGGTTCCAGGAGTGGGGGATGTCAGGCGGGCAGGGGGACCAGGGTGTTGACCAGTCTTCCCACCCCTTCGATTTCGGTCACGACCTCGTCGCCGGGCTTCACGTTGACGATGCCGTCGGGCGTGCCGGTCAGGATCAGATCGCCGGGCGAGAGCGTCATGAAGCTGCTGAAGTACTCGATCAGCGCGGGCACGTCGAACACCATGTCGCGCGTGTTGCCGAGCTGGGTGCGCACGCCGTTGACGTGGGTGGACAGCGTCAGGTTCATGGGGTCCGGGATGTCGTCGCGGTCCACCAGCCAGGGGCCCAGCGGCGTGCAGGTGTCGCGACTCTTGACGCGCAGGTTGGGGCGGTACCAGTTCTCCAGGTAGTCGCGCAGTGCGTAGTCGTTGGCCACGGTGTAGCCGGCCACATGGTCGTAGGCCTGATCTCGGCGCACATTGCGGGCGGTCTTGCCGATAACCACGGCCAGCTCGCACTCGTAATGCATGAACGCCACGTCGGCTGGACGGAAAGTGCGGGCGCGGTGGCCGACGAAGGTGTTGGCGGCCTTCAGGAAGCCCAGCGGTTCGGCGGGGGCTTTGAAGGCCAGTTCCTTGGCATGGTCGGCGTAGTTGATGGCCAGGGTGAAGGTGGTGCGCGGCTCGATGGGCGGCAGCCACTGGACCTGGTCCTCGGCCAGGACGCGGCCGTCCGGCAGGCGCACCAGGCCGGGGCCGGCTTCGGTGGCGGCGTGGACGATTCCGTCCAGGACGATGCGGGCGTGTTTCATGGCGGGTCCGATAGGGGAAGGATTCAGGCCGCCTGCAGGCGGTTGGCCAGCGAGCCGACGCCGGCGATGCGGATCTCGTAGCGCTGGCCGGCCCGCAGGCGCGGCGCGCCGGCAGGTACGCCCGCGAGCAGGATGTCGCCCGGCTCGAAGCTCATGAAGGCGGTCACATCGGCGATCAGCCGCGCCACCGGGCGGACCAGGTCGGCGGTGGTGGCGCGCTGCGCGGTCTGGCCGTCAACCAGCACCTCGATGTCCAGCGCGTCGGGATTGGCGACCGATGCGGCGGGCGTCAGGTCCCGGCCGATGGGGCAGAAGCCGTCGCGGCACTGCTGCTTGAGCGCGGGCCGGAAGTAGCTGGCGTGCGGCTCGGACAGGTCGGCCACCACCCGGTAGCCCGCCACGTAGTCGAGCGCCTGTGCCGCGCTGACGCGGGTGGCCGTCCGGCCGAACACGATGCCCAGGCAGGCGCCCACCTGCACCTCGGCCACGTCGGCCGGCACCAGGATGGCGTCGCCGTCCTGCGCGTGGGTGTTGGCGGGTTTGATATACAGCACGGGGGCTTGCGGCGGCCGCTGGTAGGGCGGGGCGTGCGCGGCTTCGCCCAGCGCCTCCAGCTGCTGCCGGTAGTTGAGCGCCGCGCCGACCACGGTGCGCGGCGGCCGCAGCGCGGCCTCGGCGCGCGCCTTCAGGTAGTCGCGGTAGTTGTTGAGCTTGTAGTTCAGCACCGGATCCGCTTCCTCGATCTGCAGCGACAGGCCCAGCGGCCGCGCCGCCATCTGCGCCGCCATGGCGTCGGTCAGCGCCCGGAACACGCGTTCCCCCAGCGCGGACTTCTGCGCGTCGCTGCGGCCGTGGCCGATGCGCAGCAGCACATGGACGAAGGCATTGTCGGGATGGCCGTCGACGATCAGGCAGTCGTCGATCCTGACGGCGCGGGTGCGCGCGCCGGCCAGCGGAAACAGCGACCCGTCGCCGATGGCGGCATCCTGCACGGTGCGCATCAGCGCGCGCGTGTCCAGGTCCAGGTTGCCTGAATACTCGATCCAGATATGCGGCATGGCGGTTGCGGGAACGGGGTTCCCCTCCGTGCTAAGTGGTTATCATGTTAATTAATGATAGTGAAAAAGCCCGCCAGCGGCAATGCGCCAGCGCCGCAAACGGCCTTGGGGATTTCCCGCTGCGGGCCGCGGGCTGTTGACAGGCGTGGTTCTTCGATAATAATGTTAACGAGTTAACTAATAGGATATGTCCGACCGCGCGGCGCCGCCCGCGCGTCGGTCCGCAGCCAGGAGTCGAGCGTGAGCATCAAGCATTGGATCAACGGCAGGCAGGTCGACAGCAAGGATCGCTTTGTCACCTATAACCCAGCCACGGGCGAGGCCATCGCCGAAGTCGCCGCCGGCGGTCAGGCCGAGATCGACGCGGCCGTGGCCGCCGCCGCCGAGGCCTTTCCCAAGTGGGCCAACACGCCCGCCAAGGAGCGCGCCCGCCTGATGCGACGGCTGGGCGAGCTGATCGATCAGAACGTGCCCATGCTGGCCGAGTTGGAAACGCGCGACACCGGCCTGCCGATCTCGCAGACGCGCAAGCAGCTGATTCCGCGCGCCTCGGAGAACTTCAATTTCTTCGCCGAAGTCTGCACCCGCATGAACGGCCACACCTATCCGGTCGACGACCAGATGCTGAACTACACGCTGTATCAGCCGGTGGGCGTGTGCGCGTTGATCTCGCCGTGGAACGTGCCCTTCATGACCGCCACCTGGAAGACGGCGCCGTGCCTGGCGTTGGGCAACACGGCGGTGCTGAAGATGTCGGAGCTGTCGCCGCTGACCGCCGACCAGCTCGGCATGCTGGCGTTGGAGGCAGGCATTCCGCCCGGCGTGCTGAACGTGGTGCAGGGCTATGGCGCCGATGCGGGGGATGCGCTGGTGCGTCATCCGGGCGTGCGCGCCATCTCGTTCACCGGCGGCACCGTCACCGGCAAGAAGATCCTGGCCAGCGCCGGCGGCGTCAAGAAATACTCGATGGAGCTGGGCGGCAAGTCGCCGGTGCTGGTGTTCGACGACGCCGATGTCGAACGCGCGCTGGACGCGGCGCTGTTCACCATCTTCTCGCTCAACGGCGAACGCTGCACCGCCGGCTCGCGCATCTTCGTGCAGGAAACCATTTACGACGATTTCGTGCGCCGCTTCGCCGAGCGCGCGAACCGGCTGGTGGTGGGCGACCCGACCGACGAGCATACCCATGTCGGTTCGATGATCACGCGCCAGCATTGGGAAAAGGTCACTGGCTACATCCGTCTGGCCGAGGAAGAGGGCGCCCGCGTGCTGGCCGGCGGTCCGGAACTGCCCGCCGGCCTGCCGGCGCGGCTGGCTGGCGGCAATTTCGTGCGTCCCACGGTGCTGGCCGACGTGGACAACCGCATGCGCTGCGCCCAGGAAGAGATCTTCGGCCCGGTCGCCTGCCTGCTGCCCTTCAAGGACGAGGTCGACGGCCTGACGCTGGCCAACGATGTGAAGTACGGACTGGCGTCCTACATCTGGACCCGCGATATCGGCCGCGCGCATCGGCTGGCGCGCCGCATCGAGGCCGGCATGGTGTTCATCAACAGCCAGAACGTGCGCGACCTGCGCCAGCCTTTCGGCGGCACCAAGGAATCGGGCACGGGCAGGGAAGGCGGTGAATACAGCTACGAGGTATTCGCCGAGGTCAAGAACGTCTGCGTTTCCATGGGCAGCCATCACATCCCGCGCTGGGGCGTGTAGGCCGTCCTTCATATCCCCACAACACAAGACCAGAACCAGGAGACAAACACCATGGGCAAGCTCGCGCTGGCGGCCAAGGTGACGCATGTGCCGTCGATGTATCTGTCGGAAATGCCCGGCAAGCATCAGGGTTGCCGAGAGGCGGCGATCCAGGGGCATCGGGAGATCGGCCGGCGTTGCCGCGAACTCGATGTGGACACGATGGTGGTGCTGGACGTGCACTGGCTGGTCAACGCCGGCTATCACATCAATTGCAACGATCGCTTCGAGGGCTGCTACACCAGCAACGAGCTGCCGCATTTCATCAAGGACATGCGCTACGCCTACCGTGGCGATCCCGAACTGGGCCGCCGCATCGCCGAATGCGCCAACGCGGCGGGCGTGGGTACGCGCGCGCACGAAATCGGCAGCCTGGAACTGGAATACGGCACGTTGGTGCCGATGCGCTACATGAACGGCGACGACCGTTTCAAGGTGGTGTCGGTGGCTGCCTGGTGCGCCTGGCACACGCTGGAGGACAGCCGACGCTTCGGCGCCGCGCTGCGCCAGGCGATCGAGCAGAGCGACAGCCGTGTGGCGGTGCTGGCCAGCGGCTCGCTGTCGCATCGCTTCAACGACAACGGCAGCGGCGAAGCCACCATGCACGAGATCAGCCGGGAGTTCTTCCGGCAGGTGGACTTGCGCGTGGTGGATCTGTGGCGCCAGGGCGACTGGAAGACCTTTTGCGCCATGCTGCCGGAATACGCGGACCTGTGCGTGGGCGAGGGCGGCATGCACGATACCGCCATGCTGTTGGGCCTGCTGGGCTGGGATGCCTACGACCAGCCGGCGGAGATCGTCACCGAGTACTTCGCCAGCTCCGGCACGGGCCAGCTGAACGCGGTCTTTCCGGTGCCGGCCTGAGCGCGCGGCGCGGACCGGCGCCCGCCGGTCTTACTCCGCGTCGCGGCGGACCTGCTCGACCATGGCGTCCACATCGCGGTAGAGCCGGTCCAGCAGTTCCTTGCCGATGCGGGCTTCGAGTTCTTCGTACTTGGCGTCGACCTGCGGTCGCATGCGGTCGATCAGCTTGTTGCTCTTGGACGTCAGCGAGATTTCCTGGCGGCGCTGGTCCTGGCTGGAACGCGCGCGCTTGATCAGGCCTTGCTCTTCCATGCCGGCCAGCATGCGGGTCAGGCTGGGGCTGAGGATCTGGCAGCTGCGCGCGATCTGATTGGGCTCCATCGAGCCGACTTCGCTCAGCGTGCGCAGGACCCGCCATTGCTGTTCGGTGACGCCGGCCGCATGCAGCAAGGGCCGGAAATGTGCCATCAGGGTTTCGCGCGCGTACAGCAGCAGATGGGGGAGATTGCGGTGGTGGAAGCTCGGACTCATGGCGGCTATGTTAGCAAGAAGCCGCCGGTTCTTACCCGCAATTTCTCGCCGGACCCGCATGAAACAGGGGTCCGGCGTAAGGAGGATGACAGGTATGGTCAGGCGGCCTTGCGCCGCCCGTGCCTGGACCGGGACGACGGTCAGGCGGGATGCTGCTGGGCCAGTTCCTGCAGGTCGTCCGGCACGGTCAGGTCGGGAACGGCCTGGCGCAGTTCCTGCAGCGCGTGCGCGGCATCTTCCTGTTGATCGTCCTGCATCAGGCTGCGGATATGAGCCAGCCGCGACTCGATCTCTTCGTCGCTCAGGGCCGCCTGCGCCTGGGCGGGTTCCTGCGCGGCCGCCTCGGGCTGGGCGGCGCCAGGCGCTGACGCTTCGGCCGCGGGGGCGGCCTGTTGTGGCGGCAATGCGGACTCCGGCGCGGGCAGCGCGGCGCGCTGCACGGCCGGCGCTTCCTGGGGCTGAGCGACGGCGGACTCGGCGGCGGCGGGGCGATCTTTATCCGTCCCTGATTCGCTGGGCGCCATCAGTTGCGCGATCGGATTGCTGTCCGGCGCGTCGGCGTTCTCGCGCATGTTGGTCCAGGTGAACAGGCCGGCGACCAGGAAGGCGCAGGCGGCGGCGGCCCAGCCTGGGTGCCAGCTATGTCCGGGATGCCAGCTGCGTCGTACCGCCGCGTCCAGTTCCGGACTGCCGGATCTGGTCTTACGGTACAGGGCGCGCAGGTCCAGCTCGTCGTCTTCGTCGAATGGGGGGCGATACGTAGTGCTCATGCGCGTACTCCTCGCGGATGCGCCCGGTGGCAAGGCGCATGCACGTTTGACCTTCGCGTTCGCCGCGCCGGTGGTCCGGCGGTCTCGTCAGGCTTGGGTCGTGTTCCGGTTTAGTGCGGCGTCCTGGAAAGCCGCCCAGCGATCACGCGGCGATTTCGCCATTGCGCCCGGACCAGGACCGGGCGCCGGCACCGCCTTAAAGGCCGGCGGATTGTCGTTGCGTGTGATCGCCTGATTATGCGCGATTTGCAAAAATCCGGCAGTTAATTTCTTGTATCTGGCCCCCAGTTTCTCGAATTCTTGTGGTTTTCGAAAGTCTGTTGAAAGATCCATGCACCAAGCCGGGGCATCCGTGCTGGTTGGTGACGCGAAATCGTCCACATGCCGTGGCCGCGAGCGCCAAGCAGGGGAAGGGATATCGGTAAACTCTGGGGGATGGCAAAGAATCGAACCGTCTACGTTTGCGCCGAATGCGGCGGCACCACCCCGAAGTGGCAGGGCAAATGCCCGCACTGCAATGCCTGGAACACGCTGGAGGAAACCGTGGAGTCGTCCGCCCCGTCGGCGGCGGCCCACCGGTATGCGCCGCTGGCCAGCAGCAGTCCGGTGCGCAGCCTGTCCGAGATCGAGGCCCGCGAGACGCCGCGCCAGCCTACTGGCCTCGATGAATTCGACCGTGTGCTGGGCGGCGGCCTGGTGGCCGGCGCCGTGGTGCTGATCGGCGGCGACCCCGGCATCGGCAAGTCCACGCTGCTGCTGCAGGCGCTGGCGTCCCTGTCCGAGACCACCCCGGTGCTGTACGTTACCGGCGAGGAATCGGCCGAGCAGGTCGCGCTGCGCGCCCGCCGGCTGGGCCTGGCCACCGGCAACGTCAACCTGTTGGCCGAGATCCGGCTGGAGGCGATCCAGGCCGCCGTGTCCGAGCAGAAGCCGACGGTGGCCGTGATCGACTCGATCCAGACGCTGTACAGCGGCGAGCTGACCGCCGCGCCCGGTTCGGTGTCGCAGGTGCGCGAATGCGCCGCGCAGCTGACGCGGCTGGCCAAGCAGACCGGCATCGCCATCGTCATGATCGGCCACGTCACCAAGGACGGCGCGCTGGCCGGGCCGCGCGTGCTGGAGCACATCGTCGACACGGTGCTGTACTTCGAGGGCGACACGCATTCCTCGTACCGGCTGGTGCGCGCGTTCAAGAACCGCTTCGGCGCGGTCAACGAGCTGGGCGTGTTCGCCATGACCGACCGTGGCCTGCGCGGCGTGGCCAATCCGTCCGCGCTGTTCCTGTCGCAGCACGAGCAGCAGGTCGCCGGCTCCTGCGTGATGGCCACGCAGGAAGGCACGCGGCCGCTGCTGGTCGAGATCCAGGCGCTGGTGGATAGCTCGCACGCGCCCAATCCGCGGCGCCTGACCGTGGGCCTGGAAGGCAACCGCCTGGCCATGCTGCTGGCGGTGCTGCACCGGCACGCGGGCGTGTCCACCTTCGACCAGGACGTGTTCGTCAACGCCGTCGGCGGCGTGCGCATCACCGAGCCGGCGGCCGACCTTCCGGTGCTGCTCGCCATCATGTCGTCGCTGCGCGACCGGCCGCTGCCGCGCGGACTGATCGCGTTCGGCGAAGTCGGCCTGGCCGGCGAAATCCGGCCCGCGCCGCGCGGACAAGAGCGTTTGCGCGAGGCCGCCAAACTGGGCTTCAGCGTGGCGCTGATCCCCAAGGCCAACGCGCCGCGCCAGCCCATCGAGGGCCTGGAGATCTGGGCGGTCGACCGGCTCGACGCCGCGCTGGACAAGTTGCGCTGAGGATCGCTTGTGAATCTGTTCGTCATCGTGCTGTGCCTGGCCGCGGGCGGCCTCATCGGCTTCATGGGCGGCGTGCTGGGCATCGGCGGCGGGCTGATCGCGATTCCGGCGCTGGTGCTGCTGATGGACATGCCGCAGCAGCTGGCGCAGGGCACGGCGCTGATCATGGTGCTGCCCACCATCATGATGGCCGTGCGCAAGTACAACCAGCAGGTGCGGATCGACAAGCGCGTGGCCGCGGCCGGCGCGGCGGGCGCGGTCGTGTTCACCTGGTTCGGCGCGCG
This sequence comes from Achromobacter sp. AONIH1, assembly GCF_002902905.1. Classification (NCBI taxonomy): domain Bacteria; kingdom Pseudomonadati; phylum Pseudomonadota; class Betaproteobacteria; order Burkholderiales; family Alcaligenaceae; genus Achromobacter; species Achromobacter sp. AONIH1. The sequence continues at coordinate 5,369,784 of NZ_CP026124.1, read as the reverse complement.
GTTGGCGCTGGGCATCGACTCAAGCAGCCTGCGCCTGAGCTTCGCGGTATTCCTGTTCTTCATCGCGCTGTTCTATGTATGGCAGACCTGGCGCGCCTCGCGGCCGACGGCGGCGCGCGATGCCGGCAAGGGCGCGCACAAGGATCGGAACAAGAACGCAAGCAAGGAGGCTTCGCCGCAGACCGCCGCGCCTGTCTTCACGCCGCGCCGCGCCAGCGCGCTGGGCATGCTGTGCGGCACGCTCGGTGGATTCTTCGGCGTCGGCGGCGCGGTGCTGGCCGTGCCCATCATCACCTCGGTGTTCCGCCTGCCGCAGACCACCGCGCAGGCGCTGGCCCTGAGCATGGTGATACCCGGCTCCACCATCGCGCTCATCACGTACACCTGGGCCGGGCAGGCCAACTGGATGGTGGGCGCGCCGCTGGCCGTGGGCAGCCTCGCCTTCGTGCCGGTGGGCGTGCGCCTGGCCTATCGTCTGCCTGAACGCCGGCTGAGAGCCTGCTTCGCGCTCATGCTGTTCGCCACGGTTGCGCTGCTGGCATTCGAAGCATGATTGTCACGATCTCATGACCAAGCGTTAGCGCGGGAAAATTTCTGGTTCCGCGCAGAACCTTCGCGCCGGTCTGCATTCCAACGAAGTACGGGGCTTGCGGTGAACACCTCGCCGCACCTTGCTGGAAGAAGGCCCTGGGCCTTTGATCATTCAGGAGTACATGACATGACGACCCACTCCCGTATTGCCGCGTTCCTTTCCACCTCGGCGCTGTGCCTGGGTCTCGCGGCGGCGCCGGCGGCCTTCGCCGCGGACGCGACCGCCAAGCCGGGCGAAACCAAGAGTCAGATGGAACACACGGGCAAACACCACAAGGCCGATAAGACCTCGGCCAAGCCGGCAGCCGCCAAGCCCGCCGCCGCCAAGTCCGACAAGATGGACAAGACCGACAAGGCCGGCGCGATGACGCCGGCGACCACGCCGGCCAAGTAAGCCGGCGCGGGCCACACCCGCAGTTCCTTTGCAAAAGAGATTCCGACGCGGCGCCGTCGCCGCCCGGAAACTCAAAAGCCTCCCGGTATGGGCGCCGGGAGGCTTTTTTCATTCCGGTGTCCCGGCACAACCGCTACGCATCAACTTCGCTTGCAAGAACCAGGTGCCCCCAAGCGGGGCCGCGCGGAGCCGGCTTCGCCGGGCCGCAGCGGCGCCCCTTGAGGGGAAAGCGCGTAGCGCTTTGGGGTGGGCTCACCCTCCGGTCCGCTGCTGCGCCCCTGGGGGGAGCGCGCAGCGCTCGGGGGGACCTACTCCACCGGCGTCACCACGCGGCCCGTCTCGAAAAACGCGCGCAGATTCTCCAGCATCAGGTTTTCCATGTCCTGGCGCGTTTCCAGCGTGGCGCTGCCGATATGCGGCAGCAGCACGGCCTGGTCGCTGCCCAGCAGCGCCTGCGGCACCTTGGGCTCGTGCTCGAACACGTCCAGGGCGGCCCAGCCGAGCTTGCCCGCTTCCAGCGCGGCGACCAGCGCGGTTTCGTCGATGACCGGGCCGCGCGCGATGTTCACGACAATGCCCTTGGGCCCCAGCGCTTCCAGCACTTCCTGGTTCACCAGATGGCGCGTGCCCGCGCCGCCCACCGTGGCCACGATCAGGAAATCGGCCCAGCGCGCCAGTTCGACCAGCGAGGCTTCGTAGCCGTATGCCACGTCGTCGCGCTTCCTGCGGTTGTGATAGCGCACCTGCATGTCGAAGCCCGCGCCGCGCTTGGCGATGGCGTCGCCGATGCGGCCCAGGCCGACGATGCCCAGCTTCTTGCCGCTGACGCGCATGCCCAGTGGAATGCTGCCGTGAATCTGGCCCCACTGCCCGCTGCGCACGAAGCGTTCGCCCTGGCCCATGCGGCGCGCGGCCGCGATCAACAGGCCCCAGGCCAGGTCCGCCACGCAGTCGGTCAGCACGTCGGGCGTATTGCTGACCTGCACGCCGCGCGCCTGCGCCGCCGCCACGTCGATGGTTTCATAGCCCACACCCCAGCTGCAGATGGCCTTCAGGTCCGGCAGGGCGTTGATCAGCTCGGCATTGGCGCCGAAGTTGGCCGAGGTGACGATGGCCGTGATGCCCTTGCCGTGTTCGGCCAGGGCGGCCTTGCGGTCGGGGAATTTCCAGAGTTCGACGACGTCGTAGCGGTCGGCCAAGGTCTGGTTGGCGGAGGGGGAACCGGCCAGCGAACCGACCTGGATGATGCGAGGCTTGGTGGTCATGTTGTCGTACAAGTGGGTGGCGAAAGGTCCATGCTACTTGATTCGGGCGCAGTGGCCGGGGGCGGCCTCAGGAGGCTGCTGGCTCCTTGTCCATCTTGGACTGTCGCGCGTCCCATGGCGTGGCGCCCGCGCTGCGTCCGGCCTTGCGAACGACGGGCGCGGCGTCGATGCTTTTCATCGGTTGTTCGGCCCTGCGGGCTATTGAATGCGCCGGGCCCATCGGTCTGGGTTATTGTTCGGGGGGAAGGGAGTCCAGCCATATGGATTCCCGGATATTCAGAATATTTTTGATCTTGGTTTTCCAAAATGAATGCGGCTCCGCAGGGGCGGACAGGCCAATCGGCCTGGTCTGAGTGAGTCGCGTCGCAAGCCGGATATGAAAGATGCGTTGTCTAATATGAAATCCAATAATTTCTTCGAGTTGTATCAGGTTCAGGTATCAGACAACCCCGTAAAGCACGAGTATCTCAAAGAAGTTTTCATCGCCGCGATCGAGGACGGTTACTGGCGCGATGGGGAGAAGTTCCCCACCGAGCAGGAGATGGCGGCGCTGGTTCCGTTCAGTCTCGGAACGATTCAAAAGGCCGTCGGCTCGTTGGTCAGCAGCGGGTACGTCCAGAGAAAAAGAGGGGCTGGGACGTTCATTATTCCCAGAGAGAAGCGCTTGGGGGAGCCTTGGATTTATCGAGTGCTCTCGGTTGACGGGACCCGATTCGTTCCCATGACGAGCACGGTGTTGCGGCGGATTCAGATCGAGTCCGATGCGCTGTGGGCGCATTGGTTGCGTGGTGATGCCAACGATTGCGAGATCGTTCGCCTTGATAGAAAGATCGTCGCCGAAGACTATGCATTCATCAGTCAGTACTTTGCGGACGTAAACAGATTTCCGTATTTCATGGAGGCCGACCTGGACAGCATGAAAGGAGAGAATTTCGTGCAATTGACCAAGAACATATATAAGGTTTCGGCATCCAATGTCATCAAGTCGGTTCGCACCGTGGCGCTTCCAAAGAGCATCGTCGGCGAGCTCGATATGTCTGGAAAGGTCTATGGCACCCATGTGGAAATAATGGGGAGCACCTCCGCCGGGCAGCCGGTTTTCTACCAGCAGCTGTTCTTGCCCGCGGGCGGGCTGCGTCTGTGCATCTGAATTCCAGCGCCGACGTTTTCTGAGGGGGCGGCCGCCCGGACGGCTGCCCTGGCGCCGGGTCGGATGCGCTGAGGGGGTATTGGCTCGATATCCGCCCAAGGCGATGCCCGCGCTGTCTTCGAGCGCACGGCCCTCGACTCCGGCCCCTGGGTCTCTCCGCGCGAATGCGCCGCGCACCGTGCTCTGTTTGATGCCTTCCATTATTAGAAAAAACATCAACAGCAGCCGATCAGTCCCATCGCGATATCCCATCTGACGCTCACCATGGTGGCCACCGCGCGCGGCGCCAGCTGATCCATGCATCCCGCGGCCTTGCGCGGAATCGTCCCATGGGGCGGCTGTCCGCCATCGCTGGCCGCGCGGCGGGTCGACCTCCCATGCCATGAGGTTCCGGCGCTGACGTCCGTCAAGTTAGAGGTTCCTTGATACGCCATAGTATTGAATTCTTGCTATGACCGTCCGGATGGTCTGCTTCTCTATGAACCCCTGTTTTTTCGAAAGATCAGCCGAAAGAATCAGGGAAAACACTGATCTGAAGTCTGTCTTTTCCTCTATTACTATATAGTAATTGAACATTAGAGGAGACATCCATGGACGTGCAACGCAAGAAGATCGGCATCGTTGACACCACGCTGCGCGATGCCCATCAGTGCCTTTGGGCGACACGCATGAAGACGGCGCACATGCTGCCCGTGGCGGAAGCCATGGACAAGGCAGGCTTTGCGCAGATAGACCTGGTCGCGCCGATTCAATTCGACGTCAGCGTCCGCTACCTGAAGGAGGACCCCTGGGAGCGGGTGCGGTTGATGCGCAGCAAGGTGCAGAACACGCCGCTGCGCTTTCTTGTCCGAAGCAAGAACCTGATGACGTTCGACACCTTGCCCGACGACATTCTGGAGTTGTGGGTCGAGCGGGCCGTGGCGAATGGCTTTCGCATCGTCGGCGCCTTCGACGGCCTGAATGACGTTGAGAACATTCTGGCGTCCACGCGCGTTGCCAAGCGCTTGGGGGTCACGACGTTCGGCGCCTTGTCGTACTCGCTCAGCCCTGTCCATACGGACGAGTTGTACGTCAAGACCGCGCGCGAACTGGTACAGAGCAAGGCCATCGACGGGATCATGCTCAAGGATGCCGCTGGCCTGCTGACGATCGATCGGATCCGGACGCTTGTCCCCGCGATCAAGCGGGTGATCGGCGACATGCCGCTGGAGATTCACAGCCACTGTCTGACCGGACTCGCGCCGCTGGTGTACCTGGAGGCGGTGAAGTGCGGCGCGGATATCCTGCATACGTCCATCGCGCCGCTGGCGAACGGCGCGGCTCAACCCGCCACGCAAAGCGTCGCCCGAAACCTCAGGCTGATGGGTTACGACGTGCCGATCGACGATCTGACGGTCGATCATGTGGGCGAGCATTTCAGGCGTATCGCCGAGGCGGAGGGAAAGCCTGTAGGCGAGGTGCTGGAGTATGACGCGTTTCATTACCAGCACCAGATGCCGGGCGGCATGCTGAGCAATTTCAAATCGCAATTGGCCGAGGCGGGTCTTTCCGACCGGTTCGATCAGCTGCTCGAGGAAGTGGCCAGGGTGCGCGAGGAGTTGGGCTACCCGATCATGATCACGCCCTTTGCGCAATTGGTCGGGACCCAGGCGGTACTCAACGTGGTTCACGGCGAGCGATATCGCGTCGTGCCGAATGAGATCAAGAAATATGCGTTGGGATACTACGGGAAGCTCCTGGCGCCTGTCGCCCCCGACGTGCTCGATCGCATCGTCGAGAATGGCTCGAAGCAGATCGCATTGAAGCCGGTCGCACCCGAGCCCGCGGTCGCCGCGCTTCGCAAGAAATATCCGTCGGCGTCGGACGATGAGCGACTGCTGCGATACATGTTCGCGGGTTCTCAGGTCGACGACATGCTGCGCGAGAAAGGGTCGACCACGTATGAGTATCAGCACGAGCATTCCATCGTCGCCTTGCTCAAGCATCTCTCGCAGCGTCCCAAGATCGGTCGCGTGCATATTTCGCACGGCGATTTCCAATTGAACATCGTGGGATCCTGAAATACCCAAATCCACTCCAGGAGAAAATTGAATGACCGACAAGACACTCACCTACCAGGACGTCAGGGAAATCATCAAGCTCGTCGAGGAAGCCGACAAGTTCGGCGAGTTTCGATTGCGCTACAACGACATCGAGATTTCGCTGAGCAAGCATGCGCCGCTTTCCGATGTCGCAACGCAGGCGCAGCGTTCAGCCCCCGCTCCCGAGCTTGCCGTTGCGCGCGCGGAACCGGCGCCGCAAGCGGCGATCAGCGCTCCCGCGGCAGCATCGAACATGGCGGCGGCAAGCGCCGCCAATGCCCGCAAGGAATGGCCCGCCCATTTCGTGACGGTCCGCGCGCCCATGGTCGGAACGTTCTACTGCGCGCCGGAGCCGGGCGCGAAACCCTTTGTCGGCGTCGGAGACACGATTGCCGCGCACGAAACGGTGTGCATCATTGAAGTCATGAAGTTGATGAACGCACTTTCCGCGGAGTCCGGTGGCGTTGTCCGGGACATCCTGGTCTCTGATGGGGACACGGTGGAATACGGACAGCCTCTCATCGTGATCGAGCCTGCCAACTGAGAGGGGTGTGTAGATGGGGTCGAAGATCAAGCGGCTGCTGGTTGCGAACCGTGGCGAAATCGCCGTTCGCATTCTGCGCGCATGTCGCGAGTTGGGCATTGAAACGGTTCAGGTCTTCTCCGAGGCCGACAGGGATTCGCTCGCCGTTCGCATGGCGGACCGTTCGGTGTGCATTGGCGGTCCCAAGCCGCAAGAGAGTTACCTGGACGCACGGCGGATACTCGCGGCGGCGTCGGCGCTGGGCGTGGACGCGATTCATCCGGGTTATGGATTTCTCTCGGAGAACGCCGATTTCGCCGATCTCGTCGAAGCGGAGGGCTTCATTTTCGTGGGGCCGACCGGCGCTTCGATACGAGCGATGGGAGACAAGGCCACGGCGAGGAAGCTGGCCGAAGAGGCCGGCGTGCCGACCACTCCCGGTTCCAAAGGCGTGGTGGCCTCGGCCGCGGAAGCGGCAGCGATTGCCGAGCGCATCGGCTATCCCGTGCTGTTGAAGGCGTCGGCGGGCGGCGGCGGGCGAGGAATGCGGGTTGTCAACGATCCGTCGATGATCGAGAAGGCGTTTCTCGAAGCCTCGCGCGAAGCCACCATTGCGTTCGGCAATGGCGCCATGTATCTGGAAAAATTCCTGACCGATATCCGGCACATCGAGATCCAGGTGCTGGGCGATGGGCACAATATCCTGCATCTGGGCGAGCGGGACTGTTCCTCTCAACGTCGGAATCAGAAGCTTGTCGAGGAGAGTCCGTCGCCGGTATTGAGCGCGTCGCTGCGCGCGCAGATCGGCGAGGCGGCGGTCCGCCTGTGCAAGCACGTGAACTATCGAAGCGCCGGCACGATCGAGTGCATTCTCGATCCCGCATCGCAGCGCTTCTACTTCATGGAAATGAACACGCGGATCCAGGTCGAGCATCCTGTCACCGAAATGGTCTGCGGCATTGACTTGGTCAAGGCGCAGATCCGCATTGCGTCGGGGGAGCGCATCGAGCTGCTTCAGGCGGACGTCCGGCTGCACGGTCACGCGATCGAGTGCCGCATCAATGCCGAAGACCCGGAACAGGATTTCCAGCCCAAGCCCGGCAAGGTGCAGCGGTATTCCCCGCCTGGCGGCATCGGCGTGCGCATGGATAGCCATATTTTCTCCGGCTATGTCGTGCCGCCCTTCTATGACTCGCTCCTGGGCAAAGTGATTTGCTGGGGGGAGTCGCGGGCCGAAGCGATCGCGAGGATGCAGCGCGCGCTTCAGGAGCTTGAAATCGACGGCGTGCAAACGACCCGTGAATTCCATCTTCAGCTGATCGGCAGTCCTGACTTCGCGCAGGCCAAGATCCATACCCGGTATATCCAGGATACCTATCTGAAGCAACTGGCCGAAGCGCGAAAAGCCAGTTAGCGCGCAGAGCGATGCCGCAGGAATGCGGCATCGCTTCCCGAATCAATGGTTCATGCGCCAGCCGCGATGCGGAAAGGAGGCCGTCGGAGGTGCGGCCGAAGTGCGATTTCCATGGGGCGCCGGAAGTCGAGCATTCATATACAAAAAATAAATTCCAGTGCAGGCAATGACGGACGCCGCGAGCGCCCGCGATTGTCTGAAATCCAAAGGAGACAGTTTTGTCTGATAGCCATTCCGTGCCTACTCAGGTAAACAAGGCCGCCGCGGAAGTCTCGCTGCAAATTGAGAAGATATATGCCAACAAGAATTTCTCGAAACTGGTTTCCGGCAGGAATCGTCTTGTTTGCTCGCTGTTGTCCATTATTTTCATTGGGTATTTCGGATTTCTGGGCGTGGTCTGCCTCATGCCGGGATTCGCTGCCAAGCCGTTTTTTGCCGGCAGCGGGCTGACGGTGGGCATTGCCGCCGAGTTGGCCCTGTTCCTGCTGTTCCTGATCATCTCCACGATTTATGTGTCGTTTGCGAACGGCAAGTTCGACCCGATGCTCCGCCACCTCGTGGAGAAGGCTGGTGATGGGAGGGCGCAATGAGCCGCGCCGGAAAGTTCTCGGTTCTTTTCATGGGGATGGCGTTGGCGTCTCCCTTGGCCTGGGCGGATGTCGCGATCGGGGAAACGTCGCGCCAGCCCGTCAACCTGCACGCCATCGCGCTGTTCTTTTGCTTTGTGCTGTTCACGCTGGGAATCACCGTATGGGCGGCGAAGCGGAGCCGTTCCGCTTCGGATTTCTACAGCGCGGGTGGCGGCATAAGCAGCATGCAGAATGGGCTGGCCCTGGCGGGAGACTATATGTCCGCCTCGACGCTGCTGGGGATCACCGCGATCATCTACACGGATGGCATCGACGGCTATATCTATCTGATCGCGTTCTTTACCGGTTGGCCGGTGCTGCTGCTTCTGATGACCGATCGGTTGAGGAACCTGGGTAAATTCACCTTCGCGGATGTCACGTCGTACCGCCTGGCGCAGCGTCCGATCCGCGCCATGTCGGCGCTGGGCTCCCTGGTCGTGGTCTGCTTCTATCTGATCGCCCAGATGGTTGGCGCGGGTCAGTTGATCAAGCTCCTGTTCGGGCTTGAATACAACTGGGCGCTGATCATTGTCGGCTTTCTGATGATGGCATACGTCATTTTCGGGGGGATGGTGGCCACCACGTGGGTGCAGATCACCAAGGCGTTTCTGTTGTTGATCGGTGGCACGATCGTGGCCTTGCTCGCGTTCTCGAAATTCGACTTCGATTTCGAGACGCTGGTTTCCAAGGCCATGGAGATTCACCGGAGCGGGGCAGCGTTGCTGATGCCGGGCAAGCTTCTGGGAGATCCCGTCGCCGCGATTTCGTTGAGCCTTGGTCTCATATTCGGCACGGCGGGGATGCCTCATATCCTGATGCGATTCTTCACGGTGAAGGATGCAAAGGAAGCTAGGAAATCCGTGCTGTACGCCAGTGGCTTCATCGGATATTTCTTCAATGTGCTGCTGATTCTGGGGCTGGCGTCCATTGTCATTGTCAGCCAGGACTTGAGGTTCTTCGAGGCTGGCGACATCAATGGCAAGTTGCTGGGCGGCGGAAACATGGTGGCGATGCACCTTGCACATGCCGTGGGCGGTGACTTGATGTTCGGTTTCCTCGCGGCGATCACGTTTGCCACCATTCTGGCCGTCGTGTCGGGTCTGGCGCTTGCCGGGGCATCGGCGATCGCGCGCGACTTCTATGTTCACGTCATCTGTCGAGGCGTGGCGGACGAAGCCAAGGAACTGCGGCTCACGAAGTTCGCGACGCTGGCACTGGGTGTCGTGGCCATCCTGCTGGGCATCGTCTTCCAGAAAGTGAATGTCGCTTTCATGGTGGCCATCGCATTCGGCGTGGCGGCTTCGGCCAATTTTCCCGTCCTCTTCCTGTCGATGTTCTGGCGAGGCCTCACAACAAGGGGAGCGCTGGCTGGCGGATACACCGGTCTGGTGTCCGCCGTCGCCCTGGTCTGCGCCTCGAAATCCGTGTGGGTCAACGTTCTGGGCTACGCGGACGCGCTCTTTCCGTATGAACAGCCGGCGCTGTTCTCGATGCCCCTGGCATTCGCCGTCGCCATCGTCGTTTCGTTGTTGGATCGTAGCGAAGCGGCGGCATCGGAGCGCGCACGATTCTTCGATCTGTATGTGCGCAGCCAGACCGGTGTGGGCGTGAGCGCTCCCGCCTCGCACTAGCGCGGGCAGTCGATCGCCTTCGTCGACGTTGGCCAGAGCCGGCGGCAGCGAAGGCGATCGTGTCGACAGAAGCCGCGGTGTTTCGATCGCGTGGCGTTTCTGCCTGCACCAATCTTTGAGTCGGCGTGGCCCGCCGGGTCAATCCGACCCGGCCACCGCTGCGCCCCGGGCCGGCCCGCGCGCCCACCACCATGTCATCAGACCGGCCGCCAGCACCACCGGCAGCATGGTCGCGTTCAGCGCTTGCCACCCGAAGGCGTCCAGCGCCGGTCCGGCCGCCAGGGTGGCCAGCGCGGTAGCGGCATAACGCAGCATCTCGGCCGCGCCTTGCGCGCGGGCGCGTTCCGACGGACGGTAGGACTGCGCCAGCAGCGTGGTGCCGCCGACGAACATGAAGTTCCATCCCACCCCCAGGCAGAACAACGCCGCATAGAACGCGGGCAGCGACGGCGACGTCATCGCGATCAGCGAGCACGCGACGTTCAGCACCATGCCGGCGCCCAGCACCCGCGGCAGGCCGAAGCGCTGGATCAGCGCGCCGGCGAAGAAAGCCGGCGCGTACATGCCGACCAGGTGCCATTGCATGATGTTGGCGCCGTCTCCGATGCCGTGGCTGCACGCCACGGCGGCCAGCGGCGCGGCGGTCATGATGAACATCATCGAAACCGACCCCACCACGTTGTTGGCAAGCGCGGCGACGAACACCGGCTGGCGGGCCACTTCGCGCAGCGGCCGCGCGGGCAGGCCGGCCTGGGTCTCGCCTGCGGCGGCAGGCGCTTCGGCGTCGCGATAGCCGACCCACAGCAGCGCGGCCGACAGCAACGCCAGCAGGGCCACCATCAAATACGCGCCGGCGAAGGCTACCGGCGCGAAAAGGTCGCGACTCCAGGCGGCCAATGCCGGGCCGGCAATGGCGGCGATGACGCCGCCCGCCATCACCACCGAGATCGCGCGGCTCTTGGCGGCGGGCTCGACCGCGTCCGCCGCCGCCAGCCGGTAATACTGGGCAAAGGCCTGGAATACGCCGACGAGCGCGGTGCCGGCGCAGAACGCCCAGAAATCGGCATGAAACACGGCCCATACCGATAGGCCGCCGCCCGCCGCGCCGGCCAGTGCGCCCAGTGTGAACCCCCTGCGCCGGCCGATGCGCTGCATCAGCAAGGAGGCAAACCAGGTGACCACTGCGCCGGCCACCGTGATCAGCGCGAATGGCAGGGTCGACAAGGCCTTGTTGGGCGCGAGCATGTGGCCGGTCAACGCGGTCAGCGTCAGGTCGATGGAAATGGCGGCGACGAACAGGCCCTGGCAGATGGCCAGGACGCGGGCGTTGCGGTGGCCGGTGGTGGGGGAGGCTGACGTGGGCATGGCGGAATCGGTGGGGAGTGATCGGTATGGGGGCGCCGCGGCAAGCGGGGCTGGCGGGTTTGACAGGCCTCACTGTATCGACGCAAACTCTGGCGTAAATGACATAATTCCCTCAAAAATCGCCATGCCACACGACGTCATCTTCCTGCTGGTGCCGGACTTCCAATTGCTGGATATGTCTGGCCCCGCCGCGGTGTTCCAGACCGCCGGCAAGCAGGCGCGCACCGCCGCCGGTCCGGCCTATGCGGTTCACGTCGTGTCGGAGCGTGGCGGCCCGGTGCGGAGTTCTTGCGGGGTCGAAGTCCTGACTCGATCCTGGCGCGACGCGCCTTCAGGCACGCTGGTGGTGCCGGGCGGCGAGGGCGCGCGCGCGGCCGCCGTCACCCCGGCCATGCGCAGGTATCTGCACGCGCATCGCCAGGTCGGCCGGCGCCTGGCCAGCGTCTGCACGGGCGCATTCGTGCTGGCGGCCGCGGGCCTGCTCGATGGGCGGCGCGCCACCACTCACTGGCGTCATGCCGCCGAGCTCGCGCGCAACCATCCGGACGTGCGAGTCGACGCCGACCGGATCCACGTCTGCGATGGCGATACGTGGACCTCGGCCGGCATTACCGCCGGCATAGACCTCGCGCTGGCGATGGTCGAATCCGACCTGGGCGCGGAGGTGGCGGGCGCCACGGCGCGCGAGATGGTGGTCTACCACCGCCGCTCGGGCGGCCAGTCGCAGTTCTCGGCGCTGCAGGACCTGGCGCCCGACAGCGAACGCATCCGCGCCGTGCTGGAGCACATCCGCGGGAATCTTGGCGCGGTGCTGACCGTCGAGCATCTGGCCGACGTGGCCTGTGTCAGCCCGCGCCAGTTCCTGCGCAGCTTCAAGGCCGAGACCGGCGAAACGCCCGCCAAGGCGGTCGAACGCATTCGGGCGGAGGCGGCGCGCGCGCACCTCGAGGCGGGCGCCGACAGTATCGACAGCGTCGCGCGACGGGCAGGCTTTACCGACAGCGAACGGATGCGGCGGACCTTCCTGCGTGTCTACGGCCAGCCGCCGCAGGCGCTGCGGCGCATGGCCAGGCAAGGATAAAAAAAGCGAACCTTGTTCCTGTCGCTCATGACGCCGGCGCGCAAGGCGCGGCATCCTGCCGGGACAGCTTGTAAAACAAAGATGGGTATTGAGCTTTAACTTGTCAATCAAGTATGCTGTGCCTGCCTTGATCATCCGACAAGCGAACCTGCCCGGAGCCGCCCATGAAAACCTCCCCGGTCACCCACCAGGACCTGCGACGCTCGGTCATCGCGGTGCCGCCGCTGGCGCGCCGCGCGGACCTGTCGCTGAACGAGGCCGCGAACCGGGCGCTGCTGGCGCATCTGGAGGCCGGCGGCGTGCGCAGCGTCATGTACGGCGGCAACGCCAACTTCTACAACGTGGGGCTGGGCGAGTACGCGCGCATCGTGGATATGCTGGCCGCGCTGGCAGGCCCCGACACCTGGATCCTGCCGTCGGCGGGGCCGGACTACGGCAAGATGATGGACCAGGCCGCCGTGCTGCGCGCTCGCGCTTTTCCCACGGCGATGCTGCTGCCCATGTCCTTCCCGTACACGGACGATGGCCTGGCGGATGGCGTGCGGCGCTTCACAGACGCGCTGGCCAAGCCGGCCGTGGTCTACATCAAGTCGGCCGGCTACCTGGCGCCGGCGACGGTCGCGCGGCTGATCGAGGAGGGCCGCATCGTGGCCTTGAAGTACGCGGTGGTGCGAGAGGATCCGCTGCGCGACGACTACCTGCGCGCGCTGCTGGGCGAGGTCGAGGCGCGCTGGATCGTCAGCGGCATCGGCGAGCGGCCGGCCATCGCGCATTACCGGCATTTCGGCCTGTCGAGCTTCACGTCCGGCTCGGTCTGCGTGGCGCCGCGGGGTTCCATGCGCCTGCTGCGGCTGCTGGCCGAGGGGCGCTACGACGAGGCCGACAGCGTGCGCCGGCGCTACCTGGGTCTGGAGGACTGCCGCGACGGCATCAGCCCCATCCGCGTGCTGCACGACGCGGTGACACTGGCCGGCGTGGCCGACATGGGGCCGATGCTGCCCTTGCTGACGGGGCTGTCCGCCGCCGAACGCGAACGCGTGGCGCCGGTGGCGCGCGCGCTGGCCGCGTGGGACCGGGAAACCATGGCGGCGTGAGCCTGTGCATCGTCCGTCGGGCTCGCATTTGACGGTACGATGTGCGCTGTCTTTACGCCCGATGCCGAAGGAGATTCCGTGGCCCGAAAACCGACCCCCTCGCCAAGCGCGCTGCAAGCGCCCGCGGACGCGGAAACCGCGCAGCCGCTGGAGCGTCGCCATCGCGTGCGGCTGGCGGACCAGCTCTACGGCCAGATCTTCGAACAGCTCGTCTCGGGCAATCTCAGCGTCGGCGACAAGCTGCCTTCCGAGAACGAAATCTCCGAACGCTACGGCGTTTCGCGGCCGGTGGTGCGCGAGGCGCTGCTGCGTCTGCGCGCCGACGGGCTGGTCACGGCGCATCAGGGGCTGGGCACCTTCGTCAGCCACCAGCCCGCGCCCAGGCTCAAGACCTTCAGCGACGTGGAGCACGTCAGCGCCTATCTGCGCGCGCAGGAGGTGCGGGTGGCGCTGGAAGGCGATGCCGCGCGCCTGGCGGCCCTGCGCCGCACCGACGAGCAGTTGCGCAAGATCGAGGAGGCGCACCAGGCCTTCGCCGAATCGCTGGCGCAGGGGCGCATGTCGGCCGAGGCCGATCTGGCGTTCCACGCCAGCATCGCCGAAGCCAGCGGCAATGACTTCTATCTGGGCGTGCTGGAGAGCATTCACGATTCCATCAGCGGCTTCATGCGCCTGACGCTCAGCCTCACGCGCACCGGCTCGCGCCAGCGCGCCCAGACCGTGCTGGACGAGCACGCCACCATACTCGCGGCCATCCGCGCGCAGGACGGCGAGCACGCGCGCGTGGCCATGCAGTTCCACCTGGGCCGGGCGCGGCACCGGCTGGTGGACCGCGAGCGCGACTGAGCGCGGCAACAGGATTTTCACCACCCAAGCGCGGCACAACAAGCGCAGAGGACCAAGAGCAGACAAATGAGCGATTCTTCCAAACCCAAGACCCGCAAGACTCCCGAGGAACTGCGCAGCCATCGCTGGTATGGCGTGAAGGACCTGCGCGCGTTCGGCCACCGTTCGCGCACGGCGCAGATGGGCTATCACCGCTCCGACTACGCGGGCAAGCCGGTGATCGCCATCATCAACACCTGGAGCGACATCAACCCCTGTCACAGCCACTTCAAGCAGCGCGTGGAAGAGGTCAAGCGCGGCATCTGGCAGGCCGGCGGCTTTCCGGTGGAAATGCCGGCCATGAGCCTGTCCGAGCCGTTCCAGAAGCCCACCACCATGCTGTACCGCAACCTGCTGGCCATGGAAACCGAGGAGTTGCTGCGCTCCTATCCGGCCGACGGCTGCGTGCTGATGGGCGGCTGCGACAAGACCACGCCGGCCTTGCTGATGGGCGCGGTGTCGATGGACCTGCCCACGCTGTTCGTGCCGGCCGGCCCCATGCTGCGCGGCAACTGGAACGGCAACACGCTGGGCTCCGGGTCCGACACCTGGAAGTACTGGGCCGAGCTGCGCGCGGGCAATATCACCGAGGAAGACTGGCAGGGCGTGGAGGACGGCATCGCCCGTTCGCCCGGCCATTGCATGACCATGGGCACGGCCTCCACCATGACCGCCGCGGTCGAGGCGCTGGGCATGTGCCTGTCGGGCTACTCCTCGATTCCGGCGCCCGACTCGCGCCACGCGCAGATGGCGAGCCTGTCGGGCAAGCGCATCGTCGAAATGGTCTGGGAAGACCTCAAGCCTTCGGACCTGCTGACCGCCGCGTCCTATGACAACGCGGTGCGCACGGTGCTGGCCCTGTCCGGCTCGACCAACTCGGTGGTGCACCTGATCGCGATGGCGCGGCGCAGCGGCTTCGGCCTGGACCTGGACCGCTTCGACCATCTGGCGCGCACCACGCCGGTGCTGGCCAATCTGCGGCCCGCCGGCAAGTACCTGATGGAAGATTTCTATTACGCGGGCGGCCTGCGCGCGCTGCTGGTGCAGCTGGGCGACCTGCTGGACCTGTCGCAGCGCACCGTCGATGGCCGCACGCTGGGCGAGAACATCGCCGGCGCGCGCGTGTTCAACGACGACGTGATCCGCGCGCGCGGACAGGCGCTGGTCGAGCGCGACGGCCTGGCCGTGCTGCGCGGCAACCTGGCGCCGGACGGCGCGGTGATCAAGCCGCCGGCGATGGAGGCGCATCTGCAGGTGCATACCGGCCCGGCGGTGGTCTTCAAGGACTACAACGACATGGCCGCGCGCATCGACGATCCGGCGCTGGACGTCAGCGCCGACAGCGTCATCGTGCTGCAGAACGCCGGGCCGCAGGGCGCGCCGGGCATGCCGGAATGGGGGCAGCTGCCGATCCCGCAGAAGCTGCTCAAGCAGGGCGTGCGCGACATGGTGCGTATTTCGGATGCGCGCATGAGCGGCACCAGCTATGGCGCCTGTGTGCTGCACGTGGCGCCGGAAGCCTATGTGGGCGGTCCGCTGGCGCTGGTGCGCGACGGCGACATGGTGGCGCTGGACGTGCCGGGCCGCAGCCTGAACCTGCTTGTGCCGGACGCCGAGCTGGCGGCGCGCAAGGCGGCCTGGCAAGCGCCGCCGCCGCGCTTCGAGCGCGGCTATGGCGTGCTGTACCTCAAGCACATCGGTCAGGCCGATACGGGCTGCGATTTCGATTTTCTGCAGACCGAAGCGCGGGCTGAACCCACGGGCGAACCGGAGATTCATTGACCCGGGCGACGGGTCGCAACGTGCATGCCCCCAAAGCCGCGTCCGACGGCGCGGGCCTGCCGCCCCCGACCGGGCCGCTCATGTCGAGACGGTCCGGCGAAAAACACACAAGGAGGAGACATACATGGAACGCAATGCAATGCCGGCGCGCCGGCGCCTGGCGCTGGCCGCGCTGATCGTGGCGGCGGCCGCGGCGACGCCCGCCGCGCTGTGCGCGCAGACGGGGCAATGGCCGACGCGGCCCGTCAAGCTGGTGGTGCCGTTCCCGCCCGGAGGCAGCACCGACGCGATCGGCAGGCTGCTGGCGGTCGAACTGGCCAAGGATCTGGGCCAGACCGTCATCGTCGAGAACAAGGGCGGCGCCAACGGCAATATCGGCTCGGACGCGGTGGCCAAGGCCGAGCCGGACGGCTACACGCTGCTGCTGTCGGGCGTGGGCTCGAACGCCATCAACTACGCGCTTTACGCCAGCATGCCTTACCGCGACAGCGACTTCGCGCATGTCTCGCTGCTGGCCACCGGCCCCAACGTGCTGGTGGCGGCGCCGGATTTCCCGGGCAAGACCTTCGCGGACTTCATCCGGCTGGCGCGCGAGAGCCCGGACAAGTACACCCACGCCAGCTCGGGCAGCGGCTCGTCCGGCCACCTGGCCATGGAAATGCTCAAGCAGCAGGCCAGGATCGATCTGGTGCACGTGCCGTATAAGGGCGGCGCGGCGGCCATCACGGACCTGCTGGGCGGTCGCGTGACGGTGCTGTTCCTCAACCAGGACACCCTGTTGCCGCAGGTGCAGGCCGGCAAGCTGCGGGCGCTGGCGGTGGCCAGCGTCAAGCGCAATCCGGCGTATCCCGACACGCCGACGGTGGCGGAGTCCGGCTATCCGGGCTTCGCGGCCGAATCCTGGTTCGGCCTGTCGGCGCCGGCCAGGACGCCGCCCGCCGTGATCCAGCGCCTGAGCCAGGCGACGGCCAAGGCCATGGCCTCGGCCGAGATGCGGCAGAAGCTGGAGAGCGTGGGCTTCGTGGTGGTGGGCAGCGACCCGCAAGCCTACTCCGGCTTCGTCACCAGTGAAATCGCCAAGTGGGGCCAGGCCGCCAAGGCGTCCGGCGCCCGCATGGATTGATTGATTCTTGCGGCATTGTTTTCCGCCGGTCTGCCGCGCCGGCATGCCGTGCGGCGGACTTGGCGTTCGCCGCGCGGATCGCGCAGCAACAGAGGACCATAATGGATTCACCCTTGCCCAACCGTTTCCGCCAGCGCATCCTGGCGCGCGAGCGGCTCATCGGATTCTGGATGTGCATGTCCAGCCACATCACGGCCGAGCTGGCCGGGCTGGCCGATTTCGACTGGCTGCTGCTCGACGGCGAGCACTCGCCCAACGAGGTGCCGATGTTCCTGCAGCAGTTGCAGGCGCTGCAATCCAGCGCCAGCGCGGCGGTGGGGCGGCCGTCGTGGAATGACCCGGTCGAGATCAAGCGGATGCTGGATATCGGCTTCTACAACCTGCTGATCCCCTTCATCGAGTCCGAGGCCGATGCGCGCCGCGCCGTGGCGGCCACGCGCTATCCGCCGCAGGGCATGCGCGGCGTGGCCGGCGCGCAGCGCAGCAACCGCTACGGCACGGTGCCCAATTATCTGCAGACCATCAACGACAACATCTGCGTGCTGCTGCAGATCGAAAGCCGGCCGGGCATCGAGGCGGTGGACGAGATTGCTTCGGTGGAGGGCGTGGACGGCGTGTTCATCGGTCCTTCGGACCTGGCCGCCGCGCTGGGGCATCTCGGCAATCCCGGCCATCCCGAGGTGCAGGACGCGATCCGCCACCTGTACCAGCGCGTGTCGGCGCAGGGCAAGGCGGTGGGCATCCTGGCGCCGGTGCATGCCGACGCCAGGCGCTACCTGGACATGGGCATGCACTTCGTGGCGGTGGGCACGGACCTGGGCGTGTTCAAGCAGGCCGTGTTCGGGCTGCGCGAGGCCTTCCCGACGTAGCCTTGGGCCCCGCGCTCGGGCGCGGCGGCGCGATGCCGTCCGCGCCGTGAGGGCTCAGCTTTCCAGCGCCAGCAGATCGGCGACGGTCTGGCGGCGGCGGATCAGGCGCGCCTGGCCCTGGTCCAGCAGCACTTCCGGCGCCAGCGGCCGGGTGTTGTAGTTCGAGGACATGGACGAGCCGTAGGCGCCGGCGTCGTGCAGCACCAGATAGTCGCCGATGCGCGGCCGCGGCAGCAGACGGTCGGTCACCACGCCGCCGGCGTCCTGGGTGAACACATCGCCCGACTCGCACAGCGGGCCGGCCACGGCCAGGCGCGCCGGTTCGCCCGGGGGCGTCGAGCCGTCGGGCGCGTGCACCGAAATACGGTGATAGCTGCCATACATGGCCGGGCGCATCAGGTCGCTGAAACCGGCGTCCACCAGCACGAAGTCACGGCCCGGGCGTCGGTTGATCGCATGCACCTCGGCGATCAGCGCGCCGGACTCGGCCACCAGGAAGCGGCCCGGCTCGATCTCCAGTCGGACAGGATGGCCCAGGTGCTGCTCGATGCGCTTGCGCGCGGCGTCCCACTGCTCGAAGTAATGGTCGCAGTCGATACGCGCTTCGCCATCCTTGTACGGAATGGACAGGCCGCCGCCGGCGGAGATGGCTTCGATGTCATGGCCCAGGTTGCGGACCACGTCGACCATGGCGTCGCAGACGCTGGAAAGGTGGCCGTAGTCCACGCCCGAGCCGATATGCATGTGGATGCCCATCAGCTTCAGGCCGTGGCGGCGCACGATGGCGATGGCCTGGGCCACGTCGTCGATCCAGATGCCGTGCTTGCTTTGCGGGCCGCCAGTGTTGGTCTTGTTGCTGTGGCCGTGGCCGAAGCCGGGATTGATGCGCAGCCAGACCCGATGGCCGGGCGCCTGCTGGCCGACGCGTTCGAGCATGTCCAGCGAGCCGGCGTTGACCGGGATGCCGTGCCGGATCACGGCGGCCATGGTGGCGTGGTCGATCAGGTCGGCGGTGAACACGATGCCGGCCGGCTCGCCCTCGGGTCGGAAACCCGCGGCCAGGCTGCGCTCTATCTCGCCCAGCGACACGGCGTCGACCACCGCTCCCTCGGCGCGCATCAGCTTGAGGATATGGATGTTCGAGTTGGCCTTCTGCGCATAGCGGATCACGTCGAAGCGACGCAGCTGGGCGATGCGTTCGCGGATGACGGCGGCGTCATAGACCCAGAGCGGGGTGCCATGCTGCGCGGCGAGTTCGGTGAGTTGGCGCGGATCGAGAGCCATGGGGGAGAACCTTGTTGTGCGGTAGGGAAACTGGAGCGCCATGATGCCTGTGATGAGCTATCCAGTAAAATGCTTTGAATTTCCTGATCCATTCATTCTTGATATGGAATTGCCATGCTGACGCACCGGCACGTTGAAGTCTTCCGCGCCTTGATGATCGCCGGCAGCGTGACCCGCGCGGCCGAGCTGCTGCATACGTCGCAGCCCACCGTCAGTCGGGAACTGGCGCGCATGGAGCACAGCATAGGCTTCCCGCTGTTCGAGCGCATCCGGGGCCGCCTGCGGCCCACCATGCAGGCGCTGGCGCTGTATGACGAGGTCCGGCAGTCCTACGCGGGGCTGGAGCGGGTGGCCTCCGCCGCGGCGCGGCTGCGCGCCTATTCGGACGGCCAGCTGGCGGTGATCGCGCTGCCGGCCTTTTCCCATTCCGTGCTGCCAGGCGCGTTTCGCCGCTTCCATGCCGGACATCCCGGTGTCAGCCTGTCGGTGGAGACGCAGGAATCGCCCTTCCTGGAGGAGTGGCTGAGCGCGCAGCGCTACGACCTGGGGCTGACCGAGAGCGACGCCCAGCCGGCGGGCACGCGCTTGGAACTGCTGGTCGAGGTGGATGAGGTCTGCGCGCTGCCCGACGGCCATCCGCTGCTGGCGCGCGAGGCGATCGAGCTGCGCGATTTCGAGGGACAGGCCTTTGTCAGCCTGTCGGCCAGCGATCCCTACCGCTTGCAGATCGACGAGGCTTTCGCGGCCGAGGGCGTGGCGCCGCGCTCCATTGTCGAGACGCCGTCAGCCGTGTCGGTCTGCGCCTTCGTGCGCCAGGGGCTGGGCGTGGCCATCGTCAATCCGCTGACGGCGCTCGACTTCATCGGCAATGGCCTGCAAGTGCGGCCGCTGACGCGCTCGTTCCCGTTCAGGGTGAATGCGGTGTATCCCGAACACCGGCCGAAGAGCCCGCTGGTCGACGCCTTTGCCGCGGCGGTGCGCGAGCAGGCTCGCGAGATGGCGGGCAGGCTGGTGGCCGGGGCAGGGCGCGGCGGCCATCCGATCTGAAGCCACCATGAAAAAAGGATGCCCGTGGGCATCCTTTTTTATTTGCCGTATTCATGACGCCCCGGGGACCGGGGCGGCAGAATGGCTTAGGCCAGCGCCTTGATGGCGGCAGCCAGGCGGCTCTTGTGGCGAGCGGCCTTGTTCTTGTGGATGATGTTCTTGTCGGCCACGCGGTCGATCACGCTGGTGGCTTTCTGGAACACTTCACCGGCCGCAGCTTTGTCGCCGGCGGCGATGGATTGGCGAACGCGCTTGATGGCGGTGCGCAGCATCGAGCGCAGGCTGGAATTGTGCTTGTTGCGCTCAACGGATTGGCGAGCGCGCTTGCGGGCTTGGGCGGTGTTGGCCATTGTGTATCAGTAAGTTGAATTCGGCAAAGTCGGACATTGTAGCAAGTCCCAGGGGGATTGCAAGCTCAATGTGCCGTCAAGCCGATGACGCCCGATGGTCGGGCGGGAGCGCCAGGGCGGCGGTTCCGGTCGCGATCCCCGTGGAAAGTTCCGGGGATGTCCGGGTCGGCCGTGCCGCTTGTCGCGGCTGCCGGGAAATCCGGGTGGCGCCTGTTGAGGTAAAAAATGCGGGTAAAAAATGCGGGTAAAAATGCTGTGGCGAGTATACAACGAGACGGTCCCGCTGGACAGCACGTTGCAAGAAGGTGACGGTTCAGGTCGCGACGTTGATCGACACGTACCAGGGGGTGTAGCGGCGGATATGGATGGGCATGCTCTCCTGCAGCGAGCGCAGGGCGGCGTCGGTGTCGTCCAACGGGAAGTGTCCCGACACCGGCAGGCCGCCCGCAGCCATGGAGACGCGCAGCGAGCCGCTGCGGTAGGGGCGCAGCGCCGCGATCACCTCGGCCAGCGGTCGGCCGCGCACGTCGATCCAGCCAGCCTCCCAGGCGGCTTCGGCCATCAGTTCGGCGCGCGGCGTGTCCATGCGCAAGGCGTCGAAGCGCGCGCCGGTGCCGGCCCGCACGGTGCCATGGGCGCCGGACATGGTCTCGACCTCGACTTCGTGCTCATGCACCACCACCACGGTGCGCTGGGCCTGTTGACGCACCATGTAACGGGTGCCGAGCGCGCGCACGGTGCCTTCGGCGGTCTGGACCAGGAAGGGGCGGCGCGCGTCGGGCGCCACGGACACGGTGACTGCGCCGTCCAGCAGGCGCACCTGGCGATAGGCGGGCGTGAAGTCCAGGTTCACCCGGCTGCGCGCGTCCAGCAACAGCTGGCTGCCGTCAGACAGCACATAGCGGCGGCGCTCGCCGGTGGCCGTGGCGGCGTCGGCGGCGACGTTGTTGAGGGGGTAGAAGGCATTGCCGACGTAGCCGGCGCAGGCGCCCGCACCGACGAGCGCCGCCGAGCCGGTCATGAAGCGGCGGCGCGACGGTGAAACGAGAGGCGGGGGCGGGGCGGCGGGCTGCGACGCAGGGGAGGCCGCGGCGTAGCCTATCGGATAGGCATCGCCGAGCCGGCCGAACGTCGACCCTTCCAGAGTGCCTATCAGCTGCTGCCAGGCGTTCTCATGGAGCGGGTCGGCCGCACGCCAGGCCAGGAAATCGTTATAGTCCTGCGGCGTCGCTCGGCCCGAGCGCAGCAGCAGCAACCAGTTGATGACCTGGTCCGCCACGGGTAGTCCTTGGGCGTACTTCACTTCATCTCCCACGCGTTTTCCCAGGTGGGGATCCTTTCATTGGCAATTTGTAAATAATAAAGGTTTTTTACCAAAGATTACGGCGGGCTTGTCAATTCTTGACGAATCGGACGAAAAAAAGCCGGCGGATAAGCCGGCTTTTTACGAGGATGTGGCAAAAACGCCTGGAATTAACGCGCGGAGCGCCGTCCGAAGTCTCGGGGACGGAACCCGAACAGAAACAACAATCCGAAATAGATCACGCCGCTGGCGGCCAGCACGCCGCCCAGCCAGGCCGCCCGCAGGCCGGCATGAGCCTGCAGCGCGATCCAGTCGATGCGGCCATCGGCATAGGCCAGCAGCCCCGCCAGCCCGGCCAGCGCCGGCAGCAGCCGCAGCGCGAACCGGGTCCAGCCGGGCGCGGGGCGGTAGACGCCGCGCCGCAGCAACCCGATGAGCAGGGCCAGCGCGTTCAGGCAGGCGCCCAGGCCGATGGCCAGGGCCAGGCCGGCGTGGGCCAGCAGCGGCACCAGCGCCAGGTTCAGCAACTGGGTCACGATCAGTACGCCGATGGCGATCTTGACCGGGGTGCGGATGTCCTGCCTGGCGTAGAAGCCCGGGGCCAGGATCTTCACGGCCAGCAGTCCGATAAGGCCGGCCGAGTAGGACATCACGGCCACGCGCGTCTGCGCCACGTCCTGCGCCGCGAACGCGCCGTAGTGAAACAGCGTGGCGACAAGCCCGTCCGACAGCAGGGCCATGCCCACCGCGGCGGGCAGGCCCAGCAGCAGCACCAGGCGCAGGCCCCAGTCGAGCAGCGCGCTGTAGCCGGCATGGTCGTCGCGCGCATTGGCGGCCGACAGGCTGGGCAGCAGCACCGTGCCCAACGCCACGCCCAGCAGGGCGGTGGGGAATTCCATCAGGCGGTCGGCGAAGGACAGCCAGGTTACGCTGCCGGGCGTCAGCCAGGTCGCGATATTGGTGTTGATCAGCAGCGAGATCTGGGCCACGGACACGCCCAGCGTGGCCGGCGCCATCTGCTTGAGGATGCGCTGCACGGTGGCGTCGGCCCAGGCCTCGCGCACGCGCAGCGAGAAGCGCGGCGTCAGGCCCAGTCGCGCCAGCGCCACCCATTGCACGGCCAGCTGCGCCACGCCGCCGGCCATGACGCCGATGGCCAGCCCGTATACCGGCACGTCCATGCGCGGCGCCAGCCACAGGCAGGCGGCGATCATGGACAGGTTCAGCAGCACCGGCGTGAAGGCCGGCACGGCGAAGCGCCGCCAGGTGTTCAGCACGCCGGACGCGAAGGCGATCAGCGACATGCACAGGATGTACGGAAACATCACCCGCGTCATCCAGACCGCGGCGCCGAACTCTGCATCTCGCGCCGCGCCGCGCAGCCCGCTGGCCATGGCCGACACCACCCAGGGCGCGGCGACGATGCCGACCAGCGTGACCAGCATCAGCGCCAGCGTCAGCAGCAGCGCCACGCGGTCCAGCAGCGTGCGCACCTCGTCGTCGGACCGGTTGTTGCGCGCCGCGCCCAGGATCGGCACGAAAGCCTGCGCGAAAGCCCCTTCCGCGAACAGCCGCCGCAGCAGGTTCGGAATGCGGAAGGCGACCCAGAACGCATCGGTAATGGGACCCGCGCCAAAGGCGCGCGCCACCAGGACGTCACGGGCCAGGCCGGAAATGCGGGACAGCAGCGTGAAGCTGCTGACGGTGGCCGCGGAGCGGAACAAACTCACTTCAGTTATCCATAAATCCAGGGGTTGCCCGAAGCCCAGAACGGGCATTGCGCCAACCGGAGGCATCAGCCATTTGGTGCCGTTGCCTTGTAAACCCACACACACTACACACTGTCCAGCCACACGGGCGACCAATCCACCCAAGGCGCTGACACCCTCCCCACAGCGCACACCCGCCCATCGCCCATCGGGGCCGCACGGAGCCGGCTTTGCCGGTCCGTCACGGCGCCCCCTTGAGGGGGAAGCGCGCAGCGCTGCGGGGGTGGGCCCACTACTTCGGCGGCATCCGGATCGCGCCGTCCAGGCGGATCGTTTCGCCGTTGAGCATGTCGTTCGTGATGATGCTGTGTACCAGCTTGGCGTAGTCCTCCGGACGGCCGAGACGGGCGGGGAAGGGGATGCTGGCGGCCAGCGAGTCCTGCACTTCCTGCGGCATGCCGAAGATCATGGGCGTGCCGAAGATGCCGGGGGCGATGGTCATGCAGCGGATGCCGGTCTTGGCCAGGTCGCGCGCGATGGGCAGGGTCATGCCGGCCACGCCCGCCTTGGACGCGGCATAGGCCGCCTGGCCGATCTGGCCGTCGAAGGCCGCGACGGACGCGGTGTTGATCATGACGCCGCGTTCGCCGGTGGGTTCGGGCGTATTGGCGCTCATGGCCTCGGCGGCCAGGCGCATCATGTTGAAGCTGCCGATCAGGTTGATGCTCACTACCTTCTGGAACAGGTCCAGCGGGTGGGCGCCGTTCTTGCCGACGATCTTGGCGGCGGGGGCGACGCCGGCGCAGTTCACCAGGCCGAACAGCGTGCCCAGCTCGCGCGCGGCGGCCACGGCGCGCTGGCCATCGGCTTCCTGGGTGACGTCGCAATGCACGTAGCGTTGGCCCAGTTCCTTGGCCAGGGCTTCGCCCGGCTCGTCCTGCAGGTCGGCGATCACCACCTTGGCGCCGTTGGCCACCAGCATGCGCACGGTGCCGGCGCCCAGGCCGGATGCGCCGCCGGTAACGATGAATACCTTGTTCGCGATTTCCATGTCTCTACCACTTGGTTCAAAAGAAAAAGAAAGCGGCGCTGCGGGCGCCGGATGCGAAAAGGCCTTCGGGCCGCGCCTTGACGACTTGCGTCAGGCCTGCGCCGAAGGCCTCATGGCCGAGCGGGCGCCGTTCAGCCCTTGACGGCGTCGAACAGGCGCGACTTGATTTCCTCGACCGCGCCCACGCCCGAGATCTTGCGGTACTTGGGCGCGTCGGCGGGGCTCTTGCTGGCCCAGTCCGAGTAGTAGTCGACCAGCGGACGGGTCTGCTGGCGATAGACGGACAGGCGGTGGCGCACGGTTTCCTCGCGGTCGTCGTCGCGCTGGATCAGGTCCTCGCCGGTGACGTCGTCCTTGCCTTCGACCTTGGGCGGGTTGAAGCGCACGTGGTAGCTGCGGCCGCTGGGCTGGTGCACGCGGCGTCCGCTCATGCGTTCGATGATGTCTTCCTCGGGAACCTCGATTTCCACCACATAGTCCAGCTTGACGCCGGCGTCCTTGAGAGCGTCGGCCTGCGGGATGGTGCGGGGGAAGCCGTCGAACAGGTAGCCGTTGGCGCAGTCGGGCTGCTTCAGGCGGTCCTGCACCAGGCCGATGATGATCTCGTCGGAAACCAGGCCGCCCGCATCCATGACCTTCTTGGCTTCAATGCCCAGCGGCGTGCCCGCCTTCACCGCGGCGCGCAGCATGTCGCCGGTGGAAATTTGCGGAATGCCGAAGTGCTGGGTGAGAAACGCGGCCTGGGTGCCTTTGCCGGCGCCGGGCGGTCCGAGCAAGATGAGACGCATGAGTGCTCCTGAGATGGGGATTATTTTTTGTGATCGGGGGATTATGCCGCAACGCAACAGCCTTTGCGGGGCGGTGCCATACGAAGTAACCCTTATATCAATGGCCTGGCGCGCCGCCTCGCTGCCTAGAGCTTGCCGTAGATCAAGCGCACGCGCTCCAGGTCGGCGGGCGTGTCCACGCCGGCGGCCGGGGGCGTGGACGCCCGGTGGACCACGATGGCGTGGCCGTGCTCCATGGCGCGCAGCTGCTCCAGCGACTCGAACCGTTCCAGCACGCCCTGGGGCAGCGTCGGAAAGCGGCGCAGGAATGACACGCGGTAGGCGTACAGGCCGATATGGTGCAGGGCGGGCAGGCCGTCGGCCAGCACGCGTTCGCCGCCGGCCAGCGCATCGCGCGCCCAGGGAATCGGCGCGCGCGAGAAATACAGGGCGCGATCCGACGCGGTGCAGACCAGCTTGACCACGTTCGGATTGAACAGGGCCTGGGCGTCGGCCAGCGGGCAGGCGCAGGTGGCGATGTCGGCGTCGGGGCTGGCTTGCAGCTTCGCGGCGACGGCGTCGATCAGTTCCGGCTCGATCAGCGGCTCGTCGCCCTGCACGTTGACCACGATGGCGTCGTCAGGCAGGCCCAGTTGCGCCACGGCCTCGGCCAGGCGGTCGGTGCCGGTGGGATGGTCGCCGCGCGTCATCAGCGCGCGCACGCCATGGGCCTGGGCCGCCTGCAGCACGCGGGCGTCGTCGGTGGCGATGCAGACCTGCGCCGCGCCCGAGCGCGCGGCCCGTTCGGCCGTGCGCACCACCATGGGCTTGCCGGCGATGTCAGCCAGGGGTTTGTCGGGCAGGCGGGTGGAGGCGGTCCGCGCCGGGATCAGGGCGATGAAGCTCACGGCGGACGGGTCAGCTGGCGGGGGCGTCGTCGAGCGAGCGCGCCTCGCCCTCCAGCATGACGGGAATGCCGTCGCGCACCGGGAAGGCCAGCCGGTCGGCGCGGCAGACCAGCTCGGCGTGCTGCCGGTCATGTTCGAGGCGGCCCTTGCACAGGGGGCAGACGAGGATGTCGAGAAGGCGGGATTCCATGTCCGGGATTCTAAAACAGTTTGGCGGGCGGCAAGCCGGCGGGCGCGGCGAAAAGCCTGATGCCCGGCAGGTCGCAGCCAGGCGGATCGTCGCCGCCGGCATTGGGGCGAACCCCTTCAATTGTTAAGCAATGTCATATTTTGAAGTAGGTTCAGCCCTATTGCGGGACGGATCGTCGTTATCATCCGCCGCGATCACATGCAGAGGAAAGAGGCACGATGGATCTGAATATGCTCAAGCTGGGGCTGATGCTCATCATCCTGATCTGGTCGATCTACAGCGGCATCACCTACATGGCCCGGCGCAGCGACAACAAGGGCGCCCTGCGCGACTTGCGGCGGGACGGCCAGCCCGCGCGGCGCATGACGGACGAAGAGCAGGCCTTGGTGCAGCCCTTCCTGTTCGACCCGGCCAAGCCGAAGAAGCAGGCGCAGCTGATCAACGACGGCGTCTATCCGCTGCACGGCGCTTTCGTGCGCCACGGCATCGAGGCCAGCCAGGGCGGCAGCACCATGCACGACACGCTGGGCGATGTCGATGTGGTGCTGCCCTACGACGCGCGCAGCTATCTGGTCGAGAACAACCATGCCGAAGTGGTGCTCACCGAGAAATTCGCCATCGTGGTGGCCTTGAACGGCGAGTTCGACCTGGCTGGCGGGCGCGAGCGCGAGCTGCGCCGGCAGAAGCAGGACCAGCAGTGGAACAGCGGCCGGACGGGCGCCCTGCAGAACGTCGTCGACCTGGAGGTCGACCCGCCCGAGGCGGACGAGGCGCCGCCCACGGCCGAGCAGCTGGCCCAGGCCGAGCGCGAGCTGGACGACGCCACGCGGGTCGAGATCCTGGCGCAGCGCGACGAGACGCCGGCCGAAGTGGCCGCGCGTCAGGGGCGCGGTTTCGGCTTCTGGGTGTCGGTGCTGTGGGCCCTGGCCTTCCTGTGCCTGGGGCTGGCGGGCGGGGGCGGGGGCATGCCGTTCGCCGCCGGCGCGGGAGCGCTGGCCGCGCTGGCCTTGTGGCTGACCTGGCGCCGGCCCGCGCCGGCCGCGCCGCAGAAGGTGAACCGCGCGCGCGGCGAGTTGAACGCCATCGTGCTGAGCAATCCGTCCAATTCCCAGACCGTGTCCACCCAGCTGTTCCTGGGCGACAAGCTGCCCGTCAACCTGCCGGACCATTGGCGCGCCAATCTGCAACTGCCCGACGACGGACGCGTCGACATGGACCTGCGCGTGCAGGACTACGCGGTGCTGCGGCTGGGCGGCAATTATTCCGTGGATGAAGAGCAGCGCCTGTTCCCGCGCGTGTTCTGGGGCCGCCACATGACGCTGGCGCTGACCGGTCTGGCGGCGCTGGGCGCGCTGTGGGCCGTGGCGCCGAACCTGCCGGGCGACCTGGCGCTGACGCGCGCCTGGGTGCAAAGCGACGGTCCGCGCAGCTATGCCTCGGCCGAGGCGCTGGCGCAGGATCCGCCCGGATTCGGCCAGCCCGTGTCGCTGCGCGGCGCGGCCCGTTGCGAGCTGGTGCAGGGCACGAGCGAGCAGGCGGCGCGCGCCGATTGCGACCGGCTGCGCTGGGGCGGCGCGGCGCCGACGGTGCCGGAGCTGGAAATTGATCCGGCCATCATGGCGCTGCATACCGGCGAATTCCTGAGGACGCGCGCCAATCCCATGCTGGACATGCTGTTGCAGAGTCAGGTGGCGCAGCGCATGCGGACCAATCCCATGGCCGCCTACAACATGCGCGGCCTGTCGTTCTACCGCGTCTCGGGCCTGACCGATACCGTGCTGGCGGTGGAACGCGGCTGCGCCGTGGCCGGCCGCGATGCGGCGGACGCCTGCGGTGCGTTGAAAGCGGCGCTGGTCGAGCATCTGCTGTTCGCCGACGACGAGCCCAAGAACTGGGCCGAGCTGCTCAAGCTGGCGCAAGACGGCGCGTTCAAGCGCAAGGGCTTGAACGACGAGTCCGCCATCATCTCGCGCAATGCCGAGACGGTTCGCGCGCGGGCCCGCTCCAGCGCCTTTCCGGCCATCATGCAGGCCATGAACCGCGCGGCCGCGGCGGCGCAGGCAAGCCAGACCGGCGGCGTGGCGCTGCGCGTCTGGCCGGGGCCGCATGCGATGTTGCCCAGCATCATCGCCAAGAACGAGGAAGACCTGCTGTCGTCATGGAGCCGCCAGTCGCGCATCGTGGCCCAGGGCGAGCCGCTGCCGTTCCGGGTGGATGGTCTGGTGTCTGGCGTGCGCCGCGACGCGTCGGGCCTGCTGGAGCTGAGCGTGGACTCGGAACGCAGCCTGGATGAGCCATGGTCGTCGCTGGCCTACACGGCATGGCTGCTGCTGGCAGCGCTGCTGGTGCTGGTGCATCTGCCGCTGGCCGTGATCCGCCTGCGGCAGGCGGGCGCGCGCCGGCGGGCCTTGGACGAATACTCGGCGCGCCGCAGCGCGGCCAAGCCGGCGTTCTTCTGAGATGGAGAGGGGCCGACCTGCAACGAGCGTCGGTCCGCCCGCCGCGCTGCGCTAGCGGCGGGCGGGAAGCTGGCGCAGCGCCTGCGCCAGCCATTCGAACAGCTGGGGATCCGAGTAGCGGGCTCGCACCGGCACTTCCCACAGGCGCGCATCATGCAGCGCCGCGCACTTGATGGCGTCCTTGGATGTGACCAGGATGCTCTCGGCATGCCAGTCCCGGAATGGGGACTGCGCGTAGTCATGGTGGTCAGGCAACGCCAGCGCGGGCTCGGGCGTGATGCCGGCGCCGCGCAGCGTCGCGAAGAAGCGCTGCGGATTGCCGATGCCGGCCGCGGCGGCCACGCCCGGCCTGCCGGCGAACGCCGCCAGCGGACGGGTCGCGCCGCCCTCGATCTGGCGCGCGTCGCCGGGTTCCAGCCACATCCGGGCCTGGCGCGGCCGCGCCGCCGGAGCGGCTTCCGGCGGGCCGGGCACGCCGACATTGGTCACCACCGCGTCCACTTCGCGCAGCCGGCTGGCCGGTTCGCGCAGCGGGCCGGCCGGCAGCAGGCGGCCATTGCCGATCCCGCGCTCGTCCTGCACCACGATTTCCACATCGCGCGCCAGCGCCAGGTGTTGCAGGCCGTCGTCCGAGACGATCACGTCCACGTCGGGATGCGCGCGCAGCAGCGCCTGGGCAGCCAGCGCGCGCTTGGGATGCACCGAGACCGGCGCGCCGCTGGCGCGCGCGATCAGGGCGGGCTCGTCGCCGAATGCCGACGCGGCCAGCGCCGCGCCCTGTCCGACGCGCGGCTCGGGGCCGATCTTCGCGCCGTAGCCTCGGCTGACCACGCCCGGATTGAAGCCGCGCGCGCGCAGTCCCTCGACGGTGGCGATCACCATGGGCGTCTTGCCCGTGCCGCCTACATAGACGTTGCCGATCACCACCACCGGCACCGGTGCGCGGTAAGCCGGCAGGCGTCCGTCGCGGTATCGGGCGCGCTTTCGCGCGACCGCCCAGGCGGTCAGCGCCGACAGCGGCAGCAGCAGGGTCGAGAGCCAGCCGCCGTGCTGCCACTGGCGCGCGAGCAGCGTGGCGGAGGATCCAGGGGCGCTCACCGGGCGGTCTGGGCGGCGAAATTGACGCGGCCGATGCCCGCCAGCCGGGCGGCTTCCATGACGTTGATCACGGACTGGTGCGTGGCTTGCGCGTCGGCGTTGATGACGACCAGCGGCTCGGTCTTGCCGGCCGCGGCCTGGCGCAGCGCGTCGGCGATCTCGGGCGGCGTGGACACGTCGATCAGGGTGCCGTTGAGCGCGTAGCGCCCGTCCTGGCTGATGGCGACTTCCAGCGCGGGCGGCGTGTCCTGCTCGGCCGAAGCCTGGGGCAGGGTGACCTTGAGCTGGGTGAAGCGCGCGAAGGACGTGGAGGCGGCCAGGAAGATCAGGATGACCAGCAGCACGTCGATGAGCGGGATCAGATTGATGTCCAGCTCATCGCGCTCGCCGCGGGAACCGCGGAAATTCATGGACGCGCCTCGTGGCGGCCGGGCGGATGGGCGTGGCCGGGCGCGACCGCGCGCGCCAGGCGGGCGGCGGCCTGCTCCATGGCGCTGAGGTAGCCGTCGACGCGGCCGCGCAGGTAGCGGTGGGCGATCATGGCGGGAATGGCGATCAGGATGCCGAAGCCCGTGTTGTACAGGGCGATGGAGATGCCCCGGGCCATTTGGGCCGGGTCGCCGCCGCCGGGCGTGTAGGAACCGAAGATCTCGATCATGCCCACCACGGTGCCGAACAGGCCCATCAAGGGCGCCACCATGGCGATGGTGCCGATGGCGGCGATGTAGCGGCTGAGGTCATGGGCGACGGCGCGGCCGGTGTCCTCGACCGCGCTGCGCAGTTCCTCGCGCGGCAGGTGGCGGTGGCGGATGACGTCGACCAATACGCGGCCCAGTGGGGAGTTGCGTTCCAGCTTGCCGAGGGACTCGGGCGTGTCCTGGTGGTTGCGCAGCATGTCGGCGACCTGTTCGGTCAGGCCGCGCGGCATGACCAGCCCGCGGCGCAGGGACAGCAGGCGCTCGAATATCAGGGCCAGACCCAGCACGGATGTCGCCAGCAGGGGCCAGATCGGCCAGCCGGCCTCGCGCAGTATGGTTAGCAAAGCGGTGAACTCCAGGGCGTGCCAGGGCGCGTGTCCACGCGCATCGGCATCGGATGCAAGCCGGAACTGTAACGGCGCGGCGGGGATGTGGCAAGGCCGCCCGGCGGGCAAAACTATCCACAGAATCTGTGGATAATTCTGTGCAGAAGTTGCCAGGAATGCTTATGGGCGCTGGGCTTACAGTCCTTTGCTTCAATTTCGCGCAGTGTTGTTTTCATGTAAGTCTTATATAAATCAAAGACTTGCTATGAAAATGCTGGCTCTGGGGCCGATGGGCGCACAAGGCCCTGAACAAGGTATGATTGCGGCCCGCCCCGTATGCCCTGTGGACAGGTATGCACCGGAAAGCCTTATGACAATTGAGTTCTCGGTCACAAACAACGTATTCGCGCGGGATATCCTGACGGTTGCCCAGCTGAACCAAGCCGTGGGGCAGTTGTTGGAGCGCAGCATCCCGGCAATATGGGTGCGCGGAGAGATTTCCAACTTCACGCAGGCGGCTTCCGGGCATTGGTACTTCACGATCAAGGACAGCCGCGCGGCCGTGCGGGCGGTCATGTTCCGCAGCCGCGCCAGCGCGGTGGGGTTCGTCCCTCGGGCCGGCGACCAGGTCGAGATCCGGGCGCGCGTGTCGCTGTACGAACCGCGCGGCGACTACCAGTTGCAGGTCGACGCCATGCGGCGGGCCGGGCTGGGCAACCTGTACGAAGCCTTTCTGCGGCTCAAGGAGCAACTGGCGTTCGAGGGGCTGTTCGACCCGGCGCGCAAGCGCGAGCTGGCGCCGCTGCCCCGGGCGATCGGCGTGATCACCTCGCTGCACGCGGCCGCGCTGCGCGATGTGCTGTCGGCGCTGGCCCGGCGCGCGCCGCAAGTTCCCGTCATCATCTATCCGGCCCCGGTGCAGGGCGCCGACGCGGCCGTCCGGCTGGCCGCGCAAGTGCGGCTGGCCAATCAGCGCGCCGAAGTGGATACCCTGCTGCTGGTGCGCGGCGGCGGCAGCATTGAAGATCTCTGGAGCTTCAATGACGAGGCGCTGGCGCGCGAGGTCGCGGCCAGCGCCATTCCGGTGGTCAGCGGCGTGGGCCATGAAACCGACTTCACCATCGTGGACTTCGTGGCCGACCTGCGCGCGCCCACCCCGACCGCGGCGGCGGAACTGGCCTGCACTCCGCGCGGCGAGCTGCTGGGCCGCGTCATGGACGCGGCGCGCACGCTGGCGCGCGGCCAGCAGCGGCGGCTGGAGCGGGCCGCCCAGCGCCTCGACCGCGCCGCCGGCCAACTGGTGTCGCCGGCGCAGCGCCTGGAACATCAGCGCGAGCGCCTGAACAGCCTGGGCTTCCGGCTGGCGTCCGCCTGGTCCGCGCCGCAAGGCGCGCGCAGCGCGCGCGTCGCCTTGCTCGCGCAACGCCTGGAACATCGCAAGCCCGACACGCGCCGCGCGGCCGAACGCGTGGCGAACGCCGCGCGGCAACTGGGCCAGGCCCATGCGCGGCTGCGGCTGCAGGCGCGCAACCGGCTGGCCGCCGCCGGCGCGCAGCTGCGCGCGCTGGATCCAGGCAATACGCTGGCGCGGGGATATGCGATTGCCCACGACGCGCAGGGACGCATCCTGCGCGATGCCGCCAGCCTGCAGCCCGGACAGGCGCTGGAGTTGCGTTTCGCGCGCGGCGGCGCGCAGGCCGAAGTCACCGAGGTTCGGCCGGAATCCGACGCGTCCTGAACAGGATGCCTGGTCCGGGCCGCAAGCGCCCGGTTCGACAGTCTCTTGCAAGGCAAACCATGCTGCGAAAAGCGATTGCTTGGCCCTTCGCCGGCCTGCTGGCCGTTGGAACGATAGGAACCCCGGCCTGGGCCGCTTCGGACGCCGCCGCGCTGGGCGTTCCTTTCGAGGTGCCTCTGGCGGACAGCGCGGTGCCGGTGCCCGCGCCACCTCCGCCCGTGGCGCGGAAGGAGCCGGCCCGGGACTGCGATTGCCAGTCGCCGTACCGCGACTATCCCACGGCGGAAACACCCGAGGTCCGGGCCTTGTTCGAGGCCGCGCGGGCCAACGACGAGGCCGCGTTCACGGCCGCCCTGGCCGGCGTGCCGCATCCCGGCGACTATGCCGACGACGGCCGGCCGTTGCTGCACGTGCTGCTGATGCCGCCGCGCGGCCTGCGTTCCAAGCATGTCTATTGGGACATGCCTAAGGACGAAGCCGCGCGCCTGCGCGATGAGCACCGCGCCGCGCTGCCGGCGCGCACGCGCATGCTGGCGGCGCTGCTGGCCACCAAGCCGGCGCTCAACGATGCCACGTACCAGTCGCGCCGCACGGCGCTGCAACTGGCGCTGCTCTATGGCTCGCCGCAGATCGTGGACATGCTGCTGGCGGCCGGCGCCGATCCGAACCAGGCCGGCGACGAAGGACGCAAGCCGCTGGAGTTCCTGCTTGATCGCGATTTCGAGTTCGCGGTCCGCATGACCTATCTGCCGCGTCTGGTGGATCGCCCGGACATGGCCCGCATGGTGCAGGCGCTGCTGAAGGCGGGCGCGCAGCGGCCCTTCCTGGGGCTGGACGACGCCAAGCCGGGCGGCGCGAGCGCGCTGACCGACGCTGCCGGCGAACCCAGGCGCATGGCGGATTTCCTGAGCTGGAATCCGCTGGTCGAACTGACCGAGGGCGGCGACGTGCTGCGGGCCTTCGCCGCCACCGGCACGCGCCCGGCCTTCGACAACGAATTGAGTCCGCTGGCGCTGGCGGCCTACACCGGCAACGCCGGCGCCGTGCCGGCGCTGATGGAGTTGGTGCCCAGGACCGTGCCGGCGACCGGCTATGGCGAGAAAGGCGTGCGCGATGTGTGGCTGGATGCCGCGCAGGCGGCGGTGATTGGCGGTCATCCGGAGATCGCCGTGCAATTGCTGCAGGCGGGCATGCCCTACGCGCAACGCGGTCCTCTCACCGGGTCGTCCAATCCCCTGTTCCTGCGCGTAGAGGGCGGCGACCGTCCGATCATGAATCTGGCCGCGCAGCGCGGCGACACGGTCACCCTGCGCCGGTTGGTGGAGCTGGGCGCGCCGGTCGAGGGCGACGCCGGCGAGCGCCATGGCAATACGCCGCTGGCCGAGGCGGTGGCGCGGCGGCAGCCGGAAGCGGCCAGGATCCTGCTGGCGGCCGGGGCCGATCCGGCCCTGCAACGGGACAACTACGACAGCCGTTCGGCGCTGGAGCAGGCGGTGACGGCCGGCGATACCGCGCTGTTGCGCGAGTTGCTGAAAGCGGCGCGGCCGGACACCTTGCAGGCCCTGATGCGTCATCCGACCCGCTCGCCGGTGCTGCTGGCCCTGAAGCAGCCGGGAGCTGACGGGCTGGCCATGCTGCGGCTGTGGGTGGACGCCGGCTTCGACCTGAAGACGCTGGACGCGGATGCCATCCGCCAGGCTGTGAGCAGCAGGAACGAGGCGCTGGCCATCTATCTGATCGATGCGGGCGTGCCCGTCAATCCGCGACCGCCGGCGGCGGCCGGTGGCGACGGCGCGTCGCAGGACCATGCCGACGAGCCGCCGCTGCTGGCCGCCGCGATACTGCGCCAGGACGCCATCGTCGACCGCCTGCTGGCCAAGGGCGCAGACCCGGCCGGCCTGGCCTCGGACGGGCAGAGCGCGCTGTACTGGCTGATCGCGCAAGGCAATCAGGCCGGGCTGGACCGTCTGCTGCGCGGCGGCGCGCGCCTGGACGATCCGCGCCTGCCCCGGGCGCCGGCGCCTTACGCCCTGATCAACGCCGCCGCCGGCTCCGGCGACATTGCGCTGGCGCGCCGCGTCGCGCAGGCCACGGGGCAGGGGCTGGACCGCGCCTGCCTGCCCGATGGCGGCGAATTCCGTCTGCTCGACGGACCTGGTTATTTCGCCGGCCTGCAGCAACTGGGCTTCAACGGCGGCTCCGCCGACTGCGGCGCGCCGTTGGGACGGCGCGTGCTGGCGGCCCTGTTGCAGGGCCGCGAGCTGATCGTGGCGCGGCGCGACACGGCCGTGGACGTGCTGCGGCGGCTCAAGGCTGGCGGCACCGACCTGCAGGCGCCGCAGGAAGACGGCGAAACGCCGTTGAACGCCGCCATCCGACTCGGCCGCAAGGATCTGGCCGACGCGCTGCTGGCGGCGGGCGCCGATCCCGATGCGCCCGATCTCCAGGGCCGCAGCCCGGCCTGGACCGCGCTGGAGACCGGGCAGCCCGAGATGCTGGCCCTGCTGGCCACGCACAAGGCGCGCTTCACGCAAGTCGCCGCGCCGCCGGGCCAGGACTTCGCGCAGATCCTGCTGTGCCAGGCCGCGCCCGCGTTCAACGAAGCGCTGGCCGCGCAGGGCGTGTCGCTGCAGCCGGCATGTCCGGCGCAGGCTGCGGCGCCGCACGGCCGCGGCGTGAGCAAGGCGGTCAGCAAGTCGGCCGCGCCGCAGCGGCTGCCGGGCCATTACTACCTGCAAGGCGTGCGCGAGGTCGGTAGCGAACTGGTGCTGTCCGAGGACGGCAGTTTTGACTACCTGATGAGCTACGGCGCGGTGGACATCAGCGCCAGCGGCGCCTGGCGCAGCGACGGCAAGCAGGTCTACCTGGACACGCCGCCGCTGCAGCCGTTCTCGGCGCTGGCGGGCGTGCGCGCCGGCGGCGAGCCGGCCCGGCCGGAAAATCTGACCGTGCGCGTGTACTACCAGGGCAGGCTGGTCAGGGCGGATGTGGCCATGTCCTCGGCCAGCGACGACTATGCCGGCGCGCCGCGCGAGTCCGAAGGCGAGGACGGCGTCAGCGCGCCTGTTGCCTCCGCTGGCGAGCTGCGCGCGCTGGCCGTGTTCGTGCCGCTGCCCTCGGGCGCGCGCTGGCATTTCGTCGACGTGTCGAAGCTGGATCCGGCTGCGCGCGCCATCCGCATCGACCTGGCCTTGCCGCAAGCCGCGTCGGCCTCGCCGCTGCATATTTCAATGACGTTGCGCGAAGATGGCTCGCTGGTGGAAACGCGCGGGGGCAGGGCGTTGCGTTACGCGAAAGAGTAACGTTCGCATTTGCGCGCCGCGACCCGCGCCGGCGCGCATTTGCTCATGCCCGCTTAACCCGCGCCAGCTCGGGGTTAAGCCGGTATCCTCATTGTCTTGCCGATACAATGGACCGGCTTGATCGTGCTCTCAACAGAAGGAACCATCACATGGCACACACTCTTCCCCCCCTGCCTTACGAACTGGACGCCCTGGCTCCGCACATCTCCAAGGAGACGCTGGAGTTCCACTACGGCAAGCATCATCAGACCTACGTCACCAACCTGAACAACCTGATCCCCGGCACGGAATTCGAAAACCTGTCGCTGGAAGAGATCGTGAAGAAGTCCTCGGGCGGCATCTTCAACAACGCGGCTCAGATCTGGAACCACACGTTCTACTGGAACAGCCTGGCTCCCAAGGCCGGCGGCGCGCCGAGCGGCAAGCTGGCTGACGCCATCAACGCCAAGTGGGGCAGCTTCGACGCTTTCAAGGAAGCCTTCAACAAGTCGGCCGCCGGAAACTTCGGCTCGGGCTGGACCTGGCTGGTCAAGAAGGCCGACGGCTCGGTGGACATCGTCAACACCAGCAACGCCGCCACCCCGCTGACCACGGCCGACAAGCCGCTGCTCACCTGTGATGTGTGGGAACACGCCTACTACATCGACTACCGCAACGCCCGTCCCAAGTACCTGGAAAACTTCTGGGCGCTGGTGAACTGGGACTTTGCCGCGAAGAACTTCGCCTGATCCCGCTTTATCCGCCGGACGCCCGCGCCGCCTTGCGGCGCGCGCGCCACGCCGGACCCGGACCCCTCGGCCTTGCCGAGGGGTCTTGTTTTTTCGCGGGAGGCGCGAAAGAACTTTATTGAAGGTTTTGTATCAATGGAACTCATTGATAACGTGAGGTTTTTTCAATCGCCCTGTCGATTGTCGAGTTCATTGCATCGAATTACCTGAGAAACAGCCTTTTCTTTAGGGTTTCCCCTAAAAATGCCGAGCGCTATTGTTGGCGCCAGTCCATGACTGAACCTCGGAGCCGGGGACTGCGGCGTAGCCGCCATAACACCGGGGTAGATCACGGGAAGGGAAGCATGTTGCGGTTATTTTCTGGTCTGCGTATCGGCGCCCGCCTGTCGGGCGCATTTTTAATTGTGGCGGTGATAGGCGGCGTGATCGGCGCCTTCGGCGTCTGGGGACTCGCCAGCATCAACGAAATGAACGACCGGCTCTATGACACCGAGCTGCGCGGCGTTTCGGATATCAAGGAAGCGAACATCAACCTGATCTACGCCGGACGCGCGCGCACCGGGTATCTGGCCGCGACCAGCGAGCAGGAGCGCAAGGCGCTGCGCAAGCAGTTTGACGATGCCGTGCAGACCATGGACAAGCTGCGCGACCGCGCCGGCCAGACCTTCCAGACCGACGAAGGCAAGCGCCTGCTGGCGCAGTTCATCGAGATCGAGAACACCTGGAAGCGCGAGGCCCAGGACTTCTTCAGCGCGGCCCAGTCGCAGGCGCTGACCCAGACCGATGCGGCCGTC
This sequence comes from Achromobacter sp. AONIH1, assembly GCF_002902905.1. Taxonomy (NCBI): domain Bacteria; kingdom Pseudomonadati; phylum Pseudomonadota; class Betaproteobacteria; order Burkholderiales; family Alcaligenaceae; genus Achromobacter; species Achromobacter sp. AONIH1. The sequence goes on along the minus strand of NZ_CP026124.1, from coordinate 5,332,155 downwards.
AAGGAAATAGAGAAGCGCGTGGTGGTCTCGTCGCAGAAGCTGGACGACCTGATGACGGACCTGGCCGTGAGCAAGGAAAAGGCCGCGGCCGTGTCGGTGCAGGCCGGCACCGACCTGTACGAACGCATGCGCGCGCTGATGATCACGCTGGCGGTGCTGGGCGTGGCCATCGGCATGTTGCTGGGCTGGCTGGTCACGCGCGGTATCGTGCGGCCGTTGCAACAGGCGGTGAACGCCGCGCGCCAGGTCGCCGCGGGCGATCTGACCACCGACATCAAGGTGGCCACGCGCGACGAAACGGGCGACCTGATGGGCGCGCTCAAGGAAATGAACGAAAGCCTGGCTCGCATCGTGCGCGACGTGCGCGACGGCTGTGAGAGCATCGCCTCGGCGTCCTCGCAGATCGCGCAGGGCAACTCCGACCTGTCCCAGCGCACCGAGGAGCAGGCTTCCTCGCTGGAAGAGACGGCCGCGTCGATGGAAGAACTGACCAGCACCGTGCAACAGAATGCCAACAACGCCAGCCAGGCCGACCGCCTGGTCGAGCAGGCCTCGGCCGTGGCGTTGCGCGGCGGCGAAGTGGTGGACGGCGTGGTGCAGACCATGAGCGCGATCTCCGACAGCTCGCGCCGCATCGCCGACATCACGGGCGTGATCGACGGCATCGCCTTCCAGACCAACATCCTGGCGCTCAACGCGGCGGTGGAAGCCGCCCGCGCCGGCGAACAGGGGCGTGGTTTTGCCGTGGTGGCGGGCGAAGTGCGCACGCTGGCGCAGCGCTCGGCGGTCGCGGCCAAGGAAATCAAGGCCCTGATCGACGAATCGGTCCAGCGCGTCGAAGGCGGCACCCGTCAGGTCGACGAGGCGGGCAGCACCATGCGCGAAGTGGTGGACAGCGTGCGCCAGGTCGCCACGCTGGTGCGCGAGATATCCAGCGCATCGGCCGAGCAGTCCTCGGGCATCGGCCAGGTCAACCAGGCCGTGGCGCAGATGGACACCGTGACGCAGCAGAACGCCGCGCTGGTGGAAGAGGCCGCCGCGGCCGCCGCCAGCATGCAGGAACAGGCCGGCCGCCTGGCGCAGGAAGTGCGCCGCTTCAAGGTGGAAGCGGGCGATGCCGGCGGTTCGGCGCGCGAGGCGCAGGCGCGCCTGGTCCAGGCCAGGCCCGTGGTGGCCCGCGCGGTGCCTGCGGCGTCCGCCGCGCGCAAGCCGCAGGCCCAGCCCGCGCTGGCGCATGCCGGCGAGGACGACTGGTCCACGTTCTGAGCGGTCAGGCCCGCCGCCCGCCGGCGGGCCTGTGGGCTGGCGGTCAGCTTGCGATGGTAAGGTGATCGCCATGAACCCATCCCATCCCTTGCGCCGCGCCTATGCGGGCGCGCGCCATCTGGCGCGCCGCAAGCTGCGCCAGATCAACCGGCTGTCGCGCAAGAGCGTGCAGATGGGCCTGTTGCTGGGCGGCGCCGCGCTGGTCGCCCTGGTATCGCTGGGTTTCGCCTGGTTGGCCGACAAGGCGCTGGAATGGAACCGCGCCTGGGTCGGGCACAGCGGCTGGTTGGCGCTGCTGATCCTGCCGCCGGCGCTGGCCGCGCTGCGCTGGCTCACCTTGCGCTTCGCGCCCAACGCCGCGGGCAGCGGCATCCCCCAAGTCATCGGCGCCTTGTCGCTACCGCCCGGTCCGGGGCAGACCAGCCTGGTCTCGCTGGTTCAGGCGTTGTGGAAAGTGCCGCTGGCCTTTTTGGGCATGCTGGCTGGCGCCTCCATTGGCCGCGAAGGCCCGTCGGTGCAGGTGGGCGCGGCCGTGATGCTGGCCTGGGGCGATTTCTGGAAGCGCCGTGGCCTGCGACTGCGCGGTTTCCACGCCAATGAACTGATCGCGGCCGGCGCGGCCGGCGGGTTGGCCGCGGCCTTCAACGCGCCGCTGGCCGGCGTGATCTTCGCCATCGAGGAGCTGGGCCGGGGCACGGTGCTGCGCTGGCAGCGACTGGTGCTGATCGGCGTGCTGGCGGCCGGCTTCCTGGTGGTTGCCGTGGCCGGCAACAACCCGTACTTCGGCGTGTTCGCCGGCGAGCCGCTGAACCAGGGCATGCTGATGTGGGTGCTGGTCTGCGGCGCGCTCAACGGTGCGCTGGGCGGCATCTTCGCCCGCCTGCTGGGCAAGGGCGCGGCGGGCGCCGCGCCGCGCAGGTGGCGCGCCTGGATCCGGGCGCATCCCGTCTGGACCGCGTTCATCATGGGCCTGGCGCTGGCCCTGATCGGCCTGTGCACGGCCGGCGGCGTGTATGGCACGGGCTATGGCTCGGCGGCCGGCCTGTTGTCGGGGAACGACGGCGTGCCCGCCGGCTTCGGGCTGGCCAAGCTGGCGGCCACCGTGGCGTCCTACTGGGCCGGCATACCCGGCGGCATTTTCACGCCGGCGCTGACCACCGGCGCCGGCATCGGCCATCACATCTGGCAATTGGCCGGCGATGGCGTCGACCAGCGCGTGCTGGTGCTGCTGTCGATGGCGGCGTTCCTGGCGGCCGCCACGCAGGCGCCGCTGACCGCCAGCGTGGTGGTGATGGAAATGACGGGCAGCCAGCCCATGCTGTTCTGGCTGCTGGTGGGGGCGTTGCTGGCCTCGGGCGTGTCGCGTCAGTTCTGCCCGCAGCCGTTCTATCACCTGGCCGCCGGCCGCTTCCGGCGCCAGGCGCTGGTCGAGGCGGGACGCGCGGCCAAGCCGGCCGCCTCGCCCGTGGGCGGATCCTGAGCGCGGTACGCTGACTGAACATCAGCCGGACACCGTCCGCGAGGCGGACACACCTTGCAGGCACCAAATTGGCGCGAAATGGGCTGCGTTAAGATCCTGCGATCCGATCGGAAGATCCCGTTTTCCTTACTCTTTCAGAGCGACTCATGACCGTGCATGCCTATATCTGCGATGCGATCCGCACTCCCTTCGGCCGCTACGGCGGCGCCTTGGCGTCCGTGCGGCCGGATGATCTTGCCGCCGTGGCCTTCAAGGCCCTGGTAGCTCGCAATCCCGGCGTGCGTTGGGAAGAGCTGGACGATGCGATCCTGGGCTGCGCCAACCAGGCCGGCGAAGACAACCGCAACGTCGCCCGCATGGCCACGCTGCTGGCCGGGCTGCCCATCGAGGTGCCGGGCGCGACGGTCAACCGTCTGTGCGGTTCGGGCCTGGACGCCATCGGCGGCGCCGCGCGCGCCATCCGCGCCGGCGAAGCCGGCCTGATGCTGGCGGGCGGCGTGGAAAGCATGAGCCGCGCGCCCTTCGTCATGGGCAAGGCCGACAGCGCCTACTCGCGTAGCGCCGCGATCTACGACACCACCATCGGCTGGCGTTTCATCAACAAGCTGATGAAGGCCCAGTACGGCGTGGACTCCATGCCGGAGACCGCCGAGAACGTGGCCGACGACTTCAAGATCAGCCGCGAAGACCAGGATCTGTTCGCGCTGGCCAGCCAGCAAAAGACCGCCCGCGCGCAGAAGGAAGGCTACTTCGACGCCGAAATCGTGCCCGTGTCGATCGCGCAGAAGAAAGGCGATCCCATCATCGTCTCCAAGGACGAGCATCCGCGTGAAACCACGCTGGAAGCGCTGGCCAAGCTCAAGGGCGTGGTCCGCGAAGGCGGCAGCGTGACGGCCGGCAACGCCTCGGGCGTGAACGACGGCGCCGCGGCGCTGCTGCTGGCCGACGAAAAGGCTGCTGCCCGCCACGGCCTGACGCCGCGCGCGCGCGTGGTCGGCATGGCCACCGCCGGCGTCGCGCCGCGCATCATGGGCATCGGCCCGGCGCCCGCGACGCGCAAGGTGCTGGCCCAGACCGGCCTGACGCTGGAACAGATGGACGTGATCGAGCTGAACGAAGCCTTCGCCGCGCAAGGCCTGGCCGTGCTGCGCCAACTGGGCATCGCCGACAACGATCCGCGCGTGAACCCGAACGGCGGCGCCATCGCCCTGGGCCACCCGTTGGGCGCCAGCGGCGCCCGCCTAGCCACCACCGCCATCAACCAGCTGCACCGCACCGGCGGCCGCTACGCGCTGTGCACCATGTGCATCGGTGTCGGCCAGGGCATCGCGCTGATCATCGAACGCGTCTGACCAGGCAACGCGCTCGCCAACCAGCGAGCGCGCAAGCAAAAAGGGAGCCGAAAGGCTCCCTTTTTACGGCATGGCAATGTCGATGCGCCGCGCATCGGCGGTCCAACAATCTTCGCATCAAGCCGACGTAGCCACCGCCATCCGGGCCGCGCGGAGCCGGCTTTGCCGGTCCGCAGCGGCGCCCCTGGGGGAAGCGCGCAGCGCTCGGGGGGGCTCCCTACGGCAATCCGTCGATCTTGCGGCCGGCCTGGATGCCGTGCTGCTCGTACCAGCCCTGCGCCATTTCCAGCGCATAGCGCACCGGCTTCTTCGAGCAGTGCGGGTCTTCGGTCTGCGGCGCCATGTCTTCGATATTGACGATCGTGCCATCATCGGTGATGAAGGCGATCGACAGCGGCAGGAGCGTATTGCGCATCCAGAAGCACTGCACGTCGGGGTTCTCGAACACGAACAGCATGCCGTCGTTGCCGGGCAGTTCGCGACGGAACATCAGGCCGCTGCGACGGCTCTCTTCCGTGTTGGCGACTTCTGCGCGGATAATGTGGATGCCGGCGGACAACTGCGTGCGCGGCAGTTCCGGCTGCGGGCCGGTCTGCGCGCCGGCCAGCGCCGGCAGGGCGAGCAGGGCGGCGGCCAGTGCCGAACGTCCTGCCTCAAACAGCGTACGGCTTACAGGATTCGATACGGCAGTCTTCAGCATATGCGGGAACGGAAATAAGAAAATAACAAGGCGGGGCCCGAAAGCCCCGCCTGGGATAATGGCGCAACCCGGAGGTTGGGCTATATAGGGTAACTCAGGCAGCAGTGATATTGAGCGCTTGCTTGCCTTTGGGCCCTTGGATAATCTCAAAGGCGACTTTCTGACCTTCCTTCAGGGTTTTGAAACCATTCATCTGGATGGACGAAAAGTGGGCGAACAGATCTTCTCCGCCGTCATCGGGCGTAATGAAGCCAAACCCTTTCGCATCGTTGAACCATTTGACGGTGCCCGTCGATTTGGGATTGTCCCCTTGGACGGCGGTTGCGGTCGTATCAGACATGCGGACTGCCTCATTGAATCGTATGTTTGACAGAAGGGCATCGCGGCCGAAACCCCTTACCCCCTCCGGCCTCCTGGCAGCTTTTCAGCGAGCTGAAAACCCCAGAATGCGTGGATAATGCGCCGCTTTTCTTCGGTGAGTCAAGTATGGAAACTACGCATTTCTACGTGTAATTTTGAGTAAGTTGCATGCAAACCGTCCCCAGTTTAAATAGAATACCCGCGCTATGAGTTCTACCTTGGATACCCAGCACGATCTGGCCGTCGAGAAGGCGCCGGCACGCGCCGCGCCGCCGCCGATGTACCAGGTGCTGCTGCTAAATGACGACTACACGCCGATGGAGTTCGTCGTGAAGGTGCTGCAGAAGTTCTTCAACAAGAACCATGAAGACGCGACGCGGATCATGCTGCAGGTCCATCACGAAGGGCGCGGCGTCTGCGGCGTCTACCCGCGCGATGTCGCGGCGACGCGGATCGCCCAGGTGGCTCAGTACGCCCGGGCGCGCCAGCATCCGCTGCAATGCGTGATGGAGCCCGTCTAGGCAGCAAGGAACCAAGCCGCCGCCAGTGATGGCGGCGCCGCGTTTTCCGGTCAATGAAAACGCGGGCCGCGCAATGAGAGGCGCGCGGCGTCATGCAGGTCGGCAGCTCCGCCGCAAAGGAGCGTTGCAGTCGAGCAAACGGGGAGGTTTGCCGTGAGTGGAAAGAACAGCAAGTCCTGGCTGGCGATCGCCGGCGCAATAGTCGTGGCCGGCGCCGTCGGCGTGGGCTGGTGGGTGGGGCAGGGGCGCACGCCGTCCGATGCGGGTCCGCCCGCCGCGTCCACGCCCGCCGCGACGTCCTCGCCGGCTGGCAGCTCCCCCTCGCCGCAGCCGGCATCCGGCGACGCCAAGCCGGCGCTGGCGGCGACCGCGACGGTCGGCAAGGCAGATCCCTTCGCCGCGTTGAACTGCCAGTCGCGCCAGTTCCGCGACAGCCTGGCGCTGGCGGTGACCTTCACCCAGCCGGTCGACGCCAAGGCCGAGCTTGAAGGCTTCCTGCAGGTCACGGACACCGGCTCGAGCTCGGGCAAGGCCGACCAGGACAACGAGTCGGCGGCCAGCGCCGGCGACAAACCCATGTCGGTCAAGAGCGGCGACGCCGCGCCCAAGGGCAAGATCGTCAAGGGCAGCTGGGTCGTGGGCGACAACCCGCGCATGATCTATTTCCCCTACGTGCAGCCGCAGCGCTCGTACTCCATCGGCCTGCGCGCCGGTCTGCCCGGCATCGAGAAGGCCACGCTGGTCTCCTCGTCGCATTGCGAGGTGAGCACGGAAGCCATGCCGCCGTCGTTCTACTTCGCCAGCCGCGGCGTGGTGCTGCCCGCCGGCCAGAACGGCGGCCTGCCGGTGGCCACGGTCAACGTGCCCGAGGTCGATGTGCAGTTCCTGCGCGTCGAGCCGGACCGCGTGCCCGAACTGTTCGATTCCGTGCTGGGCCTGGGCCGCAGCGCCTCGTCCTCCGACGATGACGGCGTCGACTACGACGGCGAAGACGGCTGGCGCTATTCCGACAACCGCAGCCTGAAGGGCTCGGTCAGCAACTGGGACCTGGACCGCCTGAACACGCTGACGACCAGCGTTTACCAGGGCCGCTTCGTCACCGACGACAAGCCGAACCGCCGCCACGTCACCTTCCTGCCGGTCGAAGGCATCAAGGAACTGCAGGAGCCCGGCATCTACATCGCGGTGATGAGCCAGCCCGGCCGCTTCCGCTATGAATACCAGGTCAGCTATTTCTACGTCAGCGACATCGGCCTGCACGCCCGCCGCTACAGCGACCGCATCGAAGCCTATTCCGTCTCGCTCAAGAGCGGCCAGGCCATCTCCGGCGCGGTCTTCGAGCTGGTCGACGGCGCCGGCAAGTCGCTCGCCAAGGCGGCGGCCGACGGCCAGGGCCATGTGCGCTTCGAAGGCAGCTTCACCAATGCGCGCCTGATCCGCGCCTCGCGCGACAAGGAAATGACGGTGCTGGCGCTGGCCGAGCCCGCGCTGGACCTGTCCGAGTTCGACATCGGCGGCCATGTGTCGCGTCCCAACAACCTGTTCGTCTACGCCGGCCGCAATTTGTACCGCCCCGGCGAAACCTTCCATGTGTCGGTGCTGCCGCGCGACCTGGACGGCCGCGTGATGCCGCCGTCGCCGCTGACCGCCACCATCAAGCGCCCCGACGGCCGCGTGGTGCAGACCACGCTGTGGCAGCCCGCGAAGGACCTGCAAGGCTACGTCGAGCGCGCCATCGATCTGCCGCCGGACGCCCAGACCGGCACCTGGCTACTGGAGCTGCGCGTCGACCCCGCGTCGCGCGCTCCGGATGCCTCGTGGAAGTTCCAGGTCGAGGAATTCCTGCCCGAGCGCATGAAGATGACGCTCGATACGGAACAGCAGGTGCTGAGCCCCGACGACGAGCTGTCGATCGATGTGCAGGGCGATTACCTGTACGGCGCGCCCGCCGCCGGCAACCGTCTGCTGGCGACCTTCCAGGTCAAGCGCAACCGCGTTGCCCTGCCGCAGCAATGGCCCGGCTTCATCTTCGGCGACGTGGCCGATGACTCGCGCCGCACGTTCGGCGAGCTGCCCGAACTCGCGCTGGACGACGACGGCAAGGCCATCATCGAAGTGAACCCGAACACCGACGGCACGCATTCGCCCATGAAGGTGCGCGTGTCGGCCAGCCTGCTGGAATCGGGCGGCCGTCCGGTGGTGCGTTCCATCGAGCGCGCCGTCTGGCCCGCCGACACGCTGATCGCCGTGCGTCCGCAGTTCGACGGCGACGTGGCGCGCGAGAACGCGCCCGCCGTGTTCGAAGTGGTGCGCGTGACGTCGGCCGGCGAGAAGGCTCCGCTGGCCCAGGCCCAGATGCGCCTGTACCGCGAGGAACGCCAGTACTACTGGCGCTTCGACGACCAGCGCGGCTGGAACAGCGGCTACACCGAAACCGAGGAACTGCAGGATTCGCGCGCCATCGCGCTGAACGATCGCGCCCAGCTGACCGTCAACGTCAAGTGGGGCCGCTACCGCCTGGAAATTTCCGATCCGGAAACCGGCGAAACCATGCGCTACCGCTTCTACGCGGGCTGGAACGCGCAGGACGCCGACGCCATGGGCAACCGCCCGGACCGCGTGCAGATGAAGCTCGAGGGCGTGCCCGCCAAGCCGGGCGACAGCGTCAAGCTCACGCTGACGCCGCCGCATGACGGCCAGGCCCTGGTGATGGTCGAGGGCGACCGCATGCTGTGGTCCACCTGGGTTTCGGTCAAGGCGACCGGCACGCAGGTCGAGATCCCCATCGACAAGGCCTGGAAGCGCCACGACCTGTACGTCTCGGCCGCGGTGTTCCGTCCCGGCAGCGAAGGCGACCGCGTCACGCCGGCGCGCGCGCTGGGCCTGACCTATCTGCCGATCGCCAGCGCCGACCGCAAGCTCGACGTGAAGATCACCGCGCCGGCCAAGACCGTGCCTGAAACCAAGGCCAGCATCCGCGTCAAGGTGGACGGCGCCCAGGGCAAGCAGGCCATGGTCACGCTGTCGGCGGTGGACGTCGGCATCCTGAACATCAACCAGTACGCCACGCCCAACCCGCTGGACTTCTTCTTCGGCAAGCACCGCTACGCGCCCGAACTGCTGGACATGTACGGCAAGCTCATCGAGAAGATGGACGGCACCAAGGGCAAGCTGAAGTGGGGCGGCGACGCCGCCATGCGCGGCGACAGTAAGAGCCTGCCCAAGAAGGTCAAGCTGGTCGACCTGTTCTCGGGCGTGGTCAAGCTCAACGACAAGGGCGAGGCCGACATTCCGCTGGACCTGCCCGACTTCAACGGCACGCTGCGCCTGATGGCCGTGGCATTCACCGCCGACAACTTCGGCAGCACCGACGCCGAAATGGTGGTGGCCGCGCCCATCGTGGCCGAGCTGAACACGCCCCGCTTCATCACCCCGGGCGACCAGTCCGCGATCGCGCTGGACGTGACCAACCTTAGCGGCTCGCCGCAGAAGGTCACGGTCAAGCTCGAGGCGCTGGATCCGCTGGCCATCGTCGATGGCACGCGCACGGTCCAGTTGAAGGACAAGCAGCGCGTCACGCTGCGTTTCACCGCCACCACCACCGGTTCCTACGGGCTGGGCCTGATGCGCCTGACCGTGGACGGACAGGGTGGCGCGCAGCCGCTGCGCATCGTGCGCGAGTCCGTGCTGCAGGTGCAGCCCGCGCACGCCGCCGAGCGCCAGGTCCGCCGCCTGCGTCTGAACCCGGGTGAAAGCCAGTCGCCGCAGGCTTCGTGGATCTCGTCCTACTATCCGGATTCGACCACGGTCAGCCTGACCGTCTCGAACCGGCCGCCGTTCAACGTCAATCGCCTGGTCGAAGGCCTGCTCAACTATCCGTATGGGTGCACCGAGCAGACCATCAGCGCGACCCTGCCGTGGGTGCTGATCGACGAGGACGCCGCCAAGCAGTTCGGGCTCAAGCCGCGCACGCAGGCCGAGCGCGAAGCCAAGGTGGCCGGCGCCATCGGCCGCCTGTCCGGCATGCGTAATGCCGTCGGGTCGTACAACCTGTGGGGCGGCAGCTCGTCCTCGCGCGACGTGTGGCTGACGGCCTACGCCGTGGGCTTCCTGCAGGATGCCCGCGACCATGGCTTCACGACGCCCGAGGTCTCTCTGGACCGTTCGCGCCAGTGGCTGCTGGAGCAGGTGCAGCAGAGCGCCAACGCGTTCGGCACCTGGTCGGCCAACCTGCGCAAGAGCGTCGACTCGGGCCGCATCGACAGCAGCTACGTCGACACCCTGCGCGAAGACCATCGCCGCTTCGCCGGCCTGGCCACGGCCGCGCTGGTCCTGGCGCGCGACAAGAAGGCGCCGCTGTCCACGGTGCGCCAGCTCTACGACAACTATCAAGAGCGCGCGCGCTCGCCGCTGCCCCTGGTGCAGCTGGCGGTGGCGTTCAAGCTGATGGGCGACGAAGGGCGCATGAAGGCCGCGCTGGATCAGGCCATGGCGCGCGAGTACGGCATCGTCCGTCGCAGCAACAGCTCCTACTACGACGAGTGGATGGGCGACTACGGCAGCAGCGTGCGTGATTACGCGCTGGCCTATGCGCTGATGAGCCAGTACGGCCTGAAGCACGACCGCAGCGAAGTGTTGCTGTCGCAGCTGACGAACCGCCTGGGCAACCGTTCCTATCTGTCCACCCAGGAACAGATGGCCCTGCTGCTGGCGGCCCGCGCGATCGGCGGCGACAAGAACACGCCGTGGGAAGCCGCGCTGACCGTCAACGGCGTGCGCAAGCCGCTGACCGGCGGCAAGGCCGACGCCACGGTGTCGCTGGCGCCCGCCGATCTGGCCTCGACGCAGCTGACCAACAGCGGCAGCCAGTCCCTGTTCGTGGAGTATGACATCCAGGGCAGCCCGACCGTGACGCCGTCTCCGCGCAGCGATGTGATCCAGCTCAAGCGCGGCTGGTACCGTCCGGATGGCCGCGCATGGGACGGCGGCACGCTGCAGACCGGCGACATGCTGGTGGTCTGGGTGCAGGCATCCTCCAACCAGAACATCCCGGATGCGCTGCTGGTGGATCGTGTGCCGGCCGGCTTCGAGGTCGAGAACATGAACCTGTCGCAAAGCCCCGAGATGCAGGAATGGACCATCGGCGGCGTGCGCGTGGCCGACGCGATGTCCAATCCCAACATCAAGCACCGCGAATTCCGCGATGACCGGTATGTGGCGGCGGTGGCGCTGGGCCGAGGCAAGGTGGACGTGTTCTACCTGGTGCGCGTCGTGACGCCGGGCCGCTACGCGGTGCCGTCGACAGTGGCGGAAGACATGTACCGGCCGGAAATCCGTGGCGTGGGCGAACAATGGAGCACCGTGGAAATCCGCGATCGCGGCGCGAAGCGTCCTTGACCGCCCCGGCCACCTCCACGGCGGGCGCCGCGCGCGCCCGCCGCTGGCGGCGGCGCGGCATCCTCGCGGCCAGCGTCCTCCTGACGCTGGCCGCGTTGTTATTCGCGCTGGACCGCCTGTTCCCGCTGCCGCCGATCGATTCCGGCGGCGCCGCCGTGGTCGTCTCGGCCGACGGCACGCCGCTGCGCAACTATCCCAGCCGCGACGGCATCTGGCGCTATCCGGTCACGCCGGCCCAGGTGTCGCCGCGCTACCTCGAAACCCTGCTGACCTACGAGGATCGCTGGTTCTATTGGCACCCCGGCGTCAACCCGGTGGCGCTGGCGCGCGCCGGCTGGCAGTGGGCCACCAACCGGCGCATCGTGTCCGGCGGCTCGACGCTGACCATGCAGACGGCCCGCTTGATCGACCCACAGCTGGCCGGCAAGCCGTCGCGCACGATCTCGGCCAAGCTGCGCCAGGCCTGGCGCGCCGTGCAGCTGGAAATGCACTACAGCAAGGACGAGATCCTGTCCCTGTATCTGACGCATGCGCCCATGGGCGGCATCGTCGAAGGCGTGGAAATGGGATCCCGTCTATGGCTGGGCAAGCCCGCCAGCGACCTGAGCCCGGCCGAGGCGGCCATGCTGACCGCCTTGCCGCAGGCGCCGTCGCGGCTGCGTCCCGACCGCCATCCGCAGGCGGCGCAGGTGGCGCGCGACAAGGTGCTGGACCGCATGGTCGAGCGCGGACGCTGGACGGCTGAAGCGGTCGCCGACGCCAAGATCGAGAACGTCATCGCGCCGCCGCTGCGGGCGCGTTGGCTGGCGCCGCTGGCCGCCCAGCGCCTGTTGCTGGAGGCGGGCGGCCCGCGCCGGCGTCCCGGCGAGCGTCCGCCGCTGGTCGCGTCCACGCTGGACGCGGACATGCAGGCTTCGGTCGAACGCATGCTGCTGGACCGGGTCGACAATCTGCCGCCCAAGGTGTCCATGGCGGTGTTGGTCATGGACAACGACAGCCTGGAAATCAAGGCCTATGCGGGGTCGGCGGATTTTTCCGATGATTCCCGATACGCGCACGTGGATATGGTGCGCGGCGTGCGTTCGCCGGGTTCCACGCTCAAGCCCTTCCTGTATGCGCAGGCGCTGGACGAAGGGCTGATCCATTCGGAAAGCCTGCTGATTGACGCGCCGCTGTCCTTTGGCGGCTATGCGCCGGGCAATTTCCAGGCCGCCTTCTCGGGGCCGATCAGCGTGGCGCAGGCGCTGCAGCGGTCCCTGAATGTGCCGGCCGTGGACCTGCTGGACCGTGTCGGACCGGTCAGTTTCGCCTCGGTTATGCTGGCGGGCGGGGTGCGTCTGCGCCTGCCGGCTGGCGCCGAGCCCAACCTGAGCTTGATTTTGGGCGGAGGCGGCACCACATTGGAAGAGCTGGTGGGCGCCTACCGGGCGCTGGCGCGCGGCGGCCTGTCGGGGCGTCCCCGGTTGCGGCCGGAGCAGCCCCGGGTGGAGTCCCGTATGATGAGCGCCGGAGCCGCCTGGATTGTCCGGGACATCCTGGAAAGCGGCGGCCACCCCGACCGCCCGTTCTATGAATCGGGCAATCAGGGGCGGCGGCTGGCCTGGAAGACCGGCACCAGTTTCGGTTTCCGCGATGCCTGGTCGGTCGGCGTGACCGACAGATGGACGATAGGCGTGTGGGTCGGTCGTCCGGACGGCACCCCCAATCCGGGCTTTTTCGGCGCCAATGTGGCGGCGCCGTTGCTGCAGGACATCGTCGCGGCCTTGCCGGAAGGCGCGCCGCAACCCCGGATCCGGCCCGCCACGGTGCAAGCCGTCGTGACGTGCTGGCCGCTGGGCTACCGGTTGGGCAGCGGCCCGACCGACGCCTGCCCCGAGCAGCGCGCGGCCTGGGCCCTGAACGACACGGTGCCGCCGTCCTTCGCCGGCTACGCCGACGTCACCCAGGGGCCGCTGCGCCTGGGCGGCGTCTCGGCCGGGGCGGTGCTGCGGCCCGTGCCGGGCAGCCGGCAGGTGGCGCTGGACGTGGACGCGCAGGGCGCCGAAGGTGAGGTATGGTGGATGCTGGATGGCCGGGTCGTTAATCATGGCGCGGCGGCTCATCCGTTTAAATTAGTGTTGGCGCAGGACGGCAGGTATACGCTTACGGTCATGGATACCAAGGGGCGCCACGATAGTGTGGTTTTTGAAATCTCTGGTGTTACGCCATGATCGGCATAGAATATGAATCGTGTATTTGACCGCTTCGATGCGTCATCGGAGGAAGCGTGATTTCTCAAGAGCTTGAAGTCAGCCTGCATATGGCTTTCGTCGAGGCCCGTTCGGCCCGGCACGAATTCATCACCGTCGAGCATCTGCTGTTGTCCTTGCTCGACAATGCTTCGGCCGTCGAGGTTCTGCGCGCCTGCGCCGCGAACCTGGACGACCTGCGCCGCAACCTGCGCCAGTTCGTCTCGGAAAACACGCCCGTGATTCCCAGCGGCGCGGAAGTCGACACGCAGCCCACGCTGGGTTTCCAGCGTGTGATCCAGCGCGCGATCATGCATGTGTCGGCGGGCGGCACCGGCAAGAAACCCGTCACGGGCGCCAATGTGCTCGTCGCCATTTTCGGCGAAAAGGACTCGCACGCCGTCTATTACCTGCAACAGCAGGGCGTGACGCGCCTGGACGTGGTCAATTTCCTGTCGCATGGCATTACCAAACAGCCACAGGTGGAGTCCGCCGCCGTGCAGAAAGAGCAGCAGAGCAACGGGGAAGACCAGGGCGAATCGCGTCAGTCGCCGCTGGATCAGTATGCCAATGACCTGAACGCCGCCGCGCTGGCCGGCCGCATCGATCCCCTGATCGGACGCGAGCACGAGGTCGAGCGTGTCATCCAGGTGCTGTGCCGCCGCCGCAAGAACAACCCGCTGCTGGTCGGCGAGGCTGGCGTGGGCAAGACCGCCATCGCCGAGGGCCTGGCCTGGCGCATCACGCGCGGCGAAGTGCCCGAGATCCTGCAGGCCTCGCAGGTCTACGCGCTGGACATGGGCGCGCTGCTGGCCGGCACCAAGTACCGCGGCGATTTCGAGCAGCGCCTGAAGGGCGTGCTCAAGCAGATCCGCGGCAATCCCGACGCCATCCTGTTCATCGACGAAATCCACACGCTGATCGGCGCCGGCTCGGCCTCGGGCGGCACGCTGGACGCGTCCAATCTGCTCAAGCCGGCGCTGTCCTCGGGCCAGCTCAAGTGCATCGGCGCGACCACCTACACCGAATACCGCGGCGTCTTCGAGAAAGACCACGCGCTGTCGCGTCGCTTCCAGAAGATCGACGTGCCCGAGCCCAGCGTCGAGCAGACCGTGCAGATCCTGCGCGGCCTGAAGAGCCGCTTCGAAGAGCATCACAACGTCCGCTATTCGTCGGCCGCGCTGTCGGCCGCCGCCGAACTGTCGGCGCGCTACATCAACGACCGCCATCTGCCGGACAAGGCCATCGACGTGATCGACGAGGCCGGCGCCGCGCAGCGCCTGCTGCCGCGTTCGCGCCAGAAGAAGGTGATCGGCAAGGTCGACATCGAAAACATCGTTTCCAAGATCGCGCGCATTCCGCCGCAGTCCGTCTCCAACGACGACCGCAGCAAGCTCGCCACGCTGGACCGCGACCTCAAGACCGTGGTGTTCGGCCAGGACAACGCCATCGAGGCGCTGTCGGCCGCGATCAAGATGGCGCGCTCGGGCCTGGGCAAGCCGGAAAAGCCGATCGGCGCCTTCCTGTTCTCCGGCCCCACCGGCGTGGGCAAGACCGAGGTCGCACGTCAGCTGGCCTTCACGCTGGGCGTGGAGCTGCTGCGCTTCGACATGTCGGAATACATGGAGCGCCATGCCGTGTCGCGCCTGATCGGCGCGCCGCCGGGATACGTGGGCTTCGACCAGGGCGGCCTGCTGACCGAGGCCATCACCAAGCAGCCGCATTGCGTGCTGCTGCTCGATGAAATCGAGAAGGCGCACCCGGATGTCTTCAACATCCTGCTGCAGGTGATGGACCATGGCACGTTGACCGACAACAACGGCCGCAAGGCGGACTTCCGCAACGTCATCCTCATCATGACGACCAACGCGGGCGCCGAGACCCTGAACCGTCCTTCCATCGGCTTCGCCAATTCGCGGGTGGTGGGCGACGAAATGGCGGAAATCCGCCGCATGTTCACGCCCGAGTTCCGCAACCGCCTGGACGCGATCATCCCCTTCGCCGCGCTGGACCGCGAAATCATCCTGCGCGTGGTCGACAAGTTCCTCATGCAGCTGGAAGACCAGCTGCACGAGCGTCGCGTCGAGGCCGTGTTCACCACGCGCCTGCGCGAGCACCTGGCGAAGGAAGGCTTCGATCCGCTCATGGGCGCGCGGCCCATGCAGCGCCTCATCCAGGACACCATCCGGCGCGCGCTGGCCGACGAGCTGCTGTTCGGCAAGCTGGTCGACGGCGGTTCGGTCACGGTGGATCTGGACGAGTCGGGCAAGGTCACGCTGGATTTCGAGGACAGCGGCAAGCCGCCGTCCTCGGACGCGCCCGACAAGCAGGAAGTCGAACTGGTTGACTGATGGCCGCGGACAGCAGCCAGCCGCTGATCGAGTGCGAACACTGTGCCAGTATCTATCGCAGGCATGAGCTCGAACACGGCGAAACCGCCAGTTGCACCCGCTGCGGCTCCACCTTGTGGCGCTACAGCGGGCTGACCCTGTCCAATTGGTTGGCGCTGGCCATCACCGCGCTGATCATCTTCGGCATCGCCAACGCCTATCCCGTCGCATCCATGTCCGTCCAGGGCATGGTGCAGCAGGCCTCCTTGCTCGACGCTGTCGCCATCACCTGGCGGCAGGGCCACGAGATCGTCGCCGTGATGACCGGCTTGTCCGGTTTCGTGCTCCCCTTGTTGCAGCTGTCCGTGCTGCTGTGGGTGCTGGGCCCCTTGTCGCAAGGGCGCGAACCGCGCGGGTTCCATCAAGCCATGCGCCTGCTGGGGCTGCTGCGGCCCTGGTGCATGGTGCCGGTGTTCCTGTTGGGCGTGCTGGTGGCGGTGGTGAAACTGGCTGGCATGGCCGACGTTTCGCCTGGCATCGGCCTGGCCGGTTTCGGCCTCCTGACCGTCCTGCTCACCATTTTGGGCCGCCTGTCGCCCCATGTGATCTGGCGTTACGCCGAGACGGCTGGCGTGGTGCCGGTGCATGTGCCGCGGGCCGGGCCCGACAGCGTGCTGACCGGCTGCCATGTCTGTGGACAGGTCCAGGCGCTGCCGCGCGATGGCGATCCCGAGGCCGACCATCACTGCGTGCGCTGCCATGCGTTGGTCCACTACCGCAAGCCGGATCATCGGGCGCGCAGCTGGGCGCTGCTGCTGGCCGCCGTGGTGTTCTACATCCCCGCCAACGTGCTGCCGGTGATGCAGGTGCGCTCGGTGCTGGGGGGCGGCGCGCACACGATCCTGGGCGGGGTGGTTGAACTCTGGGCCATGGGCTCCTGGGATATCGCGCTCATCGTCTTCATCGCCAGCGTGGCGGTGCCGCTGACCAAGCTGCTGGCGCTGGTGCTGCTGTTGCTCACCGAGCAGTGGGGCAGTTCCACCAACTTGCGGCCGCGCACGCGCCTGTACCAGATGGTTGAATTCATCGGGCAGTGGTCGATGCTGGACGTTTTTGTCGTTATATTGCTGGCCGCCTTGGCCGATTTCCAGGGATTGATGGAAATCAGCGCGGGCGGCGGAGCGGCGGCCTTCGGCGTTGTGGTCATCCTGACCATGCTGTCGGCCATGAGCTTCGATCTGCGCCGCAGCTGGGACCTGGAAGGTCATGCGGAGCTGGATGATGTACCGCAGGTCGCGGGTGGCCACAAGCCGCCGGCGGCGGCAGCCGAGCGCCAGGCATAGTCCCGGCGCCGCGCGCAACACAATAGGAAGAATCGATGTCCGAGCAAACTCCCGGCAAGGGCGACCCGCAGATCGCCGCGCCCACAATCACGCGCAAGCGCCAGAACCGGATTTCGTGGATCTGGCTGGTGCCCGTGGTCGCGGCCCTGATGGGCCTGTCGCTGGTCGTGCGGACCTGGTTGCAGGCCGGCACCGACATTTCCATCACCTTCAATTCGGCCGACGGGCTGGAAGTCGGCAAGACCCGCTTGCGCTACAAGGACGTGAACGTCGGCACGGTGAAGTCCATCGGCTTCAATGAAGATCGCAGCAAGGTGGTCGTGACGGCCGAGCTGGCCAAGGAAGTCTCCGACCTGGCGCGCGACGGCACCAATTTCTGGGTGGTCAAGCCGCGCCTGGACGTGAGCGGCGTATCCGGGCTGGGCACCTTGTTGTCCGGCGCCTATATCGGCGTGGACGCCATCGAAGGCAAGGGCAAGGCCAGCAAGGCCACCAAGCTGACGTTCGAAGGGCTGGAGATCCCGCCCGCCGTCACGCACGACCGGACCGGCAAGCGTTTCAAGCTCAAGGCGGATAACCTGGGCTCGCTGGATGTCGGTTCGCCGGTCTACTACCGCCGTATCAACGTCGGCCGGGTCATCGGGTACGAGCTCGACAAGAGCGGTGATTCGGTGAATATCGAGGTCTTCGTCGACGCGCCGAACGATGCGTTCGTGACCAGCGGCACGCGCTTCTGGAATTCCAGCGGCGTGGATTTCAGCGTCAACGCGGACGGGCTGAAGGTGCGCACGCAGTCGGTGGTGTCGCTGCTGGTGGGCGGCGTGGCGTTCGAGCCGGTCTACACGGCGCGCGGCGCCAACAAGCCGGCGCCGGCTGACGCCGAATTCGAACTCTATTCGACCGAGGCGCAGGCCAAGGCCAATCCGGATGGCGAAGCCTTCGATATACGCATGCGCTTTGACCAGTCGATCCGCGGCCTGGCCGTGGGCGCGCTGGTCGATTTCAGCGGCATCACGCTGGGCAATGTCACCGGCATCAACCTGGATTTCGACCCGGAGACCAAGCGCTTCTACTCGGTGGTCGACGCCACGCTTTATCCGGAACGCCTGGGCAGCGTCTATGACGAGGTCCGGGAGCTGGCCGATAAGGAAGGCGACGTGGCCGGCAACCGGCTGCTGGGCGGCATGATCAAGCACGGGCTGCGCGCGCAGCTGCGTCCGGCGAACCTGTTGACGGGCCAGCTGTATGTGAACCTGGATGTGTTCCCCAATGCCAAGCCGGTGACGTTCAACCCGTCCGTGCCGGCGATCATTCCGACCGTGCCGGGTAACCTGGACCAGCTGCAGCAACAGCTCAGCAACATCGTCAACAAGATCGAGAAGATTCCGTTCGACAAAATCGGCGAGGACCTGCGCACCACGCTGGCCAGCACCTCCAGGCTGATGAACCGCCTGGACAAGCAGGTCGCGCCCGAGGCGCAGGGCATGCTGAAGCAGGCCAGGGACTCCATGGCCCGCATCAACGAGCTGCTGGCCTCCGACGGCTCGCTGCCGGTCAGCACCGAGCGCGCGCTGCAGGAACTGAACCGCGCGGCGCGTTCGCTGCGCTCGCTGGCGGACTTCCTGCAGGCCAATCCAGAAGCGCTGCTGCGAGGTCGCGGCGCCGATCCCATTCCGGGCTCTGGTCCGGTCAAGAACTGAAGATCATGAACATGACGCCCATGCCGTTCTTCCCGCGCATCGCCACGTCCGCCCTGGCGCTGGCCGCCGCTTTGGCGGGTTGCGCCTCGGCGCCCGTGCATTACTACACGCTGTCCGTGCCGGCTGGCACTGCATCTGCGCCGGCTGGCGCGCAGGCGGCGTACATGATCGACGTGTTGCCGGTCAGCGTGCCCACGCCGGCCGACCAGCCCCAGCTCATGGTGCGCAATGGCGACGGCAGCGTCTCGGCGCTGTATTCCGAGCGCTGGACCGCGCCGCTGGCCGACGAGGTCCGGGGCGCGCTGTCGGACGCGCTGCAGCGCGAGCTGGGCGCGCTGGACGTGCGCGTGGTGAAACCCGCGTCCAGCGCGGCGGTGTGGCGGGTGCAGACCGATGTGCAGCGGTTCGATCTGTCGCCCGGCGCGGCCCAATTGGACGCCACCTGGCGCGTCCGTCCCGTCAACCTGAAGGGCAGCGGGCTGATCTGCCGCACGGTGGTCGACGAGCCGGCATCGGGGCAGGGCGCCTCGGCGCTGGTCGCCGCGCAGCAGCGCGCCTTGTCCAAGCTGGCGGGCGTGATGGCGTCGGCCATCCGCGGTCGCCAGGCGCCGGACGGCGAAGGCGTGCGCAGCGTGGGCTGCGCGCCGCTGAAAGAGTGAATCCGGGGCCGGATCGCGGCCCGGAAACTGTCGCAATCTCAGATAGTTAACCTAGGGTTAACCTTAATATCTGACGGGTTGCAACCTGATTAGCATACGGTCCAACCATTTTCCGGGCTCCAGCAGGGGCCTGGTGACCCTTGCCATGCGACAGGAAGCAATCTCTTATGGCCAGCACGACCCTCGGCGTCAAAGTCGATGACGCACTGCGCGACCGCCTCAAGGCGGCCGCGCAAAAGCTCAACTGCACGCCGCATTGGCTGCACAAGCAGGCGATCCTCGCCTATCTGGACAGGATCGAGCGCGGCCACCTGCCCGCCGAGATGTCGCACCTGGGCGGCGAAGAGGGCGCCGAGGACGAGGCTGGCGAAGGCCAGGCCATCGTCACGCCGCCGTTCTACGAGTTCGGCCAGGATGTGCAGCCGCAATCGGTGCTGCGCGCCGCCATCACGGCCGCCTATCGCCGGCCCGAGCCGGAATGCGTGCCGCTGCTGCTGGGCCAGGCCCGCATGCCGAACCTGGACAAGATCCGCGGCATGGCCACCGACCTGGTGAAGAAGCTGCGCGGCAAGCGCACGGGCGGGGGCGTCGAGGGCCTGATCCAGGAATTCTCGCTGTCCAGCCAGGAAGGCGTGGCGCTGATGTGCCTGGCCGAAGCGCTGCTGCGTATTCCCGACCGCGCCACGCGTGACGCGCTGATCCGCGACAAGGTGTCGCGCGGCGACTGGAAGTCGCACATGGGCGGCTCGCAGTCCCTGTTCGTCAACGCCGCCACCTGGGGCCTGATGATCACCGGCAAGCTCGTGGCCGTGAACAGCGAGCAGTCGCTGTCCAAGGCGCTGACGCGCCTGATCGGCAAGGGCGGCGAGCCGTTGGTGCGCAAGGGCGTGAACATGGCCATGCGCATGATGGGCGAGCAGTTCGTGTCGGGCCAGACGATTTCCGAGGCGCTGGCCAACAATCGCAAGATGGAAGCGCGCGGCTTCCGCTATTCCTACGACATGCTGGGCGAGGCGGCCACCACGGCCGAGGACGCCGACCGCTATTACGCGTCCTACGAGCAGGCCATCCATGCCATCGGCAAGGCCGCCGCCGGCCGGGGTATCTATGAAGGCCCGGGCATTTCCATCAAGCTGTCGGCGCTGCATCCGCGCTATTCGCGCGCCCAGCGCGAACGCGTCATGGCCGAGCTGCTGCCGCGCGTGAAGGCGCTGACCGCGCTGGCGCGCAGCTACGACATCGGCCTGAACATCGACGCCGAGGAAGCCGACCGCCTGGAGATCTCGCTGGACCTGCTGGAGGCGCTGTGCTTCGCGCCCGAGCTGGACGGCTGGAACGGCATCGGCTTCGTGATCCAGGCCTACCAGAAGCGCGCGCCCTTCGTGATCGATTACGTGATCGACCTGGCGCGCCGCAGCCGCCACCGCGTGATGGTGCGGCTGGTCAAGGGCGCCTACTGGGACAGCGAGATCAAGCGCGCCCAGGTCGATGGCCTGGAAGGCTATCCGGTCTATACCCGCAAGATCTACACCGACGTGGCCTACCTGGCTTGCGCCCGCAAGCTGCTGGGCGCGCCCGAGGCCGTGTATCCGCAGTTCGCCACGCACAACGCCTACACGCTGTCGGCCATCTATCAGCTGGCCGGCCAGAACTACTACCCCGGTCAGTACGAGTTCCAGTGCCTGCACGGCATGGGCGAGCCGCTGTACGACGAAGTGGTCGGCCCGTTGGCGCAGGGCAAGCTGAACCGCCCGTGCCGCATCTATGCGCCGGTGGGCACGCACGAGACGCTGCTGGCCTATCTGGTGCGCCGCCTGCTGGAAAATGGCGCCAACACCTCGTTCGTGAACCTGATCGGCGACGAGAGCATTCCGGTCGAGCAGCTGGTGTCCGATCCGGTGGACGCCGCCTCGCGCGTCGTGCCGCTGGGCGCGCCGCACGAGAAGATCCCGCTGCCGCGCGAACTCTTCGGCAACCCGCAGGAAGGCGCGCGCGCCAACTCCGCCGGCCTGGACCTGAGCAACGAGCATCGCCTGGGATCGCTGTCGGCCGCGCTGCTGGCCAGCGCCGGCATGATCTGGCGCGCCGGCCCCATGCTGGGCGAGGGCGCCCAGGCCTGGGATGCGGCGCGCGCCGTCGAAGTGCGCAACCCGGCCAATCTGCGCGACCTGGTCGGCCACGTCGTCGAGGCCAATGCCGAGGAAGCCGAGGCCGCGCTGCGCATCGCGGCCAATGCCGCGCCCATCTGGCAATCGACGCCGGTGGCCGAGCGCGCGCAATGCCTGCGCCGCGCCGCGCAACTGCTGGAAGAGCAGATGCAGACGTTGCTGGGCCTGATCGTGCGCGAAGCCGGCAAGTCGTTGCCCAACGCCATCGCCGAGGTGCGCGAGGCCGTCGACTTCCTGCGCTACTACGCCGATCAGGCGTCGCGCGAGTTCGGCAACGACACGCACCGCCCGCTGGGCACCGTGCTGTGCATCAGCCCCTGGAACTTCCCGCTGGCCATCTTCACCGGCCAGGTCGCCGCCGCGCTGGCGGCCGGCAATACCGTGCTGGCCAAGCCCGCCGAGCAGACGCCGCTGATCGCGGCCCAGGCCATCGAGATCCTGCGCGCCGCCGGCGTGCCGGCTGGCGCCGTGCAACTGCTGCCCGGCCGTGGCGAGACCGTCGGCGCGCAGCTGGTGGCCAGCCCTGGCGTGCGCGGCGTCATGTTCACCGGCTCGACCGACGTGGCGCGCATCATCGCCCGCGCGCTGGCCGTTCGCCTGGACGACGACGGCCACACCATTCCGCTGATCGCCGAGACCGGCGGCCAGAACGCGATGGTGGTGGATTCGTCGGCGCTGGCCGAGCAGGTCGTGTTCGACGTGCTCAGCTCGGCCTTCGATTCGGCCGGCCAGCGCTGCTCGGCGCTGCGCGTGCTGTGCATCCAGGAAGACAGCGCCGACCATGTGCTGACGATGCTGCGCGGCGCCATGCGCGAACTCAGCGTGGGCAATCCCGATCGCCTGTCGGTCGACGTGGGGCCGGTGATCGACGCCGAGGCCCGCAATGGCATCGTGCGCCACATCGACGCCATGCGCACCGCCGGCCGTCGCGTGGACCAGCTCGAACTCAATGGCGAATGCCGCCACGGCACTTTCGTGCCGCCGACCATTATCGAGATCGGCCATATCAGCGAACTGAAGCGCGAGATCTTCGGTCCGGTGCTGCATGTGGTGCGCTACAAGCGCGAGGAACTGGATGCGCTGCTGGAGGCCGTGAACGGCACCGGCTACGGCCTGACCTTCGGCGTGCATACCCGCATCGATGAAACCATCGCGCACGTGACGGGCCAGGTGCATGCCGGCAACGTCTACGTCAACCGCAACATCGTCGGCGCGGTGGTGGGCGTGCAGCCCTTCGGCGGCGAATGCCTATCCGGCACCGGCCCCAAGGCCGGCGGCCCGCTGTACATGTACCGTCTGCTGGGCACGCGCCCGGCGGGCCTGCCGCCGGCGCTGGATCCGGCCGCGCCGCTGCCGCAGCGCATCGCGCTGCCCGGTCCCACGGGCGAGACCAACACCTATCTGGTCGAGCCGCGCGGCGCCGTGTATTGCGTGGCAGCCAGCGAGGCCGGAGCGCGCGCGCAATGGGCGGTGGCCCGGCAGACCGGCAACCATGCCTGGTTCGCCGATACGCCGGCCGCGCAGGCGCTGCTGTCCGGGCTGGATGCCGAGCAGCAGGGGCAGGCGGGCATCCTGGCCGATGCCGACGTCGACCACGCTGATTTCCAGGCGGTGCTGTTCGAGGGGGATGGCGACGCGCTGCGCGCGCTGAACCAGCGCATCGCCCAGCGCGCCGGTCCGATCCTGGCCGTGCACGGACTGACTTCGGACGCGCTGGCCGCGGGCGCGGCCTATGCGCCGGAGCGCCTGCTCGCCGAGCGTTCCGTCAGCGTCAACACGGCCGCTGCCGGCGGCAACGCCAGCCTGATGACGATCGGTTGAGGTGACTGGTGGGTAACCTTTGGGGGACCAAGGGTTATCTCCAATATCGAATGAGGTTGCACTCGAAGCAAAATCCGGTCGCACCTCAAGTGGGGATGCCGCAAACCGGCATCCCCTTTCTGTAGAAAGCTGCAGGCGCCGATTCCGGAGAACCCGGCCGGCGTGGAAGTGAAAAAACGAAAGCCGGGCTATCGGCCCAGGTTATAACAGGCCATAAATCCGACATACCGGAGGACCCATATGAAGTTCCGCACCACTTTGAAGCTTCTCTCGGCCAGCATCGCCGCCGTCGGCATGGCCGCCGCCGCGCAGGCCGCCGACATCAAGCTCGGCTTTGCCGCGCCGCTGACCGGTCCGCAGTCGCATTACGGCGAGGACATGCAGAACGGCCTGAACCTGGCGCTGGAAGAAGCCAACCAGAAGGGCATCCAGATCGACGGCAAGCCCGCCAAGTTCGTGCTGGTGTCGCGCGATGACCAGGCCGACCCGCGCGTGGGCGTGCAGGTCGCGCAGCAACTGGTCGACGAAAGCGTCGTCGGCATCCTGGGCCACTTCAACTCGGGCACCACCATTCCCGCTTCGCGCGTCTACCACGAAGCCGGCCTGCCGCAGATCGCCATGGCGACCTCGCCCGAGTACACCAAGCAGGGCTACGAAACCACCTTCCGCATGATGACCAGCGACACCCAGCAGGGCGCCGCGGTCGGCAAGTTCATGGTGCAGAGCCTGAAGGCCAAGAAGGTCGCCATCATCGACGACCGCACCGCCTACGGCCAGGGCCTGGCCGACGAGGTCGAGAAGGCCGTCAAGGCCGCCGGCGGCCAGATCGTGCGCCGCGAGTACACCACCGACAAGGCCAACGACTTCACGGCCATCCTGACCAACATCAAGGGCTCGGCGCCCGACGCCATCTTCTACGGCGGCCTGGACGCGCAGTCCGGCCCGATGAAGCGCCAGCTGGCCACGCTCGGCCTGAAGGCGCCGCTGGTCTCGGGTGAAATGACCCGCAGCGACACCTTCATCAAGCTGGCCGGCGACGCCGCCGACGGCACCTACGCCTCGCTGGCCGGCGTGCCGCTGGACAAGATGGCCGCGGGCAAGGACTTCGAGCAGCGCTATCAGGCCCGCTTCAAGAAGGCGCCCGGCGTCTACGCGCCCTACGCCTACGACGGCGCGTGGAACATGATCACCGCCATCGAGCAGGCCGGTTCGGCCAAGCCCGAGAAGTACCTGCCGGCGCTGGCCAAGCTGAGCCGCAAGGGCGCCACCAGCGAGAACATCGCCTACGACAAGAACGGCGATCTGAAGGAAATCTCGGTCACCATCTACGAAGTCAAGAACGGCAAGTGGGAGATGGTTGAAACGATGGTCAGCCAGGCCAACTAAGGCCGGATGATCGAGGCGGAAGGCGCTCCCCGCGCCCTCCGCCCGCTTTGCACCGGCAGCGCCGCCAGGCGCTGCCGCGCGCAGCCCGGCACGGGGCTTCCAATGCTCCTCCCGCGCGGCTCGCGCGATTTTTTCCAGGCTTATTCTGCGGCCCCTATGGATATCTTCATTCAACAACTGATTAACGGCGTCACGCTGGGCAGCGTGTACGCTTTGGTCGCCCTGGGCTACACCATGGTGTACGGCATCATCGGGCTGATCAACTTCGCGCACGGCGACGTGGTCATGATCGGCGCCATGGCGGCGACGACGATCGCGATCTCGCTGGTCGGCGGCGATCCCTCGGCCTCGGCCTTCGTGGTGCTGGGCCTGGGCCTGCTGGTGTCGGTGCCGCTGTGCATGGCGATCGGCTGGACCGCCGAACGCGTGGCCTACCGGCC
The DNA here is from genome assembly GCF_002902905.1 of Achromobacter sp. AONIH1. Lineage (NCBI taxonomy): Bacteria > Pseudomonadati > Pseudomonadota > Betaproteobacteria > Burkholderiales > Alcaligenaceae > Achromobacter > Achromobacter sp. AONIH1. The sequence continues at coordinate 5,307,004 of NZ_CP026124.1, read as the reverse complement.
GCTGCGCCGCGCGCCGCGCCTGGCGGCGCTGATCACCGCCATCGGCGTGTCCATCATCCTGCAGAACGTGGCGATGATGGGCTGGGGCCGCAATTACCTGAACTTCCCGCAAGTGCTCGCGCCGCGGGTGTTCGAGATCTTCGGCGCGCGCATCAGCACGCTGCAGATCGCCATCGTGGTCATCGCCGCACTCATCATGGGCGGGCTGCTGGCCGTGGTGCACAAGACCCGCCTGGGCACGGCCATGCGCGCCACCGCGCAGAACCGCGAAGTGGCCGGCCTGATGGGCGTGAACATCAACACCGTCATCTCGGCCGCCTTCCTGATCGGTTCGGCGCTGGCCGCCGTGGCTGGCATGATGGTCGCCACGTATTACGGCGTGTCGCAGTACACCATGGGCTTCATGCTGGGCCTGAAGGCCTTCACCGCGGCCGTGCTGGGCGGCATCGGCAACCTGGTCGGCGCGATGGCCGGCGGCCTGTTGCTGGGCATCATCGAATCGCTGGGCGCCGGCTATATCGGCGACCTGACCGGCGGCTTCCTGGGCAGCCACTATCAAGACGTGTTCGCTTTCTTCGTGCTGGTGCTGGTGCTGATCTTCCGCCCCTCCGGCCTCCTGGGCGAGCGCGTGGGGGACCGCGCATGAACGCGACCATGAAAAAGAGCGGGCTTTCCACCCGCAACCTGATCGGCATCGCGCTGATCGGCATCGTGCTGGCGGTGCTGCCCTTCGTGATCGGCATGGCCGGCCAGAGCTGGGTACGCATCCTGAACTTCGCGCTGCTGTACGTGATGCTGTCGCTGGGCCTGAACATCGTGGTGGGCTTCGCCGGCCTGCTGGACCTGGGCTATATCGCGTTCTACGCGGTGGGCGCCTATGCCTGGGCCATGCTGGCCTCGCCGCACTTCGGCCTGCACCTGCCGTTCTGGGCGATCCTGCCGATCGCGCTGGCGGTGGCCTGCCTGTTCGGCGTGCTGCTGGGGGCGCCCACGCTCAAGCTGCGCGGCGACTACCTGGCCATCGTGACCTTGGGCTTCGGCGAGATCATCCGCATCTTCCTGAACAACCTGAACTCGCCGGTCAACATCACCAACGGTCCGCAGGGCATCAACCGCATCGACACCTTCAAGGTGGGCGAGTTCGCGTTCGGTCGCACCGAAACGCTGATGGGCATACGCTTCACCGGCCCGGAAAAGTACTACTACCTGCTGCTGGCGCTGACGCTGATCATCGTGGTGGTGTGCCTGCGCCTGCAGAACTCGCGCATCGGCCGCGCCTGGGAAGCCATCCGCGAGGACGAGATCGCGGCCAAGGCCATGGGCATCAACACCCGCAACATCAAGCTGCTGGCCTTCGCCATGGGCGCGTCCTTCGGCGGCGTGGCCGGCGCGCTGTTCGCCTCGATGCAGGGCTTCGTCAGTCCGGAGAGCTTCTCGCTGATGGAATCCATCTCCATCCTGTGCATGGTCGTGCTGGGCGGCATGGGCCATATCCCGGGCGTGATCCTGGGCGCCATCATCCTGGCGGGCCTGCCCGAGTTCCTGCGCGCTGTGGTCGAACCGGCGCAGCACATGCTGTTCGGCGCCGTGGTGCTGGATCCGGAAGGCATCCGCATGCTGTTGTTCGGCCTGGCCATGGTCTGCGTGATGCTGTTCCGCCCGGCCGGCCTGTGGCCGTCCGCCGTGCGCAAGCGCGAACTGTCCAGCAAGGCCCAAGGAGATGCCGCATGAGCAAACTGCTGCAAGCCCAGGGACTGGGCAAACGCTTCGGCGGCCTGCAAGCCTTGTCGGACGTCAGCTTCGACATCGAGCAGGGCGAGATCTACGGCCTGATCGGCCCCAACGGCGCGGGCAAGACCACGCTGTTCAACGTGCTGACCGGCCTGTATATCCCGGAGGACGGCTCCTGCACCTTCAATGGTCAGTCCATGTCGGGCAAGAAGCCGCATGAAGTGGCCTATGCCGGCCTGGCGCGCACGTTCCAGAACATCCGCCTTTTCGCCAACCTGAGCGCGATCGAGAACGTCATGATCGGCCGCCACATGCGTACCCGCGCCGGCGTGCTCGGCGCCGTGCTGCGCACTCGCGGCGCGCGCGCCGAAGAGGCCGCCATCGAGGCGCGCGCCCAGGAACTGCTGGAATACGTCGGCATCGGCCACCGCGCCAACGACGTGGCGCGTTCGCTGCCCTACGGCGACCAGCGCCGCCTGGAGATCGCGCGCGCGCTGGCCACCGAGCCGAAGCTGCTGGCACTGGACGAACCCGCCGCCGGCATGAACGCCTCGGAAACGGTGGTGCTGCGCAAGCTGATCGAGAAGATCCGCGACGACGGCATCACCGTGTTGCTGATCGAGCACGACATGAAGCTGGTCATGGGCCTGTGCGACCGCGTGCTGGTGCTGGAATACGGCAAAGTGCTGGCCATGGGCAAGCCCGCCCAGGTGCAGCGCGATCCCAAGGTCATCGAAGCGTATCTGGGCGCGGGCGCGGCCCAGGATCCGCTGATTCATCAGGAGCGCCAGGCATGACGACGGTATCCCAACCCCTACTCGAATTGCGCGGCCTGCAGGTCGCCTATGGCGGCATCCGCGCGGTGCGCGGCATCGACCTGCGGGTCGACGAAGGCGAGCTGGTCTGCCTGATCGGCGCCAACGGCGCCGGCAAGAGCACCACGTTGCGCGCCATCTGCGGACTGGTGCCGCTGGCCGGCGGCGAAGTCGTCTATGGCGGCAAGTCCATCGGCGGCCAGAAGTCGCACGAGCTGGTGCGCCAGGGACTGGTGATGGTGCCGGAAGGCCGGGGCATCTTCGGCCAGCTGACCATTGAGGAAAACCTCGCCATGGGCGGCTACGTGCGCCGCGACGCGGCCCAGATCCGCCAGGACACGGACCGCGTCTTCACGCTGTTCCCGCGCCTGGCCGAGCGCCGCAAGCAGGCGGCCGGCACCTTGTCCGGCGGCGAGCAGCAGATGGTGGCCATGGGCCGCGCGATGATCGCGCGTCCTAAGCTGCTGTTGCTGGACGAACCCTCGATGGGACTGGCGCCGCTGATGGTGGAAAAGGTCTTCGAGGTGGTGCGCACCATCGCCAGCGAAGGCGTCACCATCCTGCTGATCGAGCAGAACGCGCGCCTGGCGCTGGAGAACAGTCATCGCGGCTACGTGATGGAATCGGGCGAGATCATCCTGTCCGGCAAGTCGGGCGACATGCTGCACGATCCCAAGGTGCGGGCGGCCTACCTGGGTGAAGTCGAAGAACACGCCTGAGCCCGAGGTTCGGTGCGTGAAAAAGCCGGCGCGAGAGGATCGCGCCGGCTTTTTTTTCATCGTCAGGCGGGGAGAGGGCAGATGCCCGGACTCATGCCGGCGGGGGCTGGAACAGACCGCGCAGCACGGCGATCAGGATGTCGCCGGCGGACGCCGCGCCATACAGCGCATGATCGATGGCCTGGCTGCGCGCCAGTGCCATGAGGCTGCCGGCCAATTCCTCGGCGGGAACGGGCGGCGTCCGTCCTGCGAGCGCGAACAATCGTTCCAGCAATTGCGCGTAGATCCGTCGCTGGTCCGCCATCAGCGCGGCGTAGGCCCGGCCGAATTCCGGATTGCGCGCGGCCAGCAGTTGCAGCTCGGTCGCGAGCAGGGCCTGGGAGGCATCCATGCCGAAATCGCGCGCCCAGTGCTCCAGCGCCTCGAAGGCCTTGCCGAAGTCCTGGCCCGCCGTGGCCACCGAGCCCGTGATGCGTTCGGCTTCCTGCGCCTTGTGCTGGCGCAGCAGGTCCAGCAGCAGGTCTTCCTTGCTCTGGAAATTGGAGTAGAAGGCGCCTTGGGTATAGCCGGCCTCCCTGGCGATATCGCGCACGGTGGTGGATGCGAAGCCGCGCTCGGCGACTTGCTTGCAGGCCGCGGCGATCAGGCGCTGGCGCGTCTGTTCCTGGCTTTCTTCTCGTGTCAGGCGGGGGTGTGGCATTTTAAATATCGATAGATATCTGGATTGACTGGTTTTGCCGGATGAGGATACCATCTGCTATTTAAATATCATTTGATATCTGAAAAGGGCGCATCCTGGACCTGGGCGCGCGCCCAATCACCCCGGAGAGATCGCTACATGCACCACCAAGACCATCAGGCGCCGTCACAGGCTGGCGCCGTGCGCAACCAGGGTGTCCAGGCACAGGAGCCCCGGGCCCGGCCCATCCGGCAGGCCTTCGTCACCGGCGCCACGGGCCTGCTGGGCAACAACCTGGTGCGCGAACTGGCGGAGCGCGGCATCGCGGTGCGGGCGCTGGCCAGATCCGTGGACAAGGCGCGCCAGCAGTTCGCGGATCTGCCGCAGGTGCAGGTGGTGAAGGGCGACATGGGCGAGGTCGGCGCCTTCGCTGCCGCGCTGGCCGGCTGCGATGTGGTGTTTCATGCCGCCGCCCATTTCCGTGACAGCTACAAGGGCGGCCGCCACTGGGACGAACTGCGGCGCATCAACGTGGACGGCACGGCGGCGCTGATCGCCGCAGCGCACGCCGCGGGCGTGCGTCGATTCGTGCATACATCCTCGATTGCCGTGCTCGACGGACCGCCCGGCACGCTGATCGATGAAACCTGCGACCGCCTGCCCGCCGATGCTGACGACTACTACCGCAGCAAGATACTGGCTGACGACGCGGTGCGCGCGTTCCTGCGCCTGCATCCCGACATGCACGCGTGTTTCGTTCTGCCCGGCTGGATGTGGGGGCCGGGCGATATCGGGCCGACCTCGGCGGGGCAACTGGTCAATGAGGTGGCGCGCGGCAAGCTGCCGGGGCTGGTGCCCGGCAGTTTCTCGGTGGTCGATGCCCGCGACGTGGCGCTGGCCCAGATTGCCGCGGCCGAACGTGGCCGCCGGGGCGAACGCTATCTGGCGGCCGGGCGCCACATGGAAATGGGAGAACTGATCCCGCTGCTGGGGCAGGTGGCCGGAATTCCCGTGCCGACGCGCAAGCTGCCGCTGCCCTTGCTGTACGCGCTGGCGGCCATTCAGGAAGTCTATGCGCGCATCACGGGCAAGCCGGTGCTGCTGGGGCTGGCGACGGTGCGACTGATGGCGCGCGAGGCGGGGCGGACCCGCTTCAATCCGGCCAAGAGCGAGCACGAACTGGGCCTGCATTTTCGTCCGCTGGCGCAGACGCTGGCCGATACCGTGGGCTGGTATCGCCAGCATGGCTGGTTCTGAACGGGTAGCCAGGGCCGTGCCCCCGGGCGCGGCCCTGGCGTGCCAGCGCGATGCTCAGGCGGGCGCCGTCGCGATGCGCCTCCTGCCTATCATCAGCGCGATGAACGCCGCGACGATGCCGGTCATGCCGGCCAGCACGAAGGCCGTCAGGTAGCTGCCTTGCGACTGCCGCACGAAGCCGGCCATCCAGGCCGCGCTGGCCGCGCCCAGCTGGTGGCCGGCGACGATCCAGCCGAACACGATCGAAGCGTCGCGCTCGCCGAAGGCTTCGGTGGTCAGGCGCAGCGTGGGCGGCACGGTGGCGATCCAGTCCAGGCCGAAGAAGATGGCGAAGATCGACAGGCTGTAGAACGAGAAGTCGGAATAGGGCAGGTAGATCAGCGACAGCCCGCGCAGCCCGTAATACACGAACAGCAGCTTGCGCGGATCGTAGCGGTCGGTAAGCCAGCCCGAAGCGGTGGTGCCGACCAGATCGAAGACGCCCATCAGCGCCAGCAGGCCGGCGGCCTGCACTTCGGGCATGCCATGATCGCCGCAGAGCGCGATCAGGTGCGTGCCGACCAGGCCGTTGGTGGTGAAGCCGCAGATGAAGAACGTGGCGAACAGGAACCAGAACGTGCGCGTGCGTGCGGCCCGGCCCAGCGCACCGAAGGTGGCGGCGATCATGCCGGTGCGCGGCGCGGCCGGCGCCGGCGGCGAGGCGGGATCGCTGCCGTAAGGCACCAGTCCGACCTGCGCGGGCCGGTCCGGCACCAGCCACCAGGCCAGCGGCACCAGGGCCGCCGCGGCCGCGGCCACGGCCCAGACCACGCGGGTCCAGTCGCCGGAGGAAGCCAGCGCGGCCAGGGCAGGCAGGAACACCAGCGTGCCGGTCGCGGCGCTGGCGGTCAGCAGGCCCATCACCAGTCCGCGATGGGCGCTGAACCAGCGATTCACGACCGTGGCGCCCAGCACGATGGCGACCGCGCCCGAGCTGATGCCCGAGAACACGCCCCAGCTCAGCAGCAGGTGCCAGGGTTCGGTCATATAGGCGCTGGCCGCGCTGGACGCGGCCATCAGGCTCAGCGCGCCAATGAGCACCCGGCGCAGGCCGAAGTGTTCCATCGCGGCGGCGGCGAAGGGACCGACCAGTCCATAGAGGAAGATCCCCAGCGCGGCGGCGAATGAAATCGAGCTGCGGCTCCAGCCGAAGGATTCCTCCAGCGGCACCAGCAGCACGCTGGGCGTGGACCGCAGGCCGGCCGACACCAGCAGCGACAGGAAGATCACCGCGACGACCACGAAGGCGTACCGCTGGCCGGCGCGGCGGAACGGGAATGGGGGGTGGGGTATACTCATGTTACTGACCGGTACGTGTTGAGATGTGCGAATCGTACGTACCGGTTAGTAACGCCGTCAAGTTGTTTTTGCGCGACCGGGCGGCCCTTCTTTGCACAGGAGCGACACATGGCCAGCAAATCCACCGTTGCGCGCAAGCGTCCGGCCGCCGGCGCGGCGAACGCGCAATCCCCGGACAAGCCGCTGCTGGCGGCGGACCGGATACGCCGCACCGCCAGGGAAATGTTCTATCGCGACGGCATCCGCGCCGTGGGCGTGGACGCCATCGTCACCCAGGCCGGGGTGACCAAGCCCAGCCTGTACCGCAGCTTCGCGTCCAAGGACGAGCTGGCGGCCGCCTATCTGCGCGACTACGACGCCGAGTTCTGGGGGCGCTTCAACGCCGCCTGCGACGCGCATCCGGGCGATCCGAGGGCGCAGCTGATGGCCTACCTGACCGGGCTGAGCCAGCGCGCCGTGCAGGCCGGCTACCGGGGTTGCGGCCTGACCAACGCCGCCGTCGAATACCCGGAGGATCCGCATCCGGCGCGCGCCGTGGCCGTCGAGCACAAGGTCGAGCTGCGCCGGCGGCTGGCCGACATGGCGCGCGGCATGGGCGCGACCGATCCGCAGGCGCTGGGCGACGGCCTGCTGTTGCTGCTCGAAGGGGCGTTCGTATCCAGCCAGCTGTTCCACGAGGGCGGACCCGCCGGGCAACTGGCCCAGGCCGCCGGACGGCTGATCGACGCCTGGGTCGGTCCGACGCCGGATGTTGCGCCGCGGCGCGCGGGCGATTAAGGCGCGGCCGGTCTAGTTCGATAGGTTTAGGGGCTAGTCCGCATTAAGCAAGAGATGAAAATCTGATAGGAAAATTGCATTGCGGCGCGGGTCACGCGGATCTAGCATGGGCTGATGCTGGTTCCTAGTCGTGAGTTCTCCGGGAGAGAATCATGAGCGATGCCACGTTGAAGCATGCACGCATGTCCGACGAGCTGGAACGGACCCTGATCCAGGAAGCCATCCAGGCGCAAGCCTTGTCGGACGGGCCCTTCGGACGCCAGGCCTGGCGGCGGCTGAAGCTGCGCATGGCGGCCTTCGGCGGCGCCTTGGGCGAGATGCTGCATGACATGGATGCCGGACGCCGGCACCATCCGGTGATTTCTGCCTATCGGGACGCCTCCCGCAAGGGCAAGTGAAAAAGACGCCAGCGCGATGCTGGCGTCTTTTTTGTTTGCCATGACGCGGTTGCGCGCGGATGCCGCGTTACAGCAAGGTATCGGCCAGCAGATAGCCATCCAACGCGATGATGCCGACGGTGGCCGCGATGGCAGCCCAGGCCCAGGCGCCGCGCAGCGCGTGCCGGCCCATGATGGACTTGCGGCAGGCCAGCAGCACCAGCGGCGCCAGCGCGAAGGGCAGGGCCAGGCTCAGGATCACCTGGCTCAGCACCAGCAACCCGTCGGGATCCTGGCCGCCCGAGTAGCCGAGCAGGCCCGCCGCGGCCGCGCCCGCGATCAGCCGGGTGGCGAGCGCGCGGCGACGATCGGACCAGTTACTGCCGGCCTGGAAGCCGCGCGACAGGATGCGGCCGGCCAGCACCCCGGTGATGGTGGAGCTTTGCCCCGCGGCATACAGCGCCACCGCGAAGATGATGGCTGCGCCCGCGCCCAGCGTGTGGCCGATGGCCGCGTGGGCGTCGTCCAGGCTGGAGACGATGAGGCCGGGGCCGGACAGGGATGCGGCGGCCACGATCATGATGGCCGCGTTGATCAGCATGGCCACGCCCAGCGACAGCGCGGTGTCATTGCGCGCCACGCGCATCGCGATGTCGCGCGCGTCCGCAGGCAGGCTGCGGGCGCGTTCGGCCAGCGAGCCCGAATGCAAGTAGAGGTTGTGCGGCATCAGCGTCGCGCCCAGGATGCCCAGCGCGATCAGGAAGCCCTGCGGATCGCGCAGCGCGCCGCCGGTCCGGGCGACGCCTTGCGCGACCTCGATCCAGGCGGGATTGGCCTTGAACAGCAAAAACACGAACGATGCGGCCACGATGGCCAGCAGCACGGCGATGACGCGTTCGTGGCGGTCGGCGTTGCCGCGCGTCAGCGCCAGTACGGCGAAGGTGCCGACGCCTGTCACCGCCACGCCGCCCAGCAGGGGCAGGCCGAACAGCAGGCGCAGCGCGATGGCGCCGCCGACCAGCTCGGCCAGCGCGGTCGCGAGAATGGCGGCCTCGCCGGCCAGCCAGGCGGCCTTGGCCATGCGGGGGGAGAGGTGGCGCGCGGTCAGGGTGGCCAGATCCTGGCCCGTGGCCAGCGCCAGCCGCGACACCAGCACCTGGAAGCCCAGGGCCAGCAGCGCGGATGCGATGACCACCGACAGCAGGCCGTAGCCGAAGCCGCTGCCGCCGGCGATGTCGGTGGCCCAGTTGCCCGGGTCGATGTAGCCGACGGCGACCAGCAGGCCCGAGCCGACCATGCGCCGCATGCTGGCGGACAGCTGGGCGTTCTGCGCCAGGGCGGATTTGCCGCCCGACATCGCGACGATGAGTCCGGTCATGAACCACTCCTGAGAATGGTTCTCATTATTCTCTTGGGCAGAACGCCCGTCAAATTGATTTTCGCCAAGCCCGGGATAGGGCGGTCCAATGAGGCGGCGGGCGGCGCGCCCCGGCTGGCCGGGGCAGGCGCGGGGCGGCGGACCGGCCTCAGGCCTTCAGTCGCGCGTCCATGGTGATCTTCGCCTTCAGGACCTTGGACACCGGGCAGCCGGTCTCGGCCTTGCGGGCCGCGTCTTCAAAGGCCTGGGCGCTGGCGCCCGGGATGACGGCTTCCACGGTCAGGTGCACGGCGGTGATGGCGAAGCCGCCGTCGGCCTTGTCCAGCGTGACCTCCGCCTTGGTGTCCAGTCGCTGGGCAACCATGCCGGCCTCGGCCAGGATGTTGGACAGCGCCATGGTGAAGCAGCCGGCATGGGCCGCGCCCAGCAGTTCCTCGGGATTGGTGCCGGGCGTGTCGCCGAAGCGGGTGTTGAAGCCGTAAGGCTGTTCCTTGAGCGCGCCGCTTTGCGTGGAGATCGTGCCCTTGCCGGTCTTCAGATCGCCCGACCAGGCGGCGGTTGCGGTTTTCTTCATGGGTAGACTCCTTCATCAGGGAAAAGGGGAGGCGTCCGCCACGCCGGTGCGCCGTTGCGGCGAAGCCTGGCAGTCATGTTACGGCGACCGGACGCGGGCCCGGGCAAGCCGATGTAACCGCAAGCCCGCGCCATTGCATCGACATCGAGTGCGCGCGCGGCGATGCGCTTGCCAGCAGGCGCGCGCGCCGTCACACTGGCCCTCGAACAATTACATACAGGTGCGGAATCAAGATGCTGGTGATCGACACGGAACAAACCCGCGGCGCGCTGTCCTTCGAACAGGCCATCCCCGCCTTGCGCGAGGCCTTCGCGCAAGGCGCTCACGTGCCGGCCCGCCATGTGCACGCGATCGAGTCCGGCGGCGCGCATGGCACCTCGCTCATCATGCCGGCCTGGAACGAACGCGGTTATTTCGGCGTGAAGGTGATCAATATCTTTCCCGAGAACACGCGCCAGTCGCTGCCGGGCCTGCACGCGACCTATAACCTGTACAGCGCCCGCAGCGGCGTGCCGCTGGCGCAGGTCGATGGCGACATCGTCACGGTGTTCCGCACCGCCGGCGCGGCGGCGCTGGGCGCTTCGTACCTGGCGCGGCCGGACGCCGCCGTGTTGCTGATCGTGGGCTCCGGCCGCATCGCCGGATTGCTGGCGCAGGCGATGCGCGCGGTCCGGCCGATCCGCAAGGTGCTGGTGTGGAACCTGCGGGCGGCCGGCGCGCAGGCGCTGGCCGAGGAGCTGCGCGCGCAGGGGTACGACGCGGCCGCGACCGAGGATCTGGAAGTGGCGGTGCGGCAGGCGGACATTGTCAGCTGCGCCACCTTGTCCACCGTGCCGCTGGTGCATGGCGCCTGGCTGCAACCCGGCACGCACCTGGACCTGATCGGCAGCTTCAAGCCCGACATGATCGAAACCGACACGGCCTGCTTCGACGGCACGTCCGTCTATGTGGATACCGATGAAGCGCCGACCAAGGCCGGCGACCTGCTGGCCGCGTTCCAGGCTGGCGTCCTGAAGCGCGAAGACCTGCGCGGCACGCTGGCGGATCTGGTGTCGGGCAAGGCGCCGGGCCGCCGCGACGCGCGCGAGATCACCGTGTTCAAGGCGGTCGGCAGCGCGCTGGAGGACCTGACGCTGGCGGCGCTGGTCTACGAGAACCGCACGGGCGCGAACCCGATGAACTGAAGACGCGAGGCAGTCGCCACGCCGCGCGCGCCCGGATGCGCCGCGCCACGCGCCTTGACGCGCCGCGCAAGGGACGCCGCCGGTTTGGGCTACTATCCCCGTGCCCGTTTTTGCCGTACCGGCTTTTTGCTTTTCATGAGATCCGCTGTCATGTCCCGCCTGCTCGCGCGCCTCGCCTGCGTCGCCGTCCTGTCCGTTCCCGCCCTGTCCGCCCATGCCGAAATCGTGATCGGGGTGGATGTGTCCACCACCGGCGCCGCCGCGGCCATCGGTATCCAGACCAACAACGCGGTCCGGCTGTGGCCGGCCACGCTGGGCGGACAGCCCGCCCGCTACGTGGTGCTGGACGACGGCACCGATGTGAGCCGCGCCGTGAAGAACATGCGCAAGCTGACCTCGGAGGACAAGGTCGACGCCATCGTCGGCCCAAACATCACGGCGGCCGCGCTGGCCGGCCTGGATGTGCTGGCCGAGACCGGCACGCCGATGATCGCGCTGGCGGCCTCCAGCGTGATTGTCGAGCCGCTGTCCGATCCCAAGCGCGCCTGGGCCTTCAAGATGCCGCAGAACGACTCGCTGATGGCCACCGCCCTGGTCCAGGACATGAAGAAGAAGGGCCTGAAGAACGTGGCCTTCATCGGCTTCGCCGATTCCTATGGCGACAGCTGGTGGAAGGAATTCAGCGCCGCCGCCGGCGCCGACCTGAAGATCGTGGCGCAGGAACGCTTCCAGCGCACCGACGCGTCGGTGATGGGCCAGGTGCTCAAGCTCATCGCCGCCAAGCCCGACGCGGTGCTGATCGCCGGCGCCGGCACGCCCTCGGCCCTGCCGCAGAAGACGCTGCTCGAACGCGGCTACGGCGGCGTCATCTACCAGACGCATGGCATCGGCACGCTGGAATTCCTGCAGGTCGGCGGCAAGGACGTGGAAGGCACGCTGTTTCCCACCGGCCCCGGCGTGGTGGCGCGCGAGTTGCCCGATTCCAATCCGGTCAAGCAGGTGGCGGTCGCGTTCGCGGACAAGTATGAAGCCCAGTACGGCGCCCATACGCTGACCCAGTTCGCCGGCGACGCCTACGGCGCATGGATGCTGCTGGATTCGGCCGTGGCCCGCGCCCTGAAGGGCGGCGCCAAGCCCGGCACGCCGGAATTCCGCAAGGCGCTGCGCGACGCGTTGGAGTCGACCCGCGACCTGGCCGTGCCCAATGGCGTGTTCAATATTTCCAAGGACGATCACCAGGGCTTCGACGAGCGTGCGCGCGTGATGGGCGTGGTCAAGAACGGCCGTTTCTCCTACGCCGGGCAATAAGGACACGTCTTGTAGCGATCCCTCGCATTCGCCGCCGCTGCCCAGGGCGGCGACTATCCAAGCAGGCCTCGGCCTGCTTTTTTATGTTCATATGATTAGTGATGAAATCATTTATTGACGTATGATTTCTAGCGAAGACATTGCGACATGGGAGAAAACGATGAGCGAGACCACTCTGCCGCGCGCTTCCCGCCGCCACGCCTGGCTGGCAGGCATGCTGCTGGTCCTGGGCGCAGCCGGGCTGACAGGCTGCTCGGACTCCGGTTCCGACAGCCAGGCCGGCTCAGCGGGCGCCAAGGGAGCCGTCAGCACGCTGGAGGCGGCCAAGGCGGCCGGCAAGATCCGCATCGGTTACGCCAACGAGGCGCCGTTTGCGTACATGGACAGCCAGCGCGCCGAGGTGACGGGCGAGTCCGTCGAAATCGCCCGGGTCGTGCTCAAGCGCATGGGCGTCAACCAGGTCGAGGGCGTGCTGACCGAGTTCGGCTCGTTGATTCCCGGCCTGCAGGCCAAACGTTTCGACATCATCGCCGCCGGCATGTACGTGACGCCCGAACGCTGCCGCCAGGCGGCGTTCTCCAATCCCACCTATGGCGTGAGCCAAGCCCTGTTGGTCAAGCAGGGCAATCCCAAGAACCTGCACAGCTACGAGGATGCGGCCAGGAACCCCAACGCCAGGCTGGGCGTGGTGGTGGGCGCGATCGAATCGGACTACGCCGCCAGCCTCAAGGTGCCGCCTGACCGCACCATCGTGTTTCCCGACGCGGTGAGCGCGCTGGCCGGCGTGCAGGCCGGGCGCGCCGACGCCTATGCCGCCACCGCGCTGACCGTGAACGACCTGATGGGCAAGGCCGGCAAGGACAGCGGCCTGGAAAAGGCCGAGCCCTTCACCGATCCGGTGATCGACGGCAAGGGCGTGCGCGGCTATGGCGCCTATGCCTTCCGCAAGGAAGACCAGGCCTTCGTCGACGCGTTCAACGCCGAGCTGGCCAAGTTCCTGGGCACCGAGGAGCACAAGAAACTGGTCGCGCCCTTCGGCTTCACGGCCGAGGAGCTGCCCAAGGGCATGACGGCGGCCAAGCTGTGCGCGGGCCAGTGAGGGTGGCGCCATGACGAGCTGGATCGAGACCCTGGGCGAGCTGGCGCCGCCGCTGCTGGACGGGCTGGGCGTGACGCTGCAAGTCATGGCGGGCGCCGCCGCGTTGGCCGCGCCGCTGGCCGTGGTCGCGGGCGTCGGCCGTCTGTCGACGCGGCGTCCGCTGCGCTGGCTGGCCTCCGTCTACGTCGAGGTATTCCGTGGCACCTCCGCGCTGGTGCAGCTGTTCTGGTTCTACTTCGTGCTACCGCTGTTCGGCCTGCAATTGCCCGCCATGCTGGTCGGCATCGTGGTGCTGGGTCTGAACGCCGGCGCCTATGGCGCCGAGGTGGTGCGCGGCGCGATCCGGGCCGTGCCGCCGGGCCAGCGCGAGGCGGGCGTGGCGCTGAACTTCACGCGCGGGCAGATCCTGCGGCGGCTGGTCTTGCCGCAGGCCGTGCCGGCCATGCTGCCGCCGGCAGGCAATCTGTTGATCGAACTGCTCAAGAACACCGCGCTGGTGTCGCTGGTGACCATCACCGACCTGACCTTCCGAGGCCAGCTGCTGCGCAGCGAGACCTTGCGCACCACCGAGATCTTCAGCCTGATGCTGCTGATGTACTTCGCCGTGGCCTTGCTGATCACCGCGGGCGTGCGCCTGCTTGAACGGAGGCTGCGCATCCGATGACGCCGATATTCGACTGGTCATACGCGCTTGAAATCCTGCCCACGCTGGGCGCCGCCCTGGTCGTCACGATCCAGGCGACCGTGCTGGGCATGCTGGTGGCCGTCACGCTCGGCCTGGCGCTGGCGCTGCTGCGACGCTCCCGGCTGCGGCTGGTGTCATGGCCGGCGGCCTGCGTGATCGAGTTCGTGCGCAGCACGCCGCTGCTGGTGCAGATGTACTTCCTGTTCTATGTCCTGCCGCTGACCGGCTTGCGCATGTCGCCGCTGGCCACCGGGGTGCTGGCGCTGGGCCTGCACTACGCCGCCTATTGCGCCGAGGTGTACCGCGCCGGCATCGAAGCCGTGCCCAGGGGGCAGACCGAGGCCGCCATCGCTCTGAACCTGCCGCGCTGGCGCACGGCGGTGGACGTGGTGCTGCCGCAGGCGATTCCGCCGGTGGTGCCTGCATTGGGCAACTATCTGGTCGCCATGTTCAAGGACACGCCCTTGCTGTCGGCCATCACGGTGGTGGAGCTGTTGCAGCAGAGCAAGATGCTCGGCTCGGCCACGTTCCGCTACACCGAGCCCCTGACCCTGGTGGGCGCGCTGTTCCTGGCGTTGAGCCTGCTGGCGGCCTGGGGCGTGCGCGGGCTGGAAACCCGCCTGCAACGCCATGGAGGAAAACGATGAGCGCCAGTGTGAACATCCGCGACCTGCGCAAGCGCTACGGCGATCTGGAGGTGCTCAAGGGCATCAATCTGGAGATCCCGTCCGGCCAGACCGTGGCCGTGATCGGCCCGTCCGGCTCGGGCAAGTCGACCTTGCTGCGCGTATTGATGACGCTGGAGCGGCCCAGCGGCGGCGAGATCGAGATCGACGGCGTGCCCATGTGGACGGACGCCGGCGGCAAGCCGGCGGGGCTGCATTCGCCTCACTTGCGCAAGGTGCGCGGCAAGATCGGCATGGTGTTCCAGCACTTCAACCTGTTTCCCCACATGACCGCGCTGGGCAACGCCATGGAGGCGCCGCTGCGGGTACAGGGCCTGAGTCGCGAGCAGGCGCGCGAGCGCGGCGTCGAATACCTGGAGATGGTGGGCTTGGGCGACAAGCTGGACACCTATCCCGCGCAGCTGTCCGGCGGCCAGAAGCAGCGCGTTGGCATTGCGCGGGCCCTGGCCATGTGTCCGGAGATCATGCTGTTCGACGAGGTGACGTCGGCGCTGGATCCCGAGCTGGTGGGCGGCATCCTGCAGATCCTGCGCGACCTGTCCGCGCGCCGCAGCATGACCATGATCATCGTCACCCACCAGATGAAGTTCGCCGAGCGCAGCTCGGACCGCACGCTGTTCTTCGACGAAGGCAATATCGTCGAGGACGCGGAGTCCGCCACGCTGTTCAGCCAGCCCAGGGAAGCCCGTACGCGGCAGTTCCTGGACAGCGTGATCGAAGGGCAGTGAACGGAGGCGGGGGCGGAGGGCGGGGGCAGGCATGTCGCGCGTGTCCGGCGGCGGGCAGGGAGCGCCGTGTCGTGTGCGCCGGGCGCAGGGCCGCACGGCGGGATTTGACCCTGTCGCGGCGTCAGGGATCGGCCCGTGCGCGGCGCGCCGGCGCTATGCTGTGCGCTTCATTGCCCGGAGACGCTTGCGCATGAGCCAATTGTTCACCCCCACCCAGGCCGGTCCCCTGCGACTGGCCAACCGCATCGTGATCGCGCCCATGTGCGAATACTCGGCCGACGCCGGCTGTGCCACCGACTGGCACATGATCCACCTGGGCCATCTGGCCTTGTCCGGCGCGGCGCTGCTGTTCGTCGAAGCGACGGCGGTGGAGCCCGACGGCCGCATCACGCCCGGCGATCTGGGCTTGTGGTCCGATGAAACCGAGGCCGCGCTGGGCCGCGTGGTGACGGCCATGCGCCGTTATTCGCCGATCAAGCTGGGCATCCAGCTCGGCCACGCCGGGCGCAAGGCGTCCAGCCACGCCCCCTGGGACGGCGGGCAGCTGGTGCCGTCCGCTGAAGGAGGCTGGCAGGGCTGGGCGCCCTCGGCGCTGCCGCACAATGAATCCGAGCCGGCGCCGCAGGCGCTGGATTCCGCCGGCCTGGCCCGCGTGCGCGATGCGTTCGTGGCCAGCGCCCGACGCGCGTTGCGGCTGGGTTTCGACGCCATCGAGTTGCACGCGGCGCATGGCTACCTGATGCACCAGTTCCTGTCGCCGCTGGCGAACCGGCGCGACGACGCTTATGGCGGTTCGCTGGAAAATCGCATGCGCTTCCCGCTGGAAGTGTTCCAGGCGCTGCGCGACGTGGTGCCGGCATCCGTCGCGCTGGGCGTGCGCGTGTCCGCCACGGACTGGGTGGAGGGCGGATGGGACCTGGAGCAGACCACGGCCTTCGCCGACGCGCTGAAGGCGCGCGGCTGCGACTTCATCGATGTGTCCAGCGGCGGCGTGTCGCCGCAGCAGAAGATCCCGGTCGCGCCGAACTACCAGGTGCCTTTCGCCGCTGAGATCAAGCGCCGCGTCGGCATGCCCACGATCGCGGTGGGACTGATCACCGAGGCCGCCCAGGCCGAGGAGATCGTGGCCAGCGGGCAGGCAGACATGGTGGCGCTGGCGCGCGGCATGCTGTACGACCCGCGCTGGCCCTGGCATGCGGCCGCGCAGCTCGGTGGACAGGTCGACGCGCCGCGCCAGTACTGGCGTTCGCAGCCGCGCGAGCACAAGGCGCTGTTCGGGGAAACGCGCTTCGGCCAGCGCTGACGCGGATTCGGCACGCAAGAAAAAGCGCCGCTGGCAAGGCGGCGCTTTTTTTATCTGGAACCGCCGCTGCGGACCAGGAACTACAGCTTGGCGTAGGCCTGCTCCAACTGGTCCTGCAGCTGGTCGGCGAAATCGGCCTGCGCCGGGTCCAGCGCGGACATCAGGCGGGCTAGCACCACGTTGTCTTCCTCGCCATTCCAGATCTTGATGTAGGTGCCTTCCTTGTAGCCGTGCCGCTGGCGGAAGAGGTTCAGCACGTTCTTGGACACGTACTGGGTGTAGGCGTCGTTCCAGCCCATCTCGCAGGCGGTCATGGTGCGTTCCAGGACCTTGAAGCTGGCGCGGCCGCACACGGCCAGTCCGCCGATCAGTTCCAGCAGCTCGGGCACGTCCAGCGTGGCCAGCTCGCGCGCGGCGCCGTCCAGCGTGACGGTGCCAGGACCGGCCAGGTCGCGCATCAGCTCGGCCGCGGCGCCTTCGATCGATCCGCCTGCCTGGACGATGGTGTGCGACAGGTAGAAGTGCAGGATGTCGACCAGTTCCATCTGCACCTGGGGCAGGTCGATGGTCTGCTTCTTCCACCACTTCCAGCCGTGGTGTTCCAGCGCCTCGGCCGATTCCACGAACGCGGCGCGCAGGAAGCGCGAGCCGCTGGTCACCCAGGCGGGATTGATCATGCTGTTCAGGTGATCCTGCAGTTTCAGCATCGTGGCCGCTTGGGCCGGGTTCAATCCGACGGGTGTGTTCACTTTCGCTCCGTATGTTTGACGCGGGAATACCTGCGCGGATCGCGCGCAGGGCGCAGATGTTAGCACTCCGTGGCGTTGCGCCGGCCGTGCCCGGGCGCTGGCCGGGCAGCCGGCCGCACTCCGCATCTGGCTAGCCGTATCCGGTCGGCGGCAGCCGGCAGGCCGCATCTGGCGGGGCCATGCCGGCAGGGGACGCGCCAGGCCTGGCTGCTGCTAGCCATCCTTGCGGTAGGTGGACTTCAGCGGCGGCAGTTTGCCGGCGGGCGGCTTGCCGGGCTTGCGGGCGTCGCCGGCGGCCTTGAACAGCATGAAGGCGAAGAAGGCCAGGAACACCGCGGGCATGAAATCGTCCAGTCCGGCCTGCGGGCTGTTCAGCGCCTGCAGCGCGATGCGCGCCGCGATCAGGCCGACCACCGTCGCGGCCACCGTCAGCACCTTGCCGACGCCGCGCTTGGCGGCGGTCTTGGCCAGCGTCGCGGCGTCGCTATCTGATTGTGCGGGGGGCAACTTGGACTGCGGCGCGGGCGGCGTGCCGCCATTGCCCCAGGGCGCGGACGACAGCGGGCTCGCCGACGAGGACGCGCTGCCGGATGTCGCGCCGGGAGACCGCGTCGCTTCAGGCGAAGGCGCGCTGGGCAAGCCCGACGCGCCGGAACGGCTCAGTTCTTCGACATAGCGCGCGTAATCGCCATTCTTCGGTTCGCCGCCCAGAGCCATCAGCCATCTCCATTTCCGTCATTCCAGCACTATATGCCATCCACGCAGCCCGCAGCCCGTCCAGCGCATCGCAGCTCTCCCAGAGCGTGGCCGCGTGGATCCGGCTTCGCCGGTCCTCAGCGGCGCCCCATCAAGGGAGAAGCGTGCAAGCGCTTCCGGGGGTGTCCATGCTCCGGTCCGCAGGGCGTCCCTAGAGAGGGGGGCGCGTCGCGCTTCGGGGCTGCTGGGGCCTCCCTTTTTTGCGCAGCATGGCGACCAGCAGCCCGACGCCCAGCAGCACTGAAAAGCCGGCGCCGATCAACATGGCGATCTGTTGCGCGTTTTCCGCCGAGCCCAGGCTGCGCGCGGTGACATACCCCGGCGCCAGCATCAGCGGCATCCACAGGATGGCGGAGGACACATTGGCCAGCTGGAAGCGGCCATGCGCCATGCCCATGACGCCGGCCACGGTGGGGATGGTGGAACGGATCGGCCCGAGGAACCGGCCGATCAGCACCGAGGCGAAGCCATAGCGGTAGAAGAACAGCCTGGCGCGCGCCACCGCTGTGCGTTGCTGTTTGAGCGGCCAGCGGCGCAGCACGCCGGGGCCGGCCCAGCGGCCCAGCCCGTAGGACAGCGCGTCGCCCACGATGGCGCCGGCGACACCCCAGGCCAGCACGTTCCAGGGATCCAGCGTGCCGGCGCCGATCAGGCCGCCGGTCAACAGCATCAGCGCCGTGGCGGGAATGAACAGGCCCACCAGCACCAGGGATTCTCCCAGCGTGAGCAGGAAGGTGATCGGTCCGGCCCAGACCTGGTTGGCCTCGATGAACATGCCGATCTGGTCTATGTATTGATCCATGTGCGGAAGTTGAATATCAGCTGAATGCAATCGGGTATCTTAACGCCTGCATTGTGGGACCGGCATGCGTCGGCCATATGAATGAAGCCGATTGTCGGAGGATCATGGATTCCGTTACACAAGCCGTGTTGGGCGCCGGCATACAGGGTGCCCTGCTGGGGCGTTTCCAGGGGCGCAAGGCGCTGCTCTGGGGGGCCGCGCTGGCGACCGTGCCGGACCTGGACGTGCTGATGCGCTATCCAGACCCGGTTTCATTGATGACCTATCACCGGGGGTTTTCCCATTCGCTGTTCGTCCTGACCGGCCTGGCGGCGCTGCTGGCCTGGCTGATACGTCGGTATTGGCCGCAGGCTCCTTATGGGGGCAGGCGGCTGTTCCTGACGCTCTGGCTGGTTTTGGTGACACATCCTTTGCTGGACGCCTTCACCGTCTATGGCACCCAGCTGTTCTGGCCGCTGGCGCCGGTGCCGGAAAGCTGGGCGGCCGTGTTCATCATCGACCCGGTCTATACGGTGCCGCTGCTGGCGGCGTCGCTGTACGCGGTCGCCGCGGGCATGACGGCGCGCGCGCGCGGATTGCTGGCGACGGCGCTGGCATTCAGCACGGTCTATCTGGGTTTCGGTCTGGCGGGCAGGGTGGCGGCCGAACACCGCGTGCGCGATGCCATGGTCGCGCAAGGCATCGAGGTCACGGCCTTGCGCGCCGTGCCCATGCCGTTCAATACGCTGGTATGGCGCGTGCTCGCCAAGACGCCGGACGATCACTATTACGAAGCCGTATCGGGCTGGTTTGATCGGACGTCGCCGGAATGGCTGCGCCTGCCGCTCAACCCGGATGCTGGAGCCAACCTGGCCGGATCCGCGCTGCACGACAGGCTGCGCTGGTTCACCGGCGACTGGCTGCGCCATGACGTGATCGGCGATGCGCTGGTGGTGACCGACCTGCGCATGGGCGTGGCGGGGCACTACACCTTCCGCTTCAAGATGGCCGAGCGCGCGCCGGGGGCCGGCTGGATCGCGGTCGTGCCCAGCCGCTGGCCCAGCGCCAGCGGGGGCTGGCCGGAGCTGAAACTGGTATTGGCGCGCATTCTGGATGAGCAGCCGCCGTTGCCGCTGCGAGCTTGGTCGGACCAGGCCTTGCGCTAGGTTCGTGCCCATGCCGGCCGCGCACCGCCGCGCGGCCGGCGACCGCATCGTCGTCGCCAGGCGCGAGGCCGCGCCATGGCGCTTCACCCTGCGTCGCATTCTTGTCTGCCATTGTGCAAGGGGGAAGGGGGAACTCGTATTTTTACTAGCTAGATTTCGTTTTCGTTCAAGAGACCCGAAATGTGCCCGCTGGCAAAGTACCCGAATCCTTGATCCGGGTGCTTCAAACAGGCTGTATCCGCATCAGGGAACGGCATCAGGATTCCGGGTTTCCGGTACTCCGCCGATGGCAAGGCCTGGATGCGTCGCCGCGGCGCGCCGGTTTCATCTCTCCAATCAATAAGGAACGACAACGATGAAGCGCAGTTCTCTCTCGTATCTCATTTCTGCCGGCGCGCTGCTGGCGGCTCTGGCGCCGGTGGCTTCGCACGCGCAGGCCGCCTGGGACGGTCAGATCCGCTTCACGGGCAGCGTGTCGGACACCACGTGCTCCGTCAATGGCGGTCAAGGTTCTGCGAGCAACATCACTGATGTGCGGCTTGGCAACGTGGATCCCAATGCGGCGACGAAGGCGCTGGCCGTGGGCGCCAACATTGGCTCCAAGCAGACGTTCAAGATCAGCCTGTCCAATTGCAGCTTGCTCACGCCTCTGCCTACCAACCCGGCCTCGGGCACCGCACAAACCGAAACGCGAGGCGCCGCCATTGAATTCGACCAGGGTTCGGCGAACATCAATGGAGCCACGGGCAATCTGATGGTCACTGGCTTCCAGCCGGCGAAAGGCATCGAGATCGGCATCTGGAACGCCGGCAATGGCAAGACCAACAAGCTTGACCTCCGAGGCACCATGTCTCCGAGCGACGTACAGACGCTTCAGTTGAGGTTCTCGAACGATTCGGCCGTCACGCAGATCCTTGCCGGAGACCTCACCTTCGAGGCGGGCTATGTCAGGGCCAGCGGCCCTCTTGAGTCTGGTAACGCCGGTTCGCAAATCGCATACAAGGTGTCCTACCGATAAGTCGAGGTGCAGGCATGACGCCCATGAAGCGTGTTGCAGTACGTTGGTTGTGCATGGGCGTCATGGCTTGGGTTGCCGGCGCTGGCGTGGCGCAGGCAACCCTGGTTCTGGAGGGAACGCGCATCGTCTATCCAGAGAAGGCCAAGGATGTCAGCATCCGGGTGCGGAATCCGGGCAGCTATCCCATACTCGCTCAGTCCTGGCTTGACGACGGCCGCCCGGATTTGTCGCCCGAAGTGATGGTGGTGCCCTTTATCGTGTCACCCGCCCTGACCAGGGTCGAGCCTGACGGCAGCGCGCTGCTGCGTGTGTTCCACGCCAAACGGCCATTGCCCACGGACAGGGAGTCGCTGTTTTACCTGAACGTAATGGAAACTCCGCCGCGCAGCAGCGAGGAGAATGCGCTGACCTTGCAGTTTCGCACCCGGGTCAAGCTGTTCTTCCGTCCGACCGGATTGTCCGGAGATGCCGGGGACGCGCCAGACAGCTTGAAATGGACGCTGGTCCCAGGCGCAGGCGCCGTTGAGGTGCACAACCCGACGCCGTATCACGTGTCCTTCTTGTCCGTCGAGCTGGAAACGGCGGGGCGTCGCGAGATCCTGGACCGGGCAGGCCAGGACGCCATGGTGGCGCCATTTTCCAAGTTGCGTTTTCCTGTTTCGGCCGGTCGAAATCCCGTGCCGGGCCAAAGTCAGATCCACTACTGGGCCATCAATGATTTTGGCGGCAGGCACTCGTATCAGCGCCCCTTGTCATTGCCCTGACGGGTGCTTCTGAAGGCTCCATTTTTTCGCAAGGCTAGAACGATGCATTTGACGATGCAGGTGACGGCTCGTCCTGGAAACAGGCGCAAGTCGCGGCAACGGCGGGTCTGGATAGCGGGCCTTTGCATGTTGGTCATTGTGGCGGATGCGCAGGCGCAGGGTAAATCCAAGCAGTACGTGCAGTTCGATTCCAATATGTTGTTGCGCGGCGTCTCGGACGATTCCGTCGATCTCTCCCGGTTCGAAAAGCCTAACGCTGTGTTGCCGGGTCAGTATCGCGTCGATGTGCTGGTGAACGGAAACTGGCGCGGGGCCTCGTTCGTGGAATTCCGCGACGTCGGCCAGGATGGCGCGGCGCCTTGCTACACCGCCGAACTGTTGCGCAGTTCGGGGTTCGACATGGAAAAGCTTGAACGCCAGGCTGCCGAGCAGGGGCGTCCGGCGCTGGGAGACACGCCCTATTGCGGCGATCTGGCTACCCATGTTCCCGGCGCGCAGGCCAGGTTCGACGCGGCGGAACAGCAGTTGCTATTGACCGTGCCCACCATCTACCTGGGTACGAGACGCGCCAGCATCTATGTGGATCCGGCCCTGTCGGACAGCGGCATCACCGCCGCGCGGCTGGGCTATACCGGCAACTACTATTCACAGTACGTGCGCGGCGGACGTTCCGACGACCGAGGCTACCTGGGCTTGAGCGCCGGGCTGAACGTCGCCTCTTGGCGCGTGCGGCACGATGGCTCGGTGGCTTGGGGATCGCGCGAAGGCTCGCGCTATCAACGGGGCCGGCTGTACGCGGTGACCGGCATCCCGTCCTGGAAATCCGAGCTGCTGCTGGGCGAGACATCTTCCGATGGGCGGTACTTCGATCCGGTTTCGTTTCGCGGCGTGCGCGTGGCCAGCGACGAACGCATGCTGCCCGACGAGCGGCGCAACTACGTGCCGACCATACGCGGCACCGCCCAGACCAATGCCACGGTCAGCGTCTATCAGCGTGGCTTCCTGGTCCATGAAACCACGGTCGCGGCGGGGCCGTTCGTCATCGAGGATCTGCAGGCGGCCAGCTATGGCGGCGACCTGGAGGTGCGCGTCGTGGAGGCCAATGGCGAAACGCGCCGTTTCACCGTGCCTTTTGCCACGACCGTCGAGCTGCTGAAGTCCGGCGAAACGCGTTACTCGATGTCGCTGGGGCAGGCCATGGCCTCGGGCTACCGCAGCGGCGGGCCGGCGGTGTTCGAAGGCCTAGTGCGGCGCGGCCTGAGCAATCTGGTCACGGCATACGGGGGGCTGGCGCTCAGCGGCAACTATCGCTCGGTGTTGCTGGGCGCGGTGCTCAACACCGAATGGGGCGCGTTGGCCGGTGACATCACGGCGGCGACCGCCAAGCTGGCCAATGAAAAATCATCAGGCTCCAGCTATCGTTTGTCATACAGCAAGAATCTGCCCGAGACGGGCACGAATTTCTCGGTGCTGGCATATCGCTATTCGACCAGCGGCTTCGTCGGTTTCAACGAAGCCGTTGCCCAGCGCAACATTCCGAAGTCCGATCGCTACTACGATGCCGGCGGCCGGCTGCGCAACCGTATCGATGTCAACATCAACCAGTCGCTCGGTGACAGGCTGGGCTCCTTTTACCTGAATGGCTCTGCGATCCAGTACTGGAAGCGCGCGGGCCGCAACATCAATTTTGGCGGCGGCTACTACAACAACTGGGGCCGCGTGTCCTACGCGCTGAACGTGCAACGCAGCACTGTCAACGGCGGTTTGTATTCGCTGGGACGCGAGCGCGAGACCACGGTTACTCTCAACCTGAACATCCCCTTGGGCAAGTCCTACGACGCGCCCCTGCTCAACAGCTACACCAGCCATAGCGGCGCGGGCGGTACCAACTCCGGCCTGAGCGTGGGCGGATCGGCCGGCGAGGACTCGCTGTTCAACTATTCGCTCGGCACCAGCTACAACAGCCGCTCGGGTATGTCATCGGCCAACGGCAACCTGGACTACCTGGGCAGCCTGGCCCAGGTGGGCGCCAGCATCTCGCAGGGGCGCGACTATCGGCAGACCAGCCTGCGCGCCTCGGGCAACGTGCTGGCGCACGCGGGCGGGGTCACGCTGGCGCCGGTTCTGGGCGACACCATCGGCCTGCTGCATGCACCGGACGCCAAGGACGCGCGGACCACCCGCGACCGCAACAGCCGCATCGATGGGCGGGGCTATGGCCTGGTGCCCTATCTGATGCCGTATCGAAGCAACAACGTGGAACTGGATTCCGCCGACATGGCCGACGACGTAGAGCTGCTGAGCAATATGCGTACCGTGGCGCCGCGCGCCGGCGCGGTGGTGCTGCTGTCCTATCCCACCCGCCGGTCCAGGCCCGTGCTGGTCGACGGCAAACAGCGGGATGGCGCTCCGCTGCCATTCGGCGCCGAGGTCTACGACCTCGAGGATGGCGAGGTGATCGGCAGCGTTGGCCAGGGCAGCCGCATCGTCATGCGCGTGCGCAAGGATGAAGGCCGCGTCAGCGTGCGCTGGGGATCGAAAGCCGACCAGCGCTGCCGCATCGACTACGCGCTGTCCGAGCGCGAGCGCGGCCAGAGCGGCTTCGACGTGGTCGAGAGCGTCTGCCAGCCGGAGCCGGCATTACCCGCCGGCCCGATGCCGGTGGCGGGGCTGAAGCCATGATCGGCCGGCGCATTCTCGCACTGCGCCACGCGGGCTTGGCCGGCATGGCGATCGTGGCGGCATGGGCCGGGCTGGCCGGCGCCGCCCGTGCGGACATGTCCGTCGATGGCACGCGCTTCGTCTATCCCGCCCGCGAAAAGGCAATCAGCGTCTATGTCGGCAATATCGGCGCCGAGCCGATCCTGGTGCAGTCCTGGCTGGACCGGGGCGAGGCGCGGGACGCCAACGATCTGGCGCGGCTGAAGGTGCCGTTCGTGTTGACGCCGCCGCTCCTGCGCCTGGAGCCGAACGAGCGCAAGGCGGTGCAGTTGCGCTATACCGGTGAGTCCTTGCCCAAGGATCGCGAGTCCCTGTTCTGGGTGAACTTCCTGGAAGTGCCGGTCGTGAGCGACGAGCAGAACAGCCTGCGCCTGCAACTGCACCTGTCGATGAAGGTCTTGTTCCGGCCCGAGGGCCTGCAAGGCAAGGCAAGCGATGCGCCGGGCAAGCTGCGCTGGACCTGGCGCGATGCCGGCAACGGTTCGATGCGCGTGTTGGCGGAAAACCCCACTCCCTACAGCGTCACGTTCCGGACGCTGAAAGTGCGCGGCAGCCAGGGGGATGGCCTGGCGGGGCTGACCGTCCCGCCCCTGTCGTCCGCGTCCTTCGTGGGACGCTGGCCCGCGCCGCGCGATCAGGGCGGGCTGTCGCTGGATTATGAGTCGGTGGACGACCTGGGCGCGGCCAAGCGCGGCAGCGCCCAGGCCGAGTTCGCGCGCGTCGATTGAGCGCCATCGGCTGGCCTCGTGGCCGGCCGGGCATAGCTAGAAGGAGAAACCATGTTCCACCGTCTGTTTCATCGCCCGACCCGCGCGCCACAAGAGGGGCCGGCCAGCCGGCTGCTGGTCGGGCTGTTGCTGGCGGGCGGTGTCGCGTTGCCGGCTGTCGATGCCTGGGCCCAGAACGTGCCGGCGCGCGCGACCACATGCCGCATTGCGTCGCTCGGCGACGGCCAGACATCAGGGGGCGCCTGGATTCCTCCGCAGATCGGCAACGTGGGCGGCAGCCAGGTCATCCCGGACGGCACCGTGTTGGCCGTCAGGTCGGTCACGTTGTCGTCCATCGGCACGCTGGTGCCGACAGCCTCGACGGACAGGTTCTACTTGGCGGCCGGAGCGACGTGGGCCGGGGTTAGGCCAGACGGCAGCACCGTCTTTCCCTCGAATGTGCAGGGGATAGGGATCCGGCTACGAGCGGGGCCCGAGGCCAATGCCGCCGAGGTGTCGGCCGCAACTGAGATACGCGCAGTCCAAAATAGCGAGCAGTTGGCCATGCGAACGGGCGTACACAGTGCGGAAGCGGAAGTCCTCACTGGCCTGCGCGTGGAATTGGTGAAGCTGGGTTCCGATGTCTTGCCCGGAATCGGTGTCTTTCCCGTGACGGGCATGGCGACCGGGTACCAGGGCGCCAGGATGCGTTTCAAGATCGTGCAAGTGAAATCCCAGCCTGTCGCCGAGGGCACGGACCTGGGGCCGATCATGGATCCTTGCAATGCCAGCTTCGACTTCAATATCGATCAACTCATCAGCGGGGGCGGCACGACGCCTCCGGTCGTGACGGCGGTGTGCGCCGTGGATGCCAGCTATCAGGGCAGCGGCAGGGAAGTGCCCATGGGACCCGTGACCCGGGGCAGCTTTCCCGGGCGAGGCGACCGGGCCGGCAGCGTGCCGTTCGACATTTCGCTGAGCAACTGCGCGGCGCGGGCCAAGCCCAAGATATCGTTTTCTCCGGGCTTCCAGGGCAAGGTGCCTGGCTGGCCCAATGTATTGCGGCTGGATCAGAGCGACATCAACCATGCCAGGAATCTCGGCATCGTGCTGACGCGGCGCGACGATCCCGGCAAGGAGGTGAACATCGGCGACGCGCCGGAAGCCGGACCCTATATCCAGTTTCCGCAGTATGGGACGCTGCAGGATGGCGAGACGACCACCTTGGAATTGGCGGCGCATTATGTGCGGACCGACCATGAAGGCCAAGGGGGGGTGACGCCGGGGCCGGCCAACAGCAGCGTGCGCTTCCAGGTGCGCTACGATTGATCGCGGGCGATGCCGTGTGTCTGGGCGGGTATTGGAAAAAATGATCCCCGCCCGGCATTTATTGCTGGGCGGGGATTTGGCATATCGGCGGTTCTCCTGCTAGATCAAGGCTCGATCGTGCCCTTGTTGTCGCCCACGGGTCGAATCAGCGCGGCGTCTTGCAGGGCCGTGTTGTATTGCATGACGCCCTGGTTGGTGCCCACCAACCCGCCAGCCTTGATCCACATGTCATTGTGGTTGGAGAACTTGCTGGTGCTGGTCGATCCCATCAGCAGGCCCTGATTCAGGCCTACCAGACCGCCCATGTTGGCCACGGTGTAGCTGTTGGAGGTGCAAGGGTACCCCGGATAGCACTGGGAGGGAGTCCTGCCTTCCAGCGAGCCGGATGCTTCCGAGTATGCGATCGTTCCCTGCGCGCGATTGATGCCTACCAGCCCGCCCAGGTTCGACCGAGCTCCGCCGGTGACGTGACTCGAAGCGACGGTATGCATGATGCGCCCTTCATTGTCTCCAACCAGGCCGCCCACGTTGCTATAGGTGCCACTACCCAGCACTCTCAGGCTAGCCTCGGAGTCGTAGATGTTGCCGGTATTGTGGCCCACCAGCCCCCCAACCGAGGAGCGGGTGCCGCCACGCACCTCGTTCAGGTGGGCAGTGCTTTGCTGGATGCTTCCGGCATTCGTGCCGACCAGTCCGCCGACACGGCCATTGGTGGCGTTTGTGGCGTGAACGGCGGCGACAGTGGACTTGCTGTTGATGATGGAGGCTGTATCGCTGTTGACTCCGACCAAGCCGCCGATGCTGGTTTCCGTGGAAGACGACGTGAACACTTTGTAGCTACTGCTCGTAGAGTTCATGATCATGCCGTTGTTCCTGCCGACCAGTCCGCCCACGGCGGTCGGGCCGGTCGCCCCGACCTCGCCCGTGAACTGCGCGGAAGAGAAGACGGCGCCGTTATTTTCGCCCACCAGGCCGCCGGCAGTACCGCTGCCCGATTTTGATATGCGACCGCTGCTGGAGCTGTCTATGATCTGGCCGAAGTTTGTGCCGACCAGGCCGCCGGCATTGCTCAGCTGGCTGGAAGTGACCGAAGACGAGCTGGTGGAGTTGATGATCTGGCTGCCCTGATTGAGGCCCACCAGTCCGCCGATATGGCCGATGCCGGCGTGGCTGGCCATGTCGCTCACCGATCCCCAGCTGCCGCTGTCGCGGATGACGCCATCTATGCTCAAGCCAACCAGCCCCCCCGCGATATGGACTTGCGATGAGGTGGCGACGCTGCCCGAGTAGCTGGACCGTTCAATGGTGCCGCCATTGTTGAAACCGACCAGCCCGCCGATCGCGCCATCGGTGATGGTGCTGCCGCCACGCGAGCCGTTGATGACACGGACATTGGAGATGGTGCCCGTGTTAATGCCGACCAAGGTGCCGCTGTACTTGTGTCGCAGGCCGGCGCTGGAAATGTTATCCAGCGTGACATTGCGCAGCGTGCCCGAGGACTCGCTGAACAGGCCGGCGACGCCGTCCGGACTTACTGCCGCCAGCTTGACCAGCTTGTTGCCCAGTCCGTCGAACAGCCCCTTGAAGCCGCCCTGGCCGGCGCCGATGGACTGCACCGAGCCTGGCCCCTGGATGTCCGTGCCCAGTACGTAGTAGCCGGTCAGATGGCCGTTGATGGCGTTCAGTTGCGCGAGGTTCTGGATCACCACATGGCGCAGGCCGTTGGACGTGAATTGCGGATTGGCGCTGGGCAGCTGGATCAGGGCCTGGCCGGCGGGGCCGCTCAGCACGTAGTTGGCGGTCGACGCGAGGTCGGGCGTGCCGGACTGTGTCGTGCGCAGATTGACCTGGCTGGAGACGCCGCTCAGCGTGATCCGCCGCGAAATGTCGATCAGCCGGTCGGCCGACAGGTTCAGGGCGGTGCCCGAGCCCTTGGCGGTGAGGGCGGCGTTGACCATGACCTTGCCGTCGCCGCCGTGGCGCGCGTTCAGGGTCAGCGCGTGGCCGCTGTCCCAGTTCACCGGCGCGTTCACCTCGACGTCGCCGACATTGCTGGCCAGGCTGACATTGGTTGTGCTGAGATTGCTTGCCAGCGTGCTGGCATGGATGTTGTCAGTGGCCGTGGATTCGCCCACCTTGAGCGCATTGCCGATGATCTCCAGGGCGCCGGTGTTGCCGTTGCTCGCCCGTGTGTCCACGAGGGTGCCCTGCAGCATTTTTACGTGTCCGCCGCGGATCGAGACCGAACCGCCGTCGCCATAGGTGCCCAGGGCGCTGGCCGACAGGTGACCACCGACCTGCACCGTGCCGGAGCCGCCATCAAGCACGATCCTGCCTTGGCGGGCCTGCAGCGTTCCGGCCTCGATGAGGCCGGCGTTGTTCACCACAGCCAGCAGCGGGCTGGCCGGCCGCGAGTCGCGGGCCATCAGCAGGGCCTGTCCGCCGTTTGCCCGGATCGTGCCCGTGGCCGTGTTCTGGGCGTCGGCGAACAGGCCGCTGGTGTTCGCGCTCAGGCTGAGCGGGCCATTGCCAAGTCGTACCGTGAAGGAGCCGGCCCCGCCGAGCGCGACGGAGCCGCCGTTGGTCTGGATGCTCCCACTGTTAACTGCCCGATGGCCCAGCAGTACGATGTCCCCGCCCGAGGCGGAGGTGATGTAGCCCCGATTGCTGACCATGTTGTTCTGGCCGGCTGGCGCCTCGAAGTTGAAGACGCCGCTGGTGTTGTTGAAGAACGCGATGGGGTCGGTGACATGCGTCGAGGCGACCAGGCTGCCCACGTTGACCCGCGCGGTGTTGTTGAAAACGATGCCGTTCGGGTTGACCAGGAAGACCTTGCCGACGGCGTTGATCGCGCCCGAGATGTTGGAGGGGGCCAGGCTCGTGACGTTGTTCAGCGTCATATGGCTGGGATCCATATGGTTGAACGTGACGGATTCATTGCCGGCCACGTCGAAGGTGTTCCAGTTGATGACGGCCTTGGACGTGGTCTGGCTGATGACGGTGTTCGTGGGCCGGCCGGCGACGTTGCCGGGATTGTCCTGCCAGATGAAGGCGCTGCCGTGCGTGACCGTGCCGTTGGTGGGCGCGGCCAGGGCCTGCGGCGCCAGGGCGCTCAGCCCGGCGGCCGCGACGGCGGCCAGCACCGCGCGGGCGCCGGAGACGCCGGATTTCCCACGGCGGCGGGCGCATTCGCTGGCCACGGTCCAGCATGCCTTGCTGGCGTTCCATATCACTGTATGAGTCTTGTTCATGGGATTCCTTCTGGGGTTGGATGACGTGCCGGATTCTGCGTGGCACGGTGCTGCTGCACTCGGGGGCGGCCGGTCAGAAGTAGCGCGTGGCGCGTAGCCAGAAGCGCGGTTCCTGCTTGGGGCCGTTCTGTTCGTTTTCGCGCTGGATGGGCCAGGCCATTGCGGCCATGACCTGATGCGACGGGCCGGCCTGCGTGATGCTCAGGCCGGCGGCGGACAGCCGCCGCTGGTTGCGTTCGTCAGTCCAGGGGCGTTGGCTGAGCTGGACCCGGCCCGCGTCGGCGAAGGCCGCGAACTGCAGGCCGGCCATGGGCACGTAGCGCAATTCGAGCGAGGCCTGCCAGCCCGAGTCGCCGCTGCTGGAGCCGTTGGCGTAGGCGCGCACGCCGTAGGGGCCGCCCAGGCTGAACTGTTCGGAACTGTCGAGGTTCTTGGTCGCGCGCTGGGCGCTGATCTGCCCGTACAGGGTGAAGGGGCCGTACAGGTGCTGCAGGCGCAGCAGGGTGAGGTTGAGCTTGCCGAAGCCGCCCGCGCTGCGGTTCAGCGCGCGGTCGCGGATGCGCTGGGCTTCGGTTTCCAGGCGCAGGGAACCATGGCTGTAGGAAATGTAGGCGGCGCTGCGGCCGCCGCCGAACAGGCTGTCCTCGCCGTTGGCCGACAGCGAGGCGGTGCCCAGGCGGATGCGCTTGGCGTGGCGCTGCGAGAACATGTCTATGTCGTCGCGCAGCTGGCGGTCCTCGTATTGCAGGCGCGCTTCCAGGCGGAAGTGGCGGCCGGTGATCAGCGGCTGCTGCATGAAGATGCCGGTGGTGCGCGCGCTGCCATGCGCTTCCAGGATTTCGAAGTCGCGACCCAGCGCATAACGCATGTTGGACACGTTCAGGCCCAGGCGGGTGAGGGCGGGGCCGACCGGCGCCTGGTAGGCGGCGTAGTAGTAGCGCTGCTTGCGGTCGCTGGTCAGCAGGCGCAGGCTGAGCTGGTCGCCCAGGCGCAGCGGGCTGTTCACGTCCAGGCTGCCGCCCAGGCGGTATTCGCCGGTGTAGTAACCGCCGAAGTTGTCGGCGTCGATGCTGCCGGTGACCAGCGGCGTGGGAGCGGCGTTGACCAGCAGCGTGCTGGAGCCTGGGTGCGCGCCCGCGCGTAGCGTGCCTTGCACCGCGGCGCCGGGCAGGTCGCTCAGGCGCAGCAGGCGGCTTTCCAGATTGTCGATGTGCACGGGATCGCCAGGCCGCAGCACGGACAGTCCCCGGCGCAACACCGCGTCGCTCACGCGCGACCGGTTGTCGAGCTGGATCTCGTCGTACACGCCTTCCTGTACGGCGATGTTGACCACGCCGTCGCGGATTTCCTGCGGCGGAAGATAGGCGCGCGCGAGCAGATAGCCCTGGTCGTGGTAGTAGCGGGTGATGCGGTCGGCGGCCGCGCGCAGGCCGGCCAGGTCCTGCTCGCTGCCGTTCAGGTCGGCGAGCTGCGCCTGCAGCGCGTCGGTGTCGACGTGGAGATTGCCCTGCAGCCGGAAGGCGCGCACATGCAGCCGTGCGCCGCCATCGGGATCGCCGGATGGTGCCGGCGCGGGCCGCGCCGCCGAGTCGTCCAGCGGCGCCTGATCGGGCAGGGGCGCGAATTCGGGCTGTGTCGATTCGATCTCGCGCAGGCTGCGTCCGGCGTCGGGCACCTCGGGGATTCTGGCGTTGGGCGATTGGGCGAATCCCGCCATGGGCACGGCCGCGCACAGCAGCAGGCAGGCCGCCCACGCGCGCGATGTCGATATGTGATCGGGATTGCGGCCGGGCGCCCGGGCGGCCATCGATGCGGGCACTGCATGCGGCGGAGTTACCGCCGGGACATTCTTTTGTAGCGACTGCACGTGGTCTAGCCGCGGAGGCCGCGGTTCCTGTTCTTGCCGGCCGGACAGCGATACGGCGGCGGAGCCTATGAATACGCGTTCCGCAATGCAGGATTGCGGGTGAGGGAACTATAGGTAGCGGCTCGACAGGAAGATTTAGTATTTATTCGAATTCTGATTTTGACTAATACGAAACGCACCTGCGGCTCATTGGCAGAGCCTTGTATGACGAGTTCCCCGAGAGCCGTTGTCAGCCTTGGATCTTGCGGTTGTCCGAAGCAATCAGCGAGCGGGCCATGAGGCGAAGCGTGCCCTGAAAGCGGCATGTAGCCACGCTTTGCGCCGAATCCCGTCGTTTAGAATTCTCCGCACCCATGCAGGAAAAGGGCGTGCGCAACCGCGCGGCGTTCCTGTCTTGCGATCCAGATCAGCGGGAGGTGCGGTGTCCGATCTCAGCATACAAGTAGCGGTTGCCGATGATCATCCTGTGGTGCTTCTCGGCGTGGCAATGGAACTGGAGCGCAATCCGTCGCTGCGCATCATCGGGCAGGCAAACGATTCCACCGAACTGGTCGCCTTGCTGGACCAGCACCCCTGCGACGTGCAGGTGCTCGACTACAACATGCCCGGCGGCCGGTATGGCGATGGCCTGGTGCTGTTGTCTCATCTGCGGCGTCGCTACCGCGAGTTGCGGCTGGTGCTGTACACCATGGTGGACAATCCCGCGCTGTTGCTGGCGATCGTCAAGCAGGGCACGTCGGGCGTGGTCAGCAAGTCCGACTCGCTGACGCATCTGGTCGACGCGGTGCATGCCGCGCATGGCGGCCGCCAGTATTACTCGCCGACCATCAAGGACATGCTGCTCAACAGCATGATGGTGGCCGAACCCAACCGGCTGACGCCGCGCGAGGCCGAAATCGTCCGGCTGTTCTGCGCCGGCAGCACCATCACCGAAATCGCCGAGCGGCTGCACCGCAGCGTGCAGACCGTCAGCACCCAGAAGCGCAGCGCCATGCGCAAGCTGGGCGTGAGCCGCGACGTGGACCTGATCAAGATGTACACCGGCGGAGTCTGAGTTCCGCCGAGTATGCCTTCTTTCACCGGCGCGACGCGGTCGCGCCGGGCTTCCTGTCGTTCTTCCCCAGGTCACTCTTGAGTCGGCGTCCATTCCGGCTTGACCCCCGCTTTCCGGCTGCACTATGCTTGTTCTTTTATAAGGAACCGAGTTCCTTTTTAAGGAACTTTCATGAGCATTCTCGACGGCGTTCAACGCGTGCTGTCGCTTTACGCCGAAGGCGCGGTCGAACTGAGCTTCACCGACGTCGCGACGCGTCTGTCTCTGCCTAAAAGCACTACTTCGCGCCTGCTCAACCAGATGCAGCGCCATGGTTTGCTGGATCAGGACGCCTCTTCCCGCCGCTATCGCCCGGGCCTCATGCTGTCGATGGCGGCGCGGGCCGGCATGGCTGGCCGTCCGCTGGACTCGGCCTGTCGCAAGGTGCTGGCCCGGCTTTCCGAACGTTCAGGCCTGACGGCCTATCTGTCGACGTTGAATCAGCGCGAGACGGTGGTGTTGCAACGCCTGGACGGCTCGCATCCGGTGCAGGTGCTGTCGCCGCCCGGATCGCGCCGCGCCGCATCGGGCACCGCCATGGGCAGGGCTCTGCTGTCTCGCCTGAGTGACGCCGAATTCACGGATTTGTACGGTGCCAATCCGGTCTTGCACCTGCCCATGGAGGGACGAGATTGTCCCGGCAGTGTCGGCGAGTTGGCCGAGCGTGTGGCCCGGACGCGCGCCGAGCGCTGCGCCGTGGCGATCGACCAGGCCATGCCTGGCATCGGCGCCGTGGCGGCCGCCGTGCGCGATCCGCTTTCCGGCGAACTGCGCGGCCTGTGCCTGTCGTTCGTGTCGTTCCAGGCCGATGCCGCGCGCGTGGCGCAACTGCGCGAGGCGGTGCTGGAACTGGTCGGCGCGCTGGGCCGTGAACTCAATGATCCATTCTGGCAGGGTTGACGACGAACACGCGCCTTCCCGCCATCTAGCCGCGCGCGGCGTCCGCGGCATTCCAGTCATCGCATTCCGGATATCCGGACCTTCATCATCACGGAACCTCTCCATGAATCTTCTGCTTCTCAGTAATTCCAGCAGCGACGCCGGCTATCTGGCGCATGCCCTGGCCGACATCCGCGAATTGATCGCGGGCCTGCCGGCCGGCGCGCCCGCCGTGTTCGTGCCGTTTGCCGGCGTGACCCGCGGCTGGGACGACTACACCGCCATGGTCGGCGCCGCGCTGGCCGATACCGGCCTGGACGTGCAGCCGCTGCACCGCGCCGCGGACCCGCTGGCGGCGCTGGAAAACGCCGCGCTGATCATCGTGGGCGGCGGCAACACCTTCAATCTGCTGGGACAGCTGCGGCGCCAGGGCCTGCTCGACGCCGTGGCGCGGCGCGTGCGCCTGGGCACGCCTTATCTGGGCTGGAGCGCCGGTTCGAACCTGGCCTGCCCGAGCATCTGCACGACCAACGACATGCCCATCGTCGATCCGGAAGGCTTCGACGCGCTGGGGCTGTTGTCGTTCCAGATCAATCCGCACTACACCAACGCCCATCCTCCCGGCCATCGCGGCGAAACGCGGGCCCAGCGCCTGGCCGAGTTCTGCGTGCTGAATCCGTCCATGCCGGTGCTGGGACTGCCCGAAGGCTCGGCGTTGCGCGTGCGCGGCGATGTCGTCACGCTGCTCGGACCGCACGAGGCGCCGTTGTTCCTGGGACAGCAGGAGCCGCGCGTTTACGCGCCCGGCGCGCTGGAGCTGCCCGCGTGAAACAGGCCATCGACGCCATCGAGCTGTTGTCGTCCGCGCATGTCACGGGCGAAGCGGTCGCCGGGCGCTTGCGCGCGGCCGGCCGTTGCGACGTGACGGTCACGCGGCTGGAGCGGGATGGCGCGGCCACCGAGTTCCTGTCCATCGTGATTCCGGGCGCGGACGACAGCGCGCCCCAGCTGGGCATCGTGGGTCGCCTGGGCGGCATCGGCGCCCGTCCGGCGGTCACGGGATTGGTGTCGGACAGCGATGGCGCCGTGGTGGCCATCGCCGTCGCCTTCAAGCTCATGGCGATGGCCGCGCAGGGCGACGTGCTGCCCGGCACGGTGCGAATCCGCACGCACATCTGCCCGCGCGCGGGCACGCGGCCGCAGCAGCCGGTGCCGATGATGCGCTCGCCCTTTCCCATGCGCGAGATGATGGCGCACGAGGTCGACCCGCGCATGGACGCGATCCTGTCGGTCGACACCACGCGTGGCAATCGCCTGGTCAACCAGCGCGGCGTCGCCCTGACGCCGGTCGCCAAGCAGGGCTATTTGCTGCGCATACCCGAGACCATGCTGGACCTGCTGGGCTGGGTGAGCGGCGAATTGCCGCTGACGCTGCCTTTGACCACGCAGGACATCACGCCCTACGAGAACGGGCTGTGGCATGTGAATTCGCTGATGCAACCGGCGATCGCCACGGATGCGCCGGTGGTGGGCGTGGCGCTGACGGCGCAGACCACGGTGCCTGGCTGCGCCACGGGCGTGACCAATGCGGTCGACGCCGACGTGGCCATGCGTTTCTGCATCGAGGTCGCCAAGGTCTACGGCCAGGGCGCGCTGAAGTTCTACGACGAAGCGGAATGGGCCGCGCTGCAACAGCGCTATGGCTCGCTGGCGCACTTGCAGACGGTGGGGAACGCGCCCGATTGAGCGCTTTGGGGGCAGCGGCTGTCCGATAGCCGGGCAGCCGCCAGTCTTGCCGGCTTCAGTCCGGCAGGCGCGCCGCGATCTCGGCGATCAGGCGCCGCGCGGCGTCCAGCTTGCCGGCTGCGGGCAGGGGATGCACGCCCTGCGCATCGAACAGCACCAGCTCGGTGGTGTCCGCGTCCATGACTTTCTGCGCCAGGTTGCCCACCAGCAGCGGGATGCCCTTGCGCACGCGCTTGGCCTCGGCGTGCTCGGCCAGCTTTTCGGTCTCGGCGGCAAAGCCCACGCACCAGGGGCCGTCTTGCAGCCTGGCCACTTCGGCGAGGATGTCCGGATTGGGTTCGAACTCCATCTGCGGCGCGCCGCCGCCTTCGCTGGTCTTCTTGAGTTTCTGCGCGCTGACGTTCTTCACGCGCCAGTCGGCCACGGCGGCCACGGCGATGAAGATGTCGGCATCTATGGCGCTGGCCATGACGGCATCGTGCATCTGCCGCGCCGTGGTCACGGACAGCGAGGTGACGCCGCGCGGCACGGGCAGCGCGGTGGCGCCCGTGACCAGGGTGACGCGGGCGCCGGCTTCGCGCGCGGCGCGCGCCAGCGCGTAGCCGGTCTTGCCGGACGAGCGGTTGCTCAGCACGCGGATGGGGTCGACCGGCTCGGACGTGGGGCCGGCGGTCAGCAGCACGTGGCGGCCGGCCAGCAACTTGGGCTGGAAGAAGGCGATCAGGTCGGTCAGCAGCTCGTGCGCTTCCAGCATGCGGCCGTCGCCGGTCTCGCCGCAGGCCTGTTCGCCGGCGGCGGGGCCGAGCACGGCAATGCCGTCGGCGCGCAGCTGTTCGACGTTGCGCTGGGTGGCCGGGTTGGCCCACATCTCGCGGTTCATGGCGGGCGCGACCAGCAGCGGACAGGCGCGCGCCAGGCACAGCGTGGACAGCAGGTCGTCCGCCATGCCGTGCGCCAGCTTGGCCATGAAGTCGGCGCTGGCCGGCGCGATCAGCACGGCGTCGGCGCCGCGCGTGAGGTCGATGTGCGCCATGTTGTTGGGCACGCGCGCGTCCCAGGCATCGACGAACACCGGACGGCCGGACAGCGCCTGCATGGTGACGGGCGTGATGAAATGCGTGGCCGCCTCGGTCATGACCACGTCGACCGTGGCGCCTTGTTCGGTCAAGCGCCGCACCAGCTCGGCGATTTTGTAGCAGGCGATGCCCCCGGTCAGGCCGAGGACGATGCGTTTGCGGGCGAGGTCGAGCATGGGGCGGGAGCGGCGCGGAGGGCGCCGCGTAGTCGAGGAATGGATATTGATTCTACAGCGCTCAGCCGCGCGGCTTGCGCGAGCGCAGCAGTTCGTCCAGCACCAGCAACACGGCGCCGCAGCTGATGCCCACGTCGGCCAGGTTGAAGGCGGGGAACTGCCAGTCATTCCAGTAGAACAGCAGGAAGTCCACCACGTGGCCGTAGACCACGCGATCGATCACGTTGCCCACGGCGCCGCCCAGGATCAGCGCCAGCGCCAGGCTGAAGCGCGGCTGGCCGGGCGTGCGACGCAGCATCCAGACGATGACCACCGCCGCCACGCAGCCCAGGCCGGTGAAGAGCCAGCGTTGCCAGCCTTCCTCGGTCGCCAGGAAACTGAACGCCGCGCCTCGGTTATAGACCAGCGTGAAGTCGAAGAACGGCAGCAGGTGCAGCCGTTCGCCGTACTGGAAGGCGGTGTTGAAATAGATCTTGGTCAGCTGGTCCAGGACGATGATGCACAGCGCCAGCGCCAGCCAGCCGCCGATCCGCGCCGGTGCGGCGCGGCCGGACGGCTGGTCCGGCGTCCCGTGGTCGACGGGGCCGGCCATGCTCAGGCCTTGCTGCGGGCTTCACCCGCGCCGAACAGGTTGGACACGCAACGGCCGCAGATCTCGGGGTGGTCCGCGTCCTGGCCCACGTCCAGGCGCCAGTGCCAGCAGCGCTCGCACTTCTTGTGCTGGGACGGCGTGACCTCGATGCGCGTTTCACCCTCGCCGGCATGCACGGTGGCGCGCGACACGATCAGCACGAAGCGCAGATCGTCGCCCAGGCTGGCCAAAAGTGCCTGGTCGGCGCTGGCGGCGTACAGATCGACTTCGGCTTGCAGCGACGAACCGATGTCGCCGGCCGTGCGGACTTCCTCGAGCTTGCGCTGCACTTCGGCGCGGATCGCGCGCAGGCGCGTCCACTTGGCCGTCAGCGCCTCGGCGTCGGCATAGGGCGGCAGGCTGTGGAAGACCTCGGTGAAGATGGTGACGCGCGCGGCGTCGGCCTGGTGCTTTAGCGCCGAGGCGACCAG
Source organism: Achromobacter sp. AONIH1 (assembly GCF_002902905.1). Taxonomy (NCBI): domain Bacteria; kingdom Pseudomonadati; phylum Pseudomonadota; class Betaproteobacteria; order Burkholderiales; family Alcaligenaceae; genus Achromobacter; species Achromobacter sp. AONIH1. The sequence goes on along the minus strand of NZ_CP026124.1, from coordinate 5,269,225 downwards.
TTCCTTCCAGGCTTCTTCGGCGGTGAAGGACAGGATCGGGGCCATCAGCTTGAGCAGCGCCTGGGTGATCTCCAGCAGCGCGGTCTGCGCCGAGCGGCGCGCCAGGCTGCCGGCCGCCGTGGTGTACAGGCGGTCCTTCAGGATGTCCAGATAGAACGCGCCCAGGTCCTCGGAGCAGAAGGTCTGCAGGCGCGAGACGGCCGGGTGGAAGTCGTAGCGCTCGTAGTGCGCGCTGATCTCGGCCTGCATCTGCGCGGTCATGGCCAGCGCGTAGCGGTCGATTTCGAACAGCTCGCCATGCGGCACGGCCTGCGACACGGCGTCGAAGTCGGCCAGGTTGGCCAGCAGGAAGCGCAGCGTGTTGCGGATGCGGCGGTAGCCTTCGACCACGCGCTTGAGGATCTCGTCGGAGATCGACAGCTCGCCCGAGTAGTCGGTGGATGCGACCCACAGGCGCAGGATCTCGGCGCCGAGCGAATCGGATACCTTCTGCGGCGCGATCACGTTGCCCACGGACTTGCTCATCTTGCGGCCCTGGCCGTCCACCACGAAGCCGTGCGTCAGCAGGGCCTTGTAGGGCGGCTGGCCATAGAGCATGCAGCCGGTCAGCAGCGAGGAATGGAACCAGCCGCGGTGCTGGTCGGAACCTTCCAGGTAGAGGTCGGCGGGCCAGGCCAGCTCGGCGCCGTGCGAGCCGGCGAAGGCGCCGTCCTTGCCGCCCAGCACGGTGGCGTGGGTGCTGCCCGAGTCGAACCAGACGTCCAGCGTGTCGCGGTTCTTTTCATACTGGTCTGCCTCGTCGCCCAGCAGCTCGCGCGGATCGAGCGTCTGCCAGGCTTCGATGCCGCCTTGTTCGACGCGCAGCGCCACCTGTTCGAGCAGCTCGACCGTGCGCGGGTGCAGCTCGCCGGTTTCCTTGTGCACGAAGAAGGCCATGGGCGTGCCCCATTGCCGCTGGCGCGACAGCGTCCAGTCGGGGCGGTTGGCGATCATGGCGTGCAGGCGGGCGCGGCCCCAGGCCGGATAAAAGGCCGTGGCGTCGATGCCGGCCAGCGCCGATTCGCGCAGCGTCGGGCCGCCGTCCTTGGGGGCGACGTCCATGCCCGCGAACCACTGGCTGGTGGCGCGGTAGATGATGGGCGTCTTGTGGCGCCAGCAGTGCATGTAGCTGTGCTTGTGCTTTTCCACGTGCATCAGCGTGCCCGCCAGCTTCAGGGCCTCGACGATCTTGGGGTTCGCGTCCCAGATCGACAGGCCGCCGAATAGCGGCAGGCTGTCGGCGTACTTGCCGTCGCCCATGACCGGGCTGATGAAGTCGGTGTCCTTCATGCCGTGCGCCTTGCACGACACGAAGTCCTCGATGCCGTAGGTCGGCGCCGAGTGGACCACGCCGGTGCCCGAATCGGCCGTGACGTAGTCGCCCAGGTAGACGGGCGCCGTGCGGTCATAACCGGGGTTGGCCTTGGCCAGCGGGTGGCGGAAGCGGATCCCGGACAGGGCGGCGCCAGGCGCCGTGGCGATGACATCGCCTTCGAGCTGCCATTGCTTCAGGCAGTCCTCGACGCGGTCCTTGGCGATCAGCAGCAGCGGGCCGGACACGGGCGCGGGCGACACGCGCACCAGCGCGTATTCGATCTCCGGGTGCAGGTTCAGCGCCTGGTTCGACGGAATGGTCCAGGGCGTGGTGGTCCAGATCACGATGGCGCCATCGTCGACCGAATCCAGACCGAAGGCCTTGGCCAGCGCCGGACGGTCGGCGAAGGGGAAGGCCACGTCCACGGCCGGATCGACGCGGTCGGCGTACTCGACCTCGGCCTCGGCCAGCGCCGAGCCACAGTCGAAACACCAGTTCACCGGCTTCAGGCCGCGGAACACATAGCCTTTTTCCAGAATGCGGCCGAGCGCGCGGATCTCGTCGGCCTCATTGCTGAAGTTCATGGTCATGTAGGGGCGGTCCCACTCGCCCAGCACGCCCAGGCGCTTGAAGTCCTTGCGCTGGCGGTCGATCTGCTCGAGCGCGTAGGCGCGCGCCTTGGACTGCACTTCCGCCACGGGCAGGTGCTTGCCGTACTTCTTTTCGATCTGGATCTCGATGGGCATGCCGTGGCAGTCCCAGCCCGGCACGTAGTGCGCGTCATAGCCGGCCATGTTGCGGCTCTTGACGATGATGTCCTTCAGGATCTTGTTGACCGCGTGGCCGATGTGGATGTCGCCGTTCGCGTAGGGCGGGCCGTCATGCAGCACGAAGCGCGGACGGCCGCGGCTGGCGGCGCGGATCGCCTGGTAGACGTGGTTTTCCTCCCACTGCGTGATCCAGGCGGGCTCGCGCTTGGCGAGGTCGCCCCGCATGGGGAAGGGAGTGTCGGGCAGGTTGAGGGATTTTTTATAGTCCATGAACGGCAAAATAGGCGCGCGCGTTTCGCGCGTCTTCGGCGATGGCGGCAGTCAGGGAAGGGAGATCGGGAAATTTTTCTTCGTCCCGCAGCTTGTGCAGGAATTCGACTCGCACGAGTTTACCGTAAGCATTGACGGTCTCGTCGAGCAGGTGGGCCTCCAGCAGGACCCGGCCGTGGTCCTCGACCGTCGGGCGCACGCCCAGGCTGGCCACGGCCGGCAGGGCGCGGTCGCCCAGGCCGTAGACCTGGACCACGTAAATGCCCGAGCGCGCCGCGCAGCGCGGCGCCACGCGCAGGTTCATCGTGGGAAAGCCCAGCGTGCGGCCCAGCTTCTGGCCGTGGATCACGTGCCCGCTGATATGGAACGGGTGGCCCAGCAGATGGCGCGCGCGCTCCAGGTCGCCGACCGCCAGCGCGGTGCGGACTTCGGAGCTGGAAATGCGGTGGCCGTGCTGGTCGGTCACGTCGGCCAGGGTCTGCACCTCGAAGCCGTGCCGCAGGCCGGCCTCGCGCAGCAGGTCGATGTCGCCGCTGCGCTTGTGGCCGAAGCGGAAGTCCTCGCCCACCAGCAGCCAGCGCGTCTGCAGGCCCTGGACCAGCAGGTTCTCGATGAAGGCGTTGGCCGACATTTCGGCTAGCCGGGAATTGAAGCGCTCCACCACCACCTGGGAAATGCCATAGCGGGCCAGCGCGGCCAGCTTGTCGCGCAGGCCGGAGATGCGGGTGGGCGCCAGTTCAGGCCGGCGGTTCAGGGCGGCAAAGTACTCCCGCGGATGCGGTTCGAAGGTCATCACGGCGGGCGTAAGGCCGCGTTCGCGCGCGACCTGGCAGACGCGCGCGAGCATGGCCTGGTGTCCGCGATGGACGCCGTCGAAATTGCCGATGGTCAAGGCGCTGGGCGCGCGTTGAGCGGGCGGGGGCAGGGATCGGTGGATGCGCAGCGTAGGTTTCACGGACGAGAGTTTACAATTTTGGATTCAGGATCAGTCCGCACCCCGCGCATTCTTGCGCCAGAGGGTGGCGGACCGGTCCCCAACCCGCCGCCGCTCCTGGGTAAAAATGGCCCGCCGGAGCGGAATGCGCGCCCGGCGCCGCGCGGGGTTTTTCTCGGAAATCGCTATCTTGCCGGATTCTTCTCTTATCAAGCGCCGCCTGGTCATCCTGATCTCGGGGCGCGGAAGCAACATGCAGGCGCTGGTCCAGGCCTGTCGCGACCAGGGCTGGCCGGCCGAGGTCGTCGCCGTCATCGCCAGCCGGCCGGACGCCGCCGGGCTGGACTGGGCGCGCGCCCAGGGCATCGCCGCCTCGGCCCTGCACCACAAGGAATACGCCAGCCGCGAGGCCTTCGACGCCGCGCTGGCCGAGGAAATCGACCGCCATGCGCCGGACTACGTCATCCTGGCCGGCTTCATGCGCGTGCTGACGCCGGGCTTCGTCAACCATTTCGCGGGTCGGCTGGTGAATATCCATCCTTCGCTGCTGCCGGCCTTCCCTGGCCTGCACACCCATGCCCAGGCGCTGGCCACGGGCGTGCGCGTGCACGGCTGCACCGTGCATTTCGTCACCCCGGTGCTGGACCACGGCCCCATCATCGCCCAGGGCTGCGTGCCGGTGCTGGCCGGCGACACGCCGGATTCGCTGGCCAATCGCGTGCTGGAAGTCGAGCACCGGGCTTTTCCGGCCGCCGTGCGCTGGCTGGCCGAAGGCCGGGTTACGCTGACGCCTGACCACCGGGTGGACGTGCAGGGCGATCCCGAGCGCCTGTTCACCTGGTCGCCGGCCGCCTGACGGCCCGCCATCATCCGGCCATCAGGCCCGCAATCGCATTTACCAGGGCGGATCGATGCCGCCTTATTTGGAATACACCATGAGCAAACCCCAATCTCCGCGTTCCCGTCCGGCCGCCGCCAAGGCGGGCGAAGGGCGCGACGGACGGTCTTTCTTCTCGCGCCCGAAGGGCGAGGCCCGCGCCACGGTCGAGCGTTCCGAGCGGCCCGCCCGGGCCTCGGGGCCTGATGGCGGCCGTGGCGGCCATGCCGAGCCGCGCGCGCGCCGTGACGCGCCGGCGGGGCGGCGGGACGACGGGGCGGGCGCCAGCCGCCGCGAATACGGCCGCGACGGGCGCCAGGACGGTCGTCGCGAACACGAAGGCCATCGTGAGCACGCCGGCCAGGATCGCCGCGAGCAAGGCGGCGGTCGCGAGGGGGCGCGCGCTTATGGTCGCAATGAGCGGCAGGGCGATGCCGGCCGTCGCGAGGCTCCGCGCGGCCAGGAAGGACGCCGGGAATACTCCCGTGATGATCGTCAGGATGCGCGCCGGGAATATGCCGGCGGCGCTCGCCAGGACGGCCGCCGGGAGCCGGGCCGTGACGATCGCCAGCAGGATCGCCGTGGTGAATACAACTACAACAGCCGCGACAGCCGTTCGCAGGGACGCCCGGAATACGCCCGGGACGATCGCCGCGATGGCCGTTTCGACGGGCGTCGCGAGCAGGGCCATGCCGGTCGGGGCGATGAACGCCACGGCCAGCGCGCCTATCAGGACGGGCCGAGCGGCCAGAATCGCCAAGGCCCCCGTTTCGACGGCGGCCGCGACGACCGCGATTTCCGTGGAGAGCGTGATGGCCGTCCGGGCGCCGAGCGCCGCGATGGACGCCCGGGCCAGGATTCCCGTCCGACGTCCGGCCACGGCGGTCCGCGAGGCGGGCAGGCTCGCGCATCGCAGCCGTCGCGCCCACGCCAGCCCTATGCCGCCATTCGCATCGACCAGGTGCAGCGCGTGCTGGGCGAGATCCTGCAATGGACCTATCCGGCGGACGCGGCCTTGTCGCACTGGCTGCGCGGCCATCCCGGCCTGGGCGCCCGCGACCGCTCCGAAGTCGCCGAAGCCGTCTACGACGTGCTGCGGCATCTGCGGCGCTACCGCCAGTACGGTGAAAGCGGCGTTGGCCCGGCCTCGCGCCGTCTGGCCATCCTGGGCCTGGCCGCCACGCTGGGCGCGCAGGAATTGGCCGAAGGGCTGGACGCGGCCGAGGCCGAATGGCTGCAGCGCGTGTCGCGCATCGATCCGGCCACGTTGCCGCGCGCGGTGCGGGGCAGCATTCCCGACTGGCTGGACGAGCGTTTGTCCGCCATGGACAGCCCGGACACGCTGATCGAGGCGCTGAACCGCCAGGCCAGCCTGGACCTGCGCGTCAATCCGCTCAAGGCCGAGCGCGATGCCATGCTGGTCGAGCTGCAGCAGAGCGCCGGTCGCTACGAGCCGGTCGCCATGCCGTATTCGCCCTGGGGCATCCGCATGGAGGGCCGTCCGGCCATCAACCGTTGGGCCCAGTTCGAGAACGGCAGCATCGAGGTGCAGGACGAGGGCAGCCAGCTGCTGGCCCTGCTGGTGGCGCCGCGGCGCGGCGAGATGATCATCGATTTCTGCGCCGGCGCGGGCGGCAAGACGCTGCTGCTGGGCGCGCTGATGCGCTCGACCGGCAGGCTGTACGCCTTCGATGTGTCGGCCGCGCGTCTGGCGCGCGCCAAGCCGCGTTTTGCCCGCAGCGGACTGTCCAATGTGGTTCCCGTGGCCATCGACAGCGAGAACGACACCCGCATCAAGCGCCTGGCCGGCAAGGCCCAGCGCGTGCTGGTCGACGCGCCGTGCAGCGGCATCGGCACGCTGCGCCGCAATCCCGACCTGAAATGGCGCCAGCACCCCGAGGCGCTGGCCGAGCTGGGCCAGCTGCAGGAGCGCATTCTGAACAGCGCCGCGCGCTGCGTGGCGCCGGGCGGTCGGCTGGTGTACGCCACCTGCAGCCTGCTGGCCGAGGAAAACGAGGTCCAGGCCGAGCGCTTCCTGGCCAGCCACCCCGAGTTCGAGCGCCTGGACGCCGCGGCCATCCTGGCCGGACGTTGCGAGAACCTGAAGCTGGAAGGCCCTTACGTGCAACTGCGGCCCGACCTGCACGGTACCGACGGCTTCTTCGCCGCCGTGTTCGAGCGCAAGAAGGCGGGCGCGAAGACGGAGCAGGATGCCGAGCCGTTGGCGCTCGAGGCCGAGGGCGAGATGGACGACGCATCGCCGCAAGCCGGGCAGGATGCCGGCGCACAGACGGATTCGGCAGCCGGCGAAACCGCCTGAGTCCCCAGGGGATCTTCGATCAGCGGCGCCCCGGCTTTCCGCCGGGGCGCCGTTTTCATCAGGGCGCGGGCGCGACGTTCAAGGTAGCGCTGTAGCGACGGATGCCCAGTGTCTTGTTCTGGTATTTCACTTCCCAGGCCAGGGTGTCCGCGCCGGGCTGGCCGGTCTGGTAAACCACCTGGGCGATCGGCACAGCCTTGTAGGCGCAGCGACCCGAATCACTCGATTGTCCCTGGGTATGGGCCACGTTGGCTGAACCCAGGTGCGGCGGCAGGGTGATCGTCACTTTTGGCGCCCTCAGGGCCAAGCAATCCGACCCTCTTATTTCGTAGTAAGAAGCCAACACCGTCACGTCTCCCACTTTCAATGACTGGGCGCAGGCGCCGCCGGCATAAGCCAGGGTCGCGGCGGCCAGCAGGGGGATTAAATGGGGACGTATAATTGAAACAGGCATCGGAACGGGTTCGAAGTGGAGGACTGAGGGCAGGGGCGAAGTTTGCCTCCAGTCCGTGGCCGTATCAAGACGGGCGCACCTGACTGGAACTTTAACGGCCCGGGCCGGCCAAAACCTGACGTCCGCGCCAATTCCCTTGAAACAGGCGCTGCGGGCCGCGCCATCCGGCGCGGGCCACGCAGGCGAGGACGTATCGCGACGCGCCTGAAATGTTTTTGCGGAAAATTCGGTTCATTGGCGGCTTGCCTGCGGGTTTTTCAGCAGGTTTCTTGCCAGCCAAACGGGGCTTAGTCCTTGATTTCTCTCAATAACTATTTTGAAACTCCCTTGTCATAAGCAGGCAAAGGTAAGCTAAACTTCAGGCACTCTTTACGCGAGGCTCACAAAAGCTTTATGGATTACATCCTTTCCTTCATTGCCGGCGGTCTGACCCAAGCCACCTGGTGGCAGGTCGTGGTTTTCACGCTGGTGGTGACGCACATCACGATCGTCTCGGTCACCGTCTTCCTCCATCGCAGCCAGGCGCACCGCGGTCTGGACCTGCATCCCGCCGTCATGCATTTCTTCCGCTTCTGGCTCTGGATGACGACGGGCATGGTCACCAAGGAATGGGTCGCCATTCACCGCAAGCACCACGCCAAGTGCGAAAAGGAAGGCGATCCCCATTCGCCCATCCTGTTCGGCATCTGGAAGGTGCTGTTCCGTGGCGCCGAGCTCTACCGCGAAGAATCCAACAACAAGGAAACCATGGCCAAGTTCGGCCACGGCACGCCTGACGACTGGCTCGAGCGCAACGTCTACAGCAAGCACAGCCTGTGGGGCGTGCTGACCATGCTCGCCATCGACGTGGCCCTGTTCGGCGCCATCGGCCTGACCGTCTGGGCCGTGCAGATGGCCTGGATCCCGTTCTGGGCCGCCGGCGTGGTCAATGGCATCGGCCACTACTGGGGCTACCGCAACTACAACAGCCCGGACACCAGCACCAACGTGTTCCCCTGGGGCATCGTGATCGGCGGCGAAGAGCTGCACAACAACCACCACGCTCACGGCACGTCGGCCAAGTTCTCGGCCAAGTGGTACGAATTCGACATCGGCTGGTGCTACATCAACATCCTGAAGTTCCTGGGCCTGGCCAAGATCAAGAAGGTCGCGCCCAAACTCAAGCTGGATGACTCGCGCACCGGCATCGACCTGCGCACGCTGCAGGGCGTGATCACGCACCGCTACGAAGTCATGGCCCGCTACGCCGACATCATCAAGAGCGCCGCCCGCGAAGAGCTGGCCAAGATGAAGGCCTCGCGTCAGGAAGGCAACGCCGAATGCGGCTGGAGCAAGCTGCACAAGGTGCGCCGCGCCATTCACCGCAACGAGGACATCCTCCAGCCCGAGCAGCTGCAGGCCGTCGATCAGGCCATCGCCCAGAACAAGTCGCTGTCCACGCTGGTGCAGATGCGCCGCGAGCTAGGCCGCATCTGGGAAAGTTCCAGCGCCAGCAGCGAACAGCTGCTCCATGACCTGCAGGCCTGGTGCCAGCGCGCCCAGCAAAGCGGCATCGCCGGGCTCGAGCAATTCGCTCAACGTCTGCGCCGCTACGCGGCATGATGCTAGAGAAGCTCAACCCCGAACAACGCGCCGCAGTAACGTTAGAACCGCAGCACGCCCTGGTCCTGGCCGGGGCGGGCAGCGGCAAGACCCGGGTGCTCACCACCCGCATGGCCTGGCTGATTCAAACCGGCCAGGCTTCGCCTTTTGGGCTGCTGGCTGTCACGTTCACCAATAAGGCCGCCCGCGAGATGCTGGCGCGGATGTCGTCCATCCTGCCGATCGACACGCGCGGTCTCTGGATCGGCACCTTCCACGGGCTGTGCAATCGCATGCTGCGGGCGCATCACCGCGATGCCGGCCTGCCGCAAAGCTTCCAGATCCTCGATGTCACCGACCAGCTCGCCGCCATCAAGCGGCTGATGAAGGCCAATGGCGTCGACGACGAGAAGTACCCGCCGCGCGACGTGCAGCGCTTCATCAATGGCGCCAAGGAAGAAGGGCTGCGCCCGGACGGCGTCGAAGCCTACGACAGCCACCGCCGCCGCCTGATCGAGATCTACCAGCTGTACGAGGCCCAGTGCCAGCGCGAGGGCGTGGTCGATTTCGCCGAGCTGCTGCTGCGCGCCTATGAACTGCTGTCGCGCAACGCGCCGGTGCGCGAGCACTACCAGCGGCGTTTCCGCCACATCCTGGTCGATGAGTTCCAGGACACCAACACGCTGCAGTACAAGTGGCTGCGTCTGCTGGCCGGGGGCGGCGCGGCGATCTTCGCCGTGGGTGATGACGACCAGTCCATTTACGCGTTCCGTGGCGCCAACGTCGGCAACATGGCCGACTTCGAGCGCGATTACGCGCGTGGCACGGTGATCCGGCTGGAGCAGAACTATCGTTCCTATGGCCACATCCTGGATTCGGCCAACGCGCTGATCGGCCACAACAGCGGCCGCCTGGGCAAGAACCTCTGGACCGAGCAGGGCGAAGGCGAGCCCGTGCGCGTCATCGAGCAGCCGTCGGACGGCATGGAAGCCCAGTGGGTGGTGGACGAGATCCGTTCGCTGATCCACGAAGGCAGCCTGCGCCGCGAGATCGCCGTGCTCTACCGCAGCAACGCGCAGTCGCGCGTGCTGGAACACGCCATCTTTTCCGCCGGCATTCCTTACAAGGTCTATGGCGGCCTGCGCTTCTTCGAGCGCCAGGAAATCAAGCACGCGCTGGCCTATCTGCGCCTGATGGCCAACCCGCAGGACGACACGTCGTTGATGCGGGTGGTGAACTTCCCCACGCGCGGCATCGGCGCGCGCACGCTGGAAACGCTGGCCGACGCGGCCCGCACCCATGACATCAGCCTGTATTCGGCAGTGGCCATGGTGGGCGGCAAGGGCGGTTCCAACCTGGTGCAGTTCGCCCAGCTCATCAACCGCCTGATCGAGGAAACGCGCGACCTGCCGCTGCCCGAGATGGTCGAGCACATGCTCGAGGCCAGCGGCCTGAACGCCCATTACAAGGCCGAGCGCGAAGGCGCCGAGCGCCTGGAAAACCTGAACGAACTGATCACCGCCGCGGCCGTGTTCGCGTCCGAGGAAAATTACGACGGCATGCCCGCCGGCGTGGTGCCCCAGACCGATGCGTCCTCGACGCTGATGCCGGGCGTGGTCGACGCGCCCATCGTCGCGCCGGACGGCATGACGCCGCTGGCGGCCTTCCTGTCGCACGCGGCGCTGGAAGCCGGCGACAACCAGGCGCAGCAGGGCCAGGACGCGGTCCAGCTCATGACGGTGCATGCCGCCAAGGGCCTGGAGTTCGACGCGGTCTTCATCACCGGCCTGGAAGAGGGCCTGTTCCCGCACGAGAACAGCATCCTCGAACAATCCGGGCTGGAAGAGGAACGGCGCCTGATGTACGTGGCGATCACGCGCGCGCGACAGCGCCTGTACATCACGCTGGCGCAGAGCCGCATGCTGCATGGACAGACGCGCTACGCCATGCGTTCGCGCTTCCTGGAAGAAATCCCCGAGAAGCACCTGAAGTGGCTGACGCCCAAGGCCGGCCTGGCCCAGGCGGGCGCCTCGCAGGCGTCCTGGGGCGGCAGCCGCACCGACGCGTTCGGCCGCAAGCCCACCAACACGATTGCGCCGCGTCAACCGCGCGGCGTCGCCACCGGCGTCACCGTGGGCGACAAGCAGTATCGTGTGGGCCAGGGCGTGCATCACGCGCGTTTCGGCGACGGCACCATCATCGGTCTGAGCGGGTCGGGGCAGGATGCCCAGGCCGAGATCCAGTTCCGCGACGTGGGCGCCAAGACGTTGGCGCTGGGCATCGCCAAACTCGACATAGTCCAGGGTTGAACGACATGGCTGACCACGATTCCCCCAAGGCCGAACTGGCAGCGCTGCGCGCCGAGGTCGACGAGATCGACCAGCAGATCATGCTGCTGCTCGGCGTGCGCTTTCGCTGCACCGACATGATCGGAGAGCTGAAGCAGAACCACGGCATGGATCTGGTGGATCCCAAGCGCGAGGCCCAGCAGGTCGCGCGCATCCGCCGCCTGGCCGAAGAGGCCGGCGTGCCGGCCGCGCTGGCAGAAACCATCCTGCGCGAGGTGATCGACACCGTGATCGACCACCACAGCCGCCTGCGCGACCGTCCGTATTCCTGATCCCTTCCCGGCCTGCCCGCCGGCTTCGCGCCGGCGGACAGCGCGCCCGCTTCACAACACCTTCATGAACGCCATCAGGGCGTCGATCTCGTCCGCGCTCAAATCGAGCGGCCGGATGTGTTCCGACTTGCGCGGCGCCAGCGGATCCGGTGGTTCGCGCGGTACTGGGTCGCGGCCCATGCCGGCGTCTTACATGCGCAGCAGACCTCTCATGTCGGGGAACAGGCCGTTGTGCATCCACGGGCCGGCGCGCGCGACGTTGCGCAGGCTGGGCGTGCGGAACTTGCCCAGGTCCGCCGGATCGCGCGTCGCTTCATAGCGCCCCAGATCCTGGTTGCGCCGGCCGTAGAAAGACAGCCCGATGTTGTGGAAGGCGTGATCGCTCAGCAGCGGGCCGCCGTGGCAATTCATGCAGCGGGCCCGGGTGCGGAACAGGTGCAGGCCGAGCAGCTCGGTGTCGTCCAGCGCATCGGCGCGGCCTTCGATGAAGTCGTCGAAGCGTGTGCGTTCAGGGCGCAGGGTGGCGACGTAGGCGGCCAGCGCGCGCGCCAGCCGGTCGGCATCGATCGGAGAGCCCGGCACGGGCGCCACGGAGATGGCATCGAGTGGAGGGTTTGGCACGGACGACATGGGGACGGCGCCTGGAGGCGAACCCTGTGCGGGCGCTGCGCCAAATGCGCGCAGGAACCGGGCGGGATAGGACTCGGATGCGTCGAGCCGGGCGACCGCGCCGGCCGCGTCGTGGTTCATCTCGCGCGGATCGTGCAGCGGCCCCATCACTTGTTCCTTGAGCGTGGCGGCGCGTCCGTCCCAGAACAGCCGGGGCGCGAAGGGCGCGGCGTACAGCGGCGTGGAGCGCCGCCGTCCCATGAGCCCGTCCTCGCCCACCGCCAGCGGCCTGCCGTCGGTGAAGGCGCGTTCGGGCGCATGGCAGGACGCACAGGATACCTGCCCCTTGCGCGACAGGCGCGCATCGAAGAACAGCGTCTGGCCCAGCGCGACGATCGCGGGCGTGGCCACATCGGCGGCCAGCTGCGCCTGTCCGGCATTGGCGGCGGTCCATTGCAGGGCGGGGGCCGACGCGGCAGGCACCGGCGCCCATTCGGTCCAGGCCACGCCCGGATCGATGGACGGCGCGGGCCATTGTGCTCTTGGCGCCGCATAGCGCGCGCGCAGGCAGGCGAGATCCCAGCCGGCCTGCGCGCGGCAGACGGCCGCGGACGGGTCGGCCGCGTTCGCGGCGGCCCCCAGCGCCGCGCCCAGCATCAATAGCGATAACCGACTTGCAGCCATATTTCACGTCCCACCTGATACAGCGCGCGGCTGCTCTTGAGATTCGGGTTGCTGGCCGTGAGCGCGGGCTTGCTATCGAGCACGTTCAGCACCTCGGCCGAGATTTCGAGATTGCGGGCGAAGGTCGGCCGCCACGCGAGCTTGGTGTCCCAGGTCCAGTACGAGGGCAGGTTGCCGGACTCGTAGCGCTGCAGGTACAGCGGCTTGGGTCCCACGCCCACGTAGATGGTGGCGTCGCGCTTGCTGCGCCAGTGCAGCTTGTTGCTCCAGGTCAGGCCGGCCTTGGGTAAAGCGCCGATCAGGTGCAGCACGGCTTCCTGCGGCTGGTGGAAATTGCTGGGCGGCAGATCCATGGCGCGTATCTGCGCGTTGTTGTAGATCACCTGGTCGTCGGGATCGCGGGCGTCGCCGCTATAGCCCTTCACCAGGTCGCCGTTGGTCTTGCGCTTCTGCCAGCTCCAGGTCGCCAGCAGGTTCCAGCGTGTCTCGCCCAGGCGCCAGGGCTCCAGCGGACGCAGCGTCAGGCTGACGCCATCGGTGGTCGAGCGGCCGTCGTTGGTGTAGCGGTAGCCGTCGGTATCGTTGCCGGCCTTGGTCCATTGATCGCGGCCGTTGCGATGCACATAGCTCAGCGTGCCTTCGATGCCGGCCAGGCGCTGGCGCAGCGACATGGCCCATTCGTCGTCGTAGGGCATGCGCAGGCCCTGATAGCGCACGTAGTATTCCTTGGCGCCGTCGGCGACCGGGCGGCCCTTGGCGTCCAGCACTTGCCGCCGCATGCGGTTGATCTCTTCCTCCAGCGCGGTCTGCAGCACTTCCGAACCGTAGTAGCGCGACCAGCCCGCGCTGAGCAGCGTGTCGCCCGAGCCGAGCACGTCCCAATCCAGGCGGGAGCGCGGCGAGATATTGTTCGTGCCCAGGAAGCTCTCGCGGTCATAGCGCACGCCGGCGTCCAGGGCCAGCCGTTCCCATTCGATGCGGTCGGACAGATACGCGCTGACGCTGTCGTAGTTCACGTCCACGGTGCCGGGCAGGTAGCGGACCTTGCTGAAGTCCTGGTAGCCGCCCTTGTTGTCGTAGGCGCGACGGTAGGAATGCGATTGCTGGAAGCGTTCGAACCCGGCCTGCACCCGCTGCCATTCCAGGCCGGCGTAGGGGATGTGCGTGATTGCGCCGGTGCGCACCGGATCCAGGTCGACGCGGCCTTTGAGGGTCCAGCTGTCCTGCTGCTTCTGTTCCTTGCCGAAGCCGCCCGCCGTATATTGCGGCAGGCCCCGGGGCTGGAAAGTGACCAGCTCGTCGCCGACCGATACGCGGTTGCTGAGCACGCGGTCCCAGCTGGCCTGCAGCGAATAGCGCCCGCCCTGGAACTGGTGGTCGATGTTGACGCTGATGCCGCGCGCCGCATGGTTGTTGTCCCAGCGGGTTTCGCGGAAGAGGTTGCTGACCAGCGTTTCCTTGCGGTCGCTGTATTTGAGCACCAGGTCGGCCGTGGTCCGCGCGCTGACGCGCACGCTGAACTTGCCCAGGAAATTGTCGATCTGGTCGCGATAGTTGTCCTGGCCGGGCAGCGGCTGGCCCTTGCCGTCCACGCCCATGTTCCAGCGCGTGATGTCGGATTGGCGACGCGATACCGCCAGGACCGCGCCGGACTTTTCGTTGAAAGCCAGATCCGCCACGCCGGAGTAGAAGCGCTTTTTCCATTCCGGCGCGTAGCCAGGCTTGCCCTGCGCCCAGCTCGCTTCCTCGCCTTCGGCCACCTTCTGCTGCGTCATCTTGGACGTGTTCCAGCGGTAGTCCAGGCTCAGGTGGTTCTCGCCGGAGTAGCGGCGCAGCCGGGCGTCGACCACGCCGCCAGTGAAGCGGCCGTATTCCGCCGGCACGAAGCTGTCGTAGACGCGAACCTCCTCGAGCAGGCTGGTGTCGACGAAATACGACTGGCTGTTGCTGGGGATGTTGCCGACCTGCAGGTTCAGGTTCTTGCTGGCCGGGTCCAGGCGGTTGGTGGCGTCCATGCCGTCCAGCTGGAACAGGTTCTGGTAGGGGCTGGCGCCGTGGAAGGACAGGTCTTCCACGTCCAGCGAGCCCCGGTTCTGCGAACCGTTGGCGCCGGCATTGACGCGCACCGCCGGGTGGCTGGCGACCAGCGATGTCAGGTCGCGGTTGGAACTGGGCGTCTCGGCGATCTGTTCGCGGGTGTAGGTCCGCTCGCCGGGCTGTTCGCCGTAGACGCGCACCGCGTCCAGGCGGTGGGCAGAGAACAGATTGGTCTTGTCCACGTAGACGATGTAGCGGCCCGGACCGTCCGCTTTCAGGGCCAGGCCGGATCCAGCCAGCAGGTGGTCCAGCGCCAGCAGCGGCGAGTACTCGCCCCGCAGCGCCGGCGCGGTCTTGCCGGCGACGGCGGCTGGCGGGAACGAGATTTCCAGGCCTGCCTGGCGGCCTAGCGCCAGCAGCGCATCGCCCAGGGGCTGGGAGGGCAGGTTGTATGTGGCGGGGCGTGCGGCAGGTTGCGCGTAGACGGGAGCGGCCAGGGCCAGCACGGCGCCGAGCAACGCGGTGCCGGCGCGGCGTCGGCCGATGGAAGAGGTAGACATGCGTGCGTCCAAAAGCGGTGTTGATCTCGGCCGTAGGACGCTGCGGGCGCTGGATTACCTCAGCGCGATCGCCATGAATAATTTATATTGATTCTTATTTACCGATTGGCAAACGGCAAATGGGCCGCCGCATGCCGGTCGTCGCGGTCAACGCAGCAGCAGCAGTCCCGGCAGGTCGGTGATCCGCACGCGGGTCTGCGCGAGCAGCAGTTCCAGCGCGCGTTTCGGGTCGGCCAGGCGCGCGGTGCCGGAGATGCGCGCATTGCGCGCGGCCTGCCCCAGCACCAGCACGCGCTTGCTGGTGTAGCGGGACAATTGCGCCGCCGCCGCCGGCAGCGCCACATCGTTGAACGAGAGCAGGCCTTGGCTCCAGTCCGGCGCCGCTTCGCTTGACGAGGCGACGCGGACGATGCCGTCGGCCGAGACCTGGACGCTGTCGCCGCTGTCCAGGATGTCGGCGCGATCGTCGGCGCAGATCCGGCAATGCACTTGCACGCGGTGTTCGTAGACCGCGACGCGGGTGCCATGCTCCTGGCGCTCCACGGTATAGCGCGTGCCCAGCGCCGTGGCTGATGCATCGGGCGTGGTGACGGTGAAGGCGGGGCCACCTTGCGCGGCAGGGGCGGCCTCGAACAGCGCGCGGCCCGCCAGCAGGCGCACGACGCGCTTGCCCGCCGCATAGTCCAGCGCGATGGCGGACTCCGCGTCCAGCGTGACGCTTGAGCCGTCGGGCAGCTCGACGACGCGCAGCGCGTTGCCGCTGGCATAGTCCGCGCCGGGATGGGCATCGCGCGAGAATTGCCAGACGGGCCAGGCCGTGGCGGCGATCAGCAGCGCCGCGACCGTTGCCTTGCGTCCGCGCGCCGGGCGCTTGGCCAGCCGGGCCTGGTCGATGTCACCCATGCGGCGCCATATCCGCGCCAACCGTTCATAGGCCTCGGCATGGCGGATATCGGCCTGATACCAGGCATCGAACTCCGCCTGAGCCTCCGGGGCCAATGGCTGCCCGCTGCGGCGCACGACCCAACGCGAGGCCTGCTCGGCCAGGCTGGCCTGCCGGCCGCGCGCGTCGGCGGCGCTCACGCCGCCAGCGCCTGGTCGCAGGCGAGCAGGATGCGCATCATGTGTTTTTCGACCGCGCTGACCGTGATCGCGTAGCGTTCGGCGATGGCGCGGTAGGTCAGGCCGTCGTGCCGGTGCATCACGAACACGTCCAGGCTGCGGCGCGGCTGGGACAGCAGCGCGGCTTCGAGCCGTCGCAGCAGCTGGTTGGCCACGGCGACCTCCAGCGTGTCGGCCTCGTGGGTTGGGGGCAGGGCGCTCGCGTAGTCGGCGGCGCCGGTCAGTTCGCGGCTGTGCCGACGGTGCCAGTCGGTGGCGATATTGGCGGCGACGCGGAAGACGTAGGCGCGGTCATTGTCCGGGCGCGTGCGGTCACGGAATTGCGCCAGCTTGATCCAGGTGTCATGGGCGCAGTCCTGGGCCACGTCGCGCGACCCCGTGCGCAGTGAAAGAAAGCCCAGCAGTTCGCGGTAGTGGCGAAGAAATACATCCGTAAGCGTAGACATGACGCCGGCCCGGTCGGCCGTCAGAGCCAGATTCGCGACGAAGTATAAATGATAATAATTATTGATATCAAATAGGCGCATGGAACGGCAGTCAAGAAGGGGGCTTGTCGCCCCCTCCGCTTGCCGTCAGGCTTCGGACTGCCCGATTTCCTCCAGCGAGCCTTGCAGCTCCAGCCACTGCTCTTCCAGCTCGTCCATGCGCTTGCCGTGTTCGCCGTGCTCGGCCATGACCTTCTGGCGTTCGGCGCGGCGTTCGTCGGAGTACAGGTCCGGATCGGCGATGGTCGCATCCAGCGCCTGCAGCTTGGCGCGCAGCTTTTCCATCTCGGTCTCGACCTTGGCGAGCCTGGCTTCCAGCGGCTTGCGCAGGGCGGCAAGGCGTTGGCGCTGTTCGGCCTCGGCGCGGCGCTGGGCCTTGCGGTCGACGACGGGATCGGCGCCTTCCGCGTTTTCACGCGCCTCGGCCCGCTCGCCCGCATTGCGCGCGGCCAGCCAGTCGCGGTAGTCCTCCAGGTCGCCGTCGAACTCGCGCACGGCGCCGTCGGCCACGATCCAGAAACTGTCCACCGTGGTGCGCAGCAGGTGCCGGTCGTGCGAGACCAGCAGCATGCTGCCGCCAAACTCCGCCAGCGCGGCGGCCAGGGCCTCGCGGGTTTCCACGTCCAGGTGGTTGCTGGGTTCGTCCAGCAGCAGCAGGTTGGGCTTTTGCCAGACGATGAGCGACAGCGCCAGCCGGGCTTTTTCGCCGCCGGACATGGGGCCGACCTTGCCGTTGACCGTGTCGCCGGAGAAGCCGAAGCCGCCCAGGTAGTTGCGCAGCTCCTGCTCGCGCGCCTCGGGCGCCAGCCGCGCCAGGTGCGCCAGCGGCGTGCTGTCCACGTCCAGCATGTCGAGCTGGTGCTGGTGGAAATAGCCGATGGCCAGCCCGCGCGAGGCGCGGCGCTCGCCGGCCTGCACCGGCAGCTCTTCGGCCAGCGTCTTGATCAGCGTGCTCTTGCCGGCGCCGTTGGCGCCCAGCACGCCGACGCGGCTGCCGGCGCGCACCATCAGCGTCACGTCGCGCAGGATGGGCACGGTGTTGCCGGCCGCGTCGGTGTACCCGGCGGACAGGTGTTCCAGCGTCAGCAGCGGATCCGGCACCTGATCGGGCGAGGGAATGCGGATGTCGATGCCGGCTTCGGCCTGCAGCGGCGCCAGCACCTGCATGCGCGCCAGGGCCTTGACCCGGCTCTGCGCCTGCTTGGCCTTGGATGCCTTGGCCTTGAAGCGGTCGATGAAGCCCTGCAGGCGGGCGGCCTCGCGCTGCTGGCGTTCGTAGGCGATGTTGCCCAGGCGCAGGCGCTCGGCGCGCTGCGTCAGGTAGTCGTTGTAGCCGCCGCGGTAGCGCACCAGCTTGGCATGGTCGAAATGCAGGATGGATTTCGCCACCGCGTCCAGGAACTCGGTGTCGTGGGAGATCAGCATCACCGTGCCGGGATAGGCCGCCAGCCATTTCTCCAGCCACAGCATGGCGTCCAGGTCCAGGTGGTTGGTGGGTTCGTCCAGCAGCAGCAGCTCGGACGGCGCCATCAGTGCGCGCGCCAGCGCCAGGCGCATGCGCCAGCCGCCGGAGAAGCTCTGCACGGGCTGCATCCATTCCTGCGGCTTGAAGCCCAGGCCGGCCAGCAACTGCTCGGCGCGCGAGGCCGCGCTCCAGGCGCCGGCTTCCACCAGCGCCGCCTCGGTCTCGGCGATCTGCGTGCCCTGGTCGTCGCCCAGCGTGGCGCGGCGCGCCTGCAGTTCGCGCAGATGGGTGTCGCCGTCGATGACGAACTCGCGGGCGGGACGTTCGTCGGCGTGGATTTCCTGCTCGACGCTGGCGATGCGCCAGCCGGCCGGCAGGCTCAGGTCGCCGGCGTCCTGGTCGATCTCGCCGGTCAGGAGCGCGAACAGCGTCGACTTGCCGGCGCCGTTCTTGCCGACGATGCCCACGCGTTCGCCGGGGTGTACAACAAACTCAGCGCCGTCCAGCAGCACCTTGGTGCCGCGGCGCACGGTCAATCCTTGGGCGCGTATCACTTTTTCAGTTGTTCTCGGGTCAATAGCAGAAGCTGGTCGCTGGCTTCCTCGGTGTCCAGCCACACGGGCGACAGCTCGGGGAAGGCGGCTTCGAAGAAGTCGCGCTCGTGGCCGATTTCCAGCACCAGCACGCCCTCGTCGCTCAGATAGCGCGGCGCGGCTTCCAGGATGCGGCGCACCAGGTCCATGCCGTCCGCGCCGCCAGCCAGGGCCAGTTGCGGTTCGTGCAGGTATTCCTGCGGCAGCGCGTCCATCGAGCCGCTGTTCACATAGGGCGGGTTGCACAGGATCACGTCGTAGCGGCGCGCGGGCAGCGCGTCGAACAGGTTGCTCTGGTGCAGTTCCAGCCGCTCGGCCAGGCCGTAGTCGTCGACGTTGCGGCGGGCCACGTCCAGCGCGTCCGGCGACACGTCAACGGCGTCCACCTGCGCATGGGGGAAGGCCAGCGCGCCCAGGATGGCCAGGCAGCCCGAGCCGGTGCACATGTCCAGCACGTGCTCGACGGCGTAGGGATCCTGCACCCAGGGCGTCAGGCCCTGGTCCAGCAGTTCGGCGATGGGCGAGCGCGGCACGATGACGCGCGCGTCCACATAGAAGCGGTGGCCGCGCAGCCAGGCCTCGTTGGTCAGGTAGGCGGCCGGCACGCGTTCGGTGACGCGGCGGTCGATCAGGTCCAGCACGCGCTCGCGTTCCTCGGCCAGCACGCGGGCGTCCAGGAAGGGATCCAGCGTGTCCAGCGGCAAGTGCAGCGCATGCAGCGTCAGGTACACCGCCTCGTCCCAGGCATTGTCGCTGCCATGGCCCAGCGCCACCTGGGCGGCGTTCAGGCGCGACACGCCGTAGCGGATCAGGTCGCGCAGGGTTTGCAGTTCGTGGCGGGCGGCAGGATTCATGTGTACTCGGATTCGTGAAGCCGCCCCCGTCCGACCCGGCGGGCCTTCATGGGGGCGGCGGTCCCGCGCGGCAGGCGCGGGGTGTAGCTCGTCAGGGCTGGACGGGCAGCAGGTTTTCCAGCGTGCGCCGGTAGATGTTCTTGAGCGGATCGAGCGAGGCGATCTCGATACGTTCATTCACCTTGTGGATGGTGGCGTTGCAGGGGCCGAACTCGATGACCTGCGGGCAGATCTTGGCGATGAAGCGGCCGTCCGACGTGCCGCCGGTGGTCGACAGCTCGGTGGTCACGCCGGTCTCGGCCAGGATGGCCGAGGACAGCGCTTCGCTGAGCGAACCGCGCGGGGTCAGGAAGGGCTCGCCGCCCAGTTCCCAGTCCAGCTCGTATTCCAGGCCATGGCGGTCCAGCACCTCATGCACGCGCGCCTTCAGCCCGTCGGGCGTGCTGGCGGTCGCGAAGCGGAAGTTGAACAGCGCCACGGCCTCGCCCGGCACCACGTTGGTGGCGCCGGTGCCCGAGTTCAGGTTCGACACCTGGAACGTGGTGGGCGGGAAGTACTCATTGCCCTGGTCCCACTCGATGGCCACGATCTCGGCCAGCGCCGGCGCCAGCTGGTGCACCGGGTTGCGCGCCAGGTGCGGGTAGGCCACGTGGCCCTGCACGCCCTTGACCGTCAGCGTGCCGGACAGCGAGCCGCGGCGGCCGTTCTTGCAGATGTCGCCCAGCGTATCGCCCGAGGTGGGTTCGCCGACGATGCAGAAGTCCATCTGTTCGCCACGCGCCTTGAGCGCGTCGCAGACGATGGCGGTGCCGTCGATCGAGGGGCCTTCCTCGTCGGACGTGATCAGCAGCGCGATCGAGCCGCCGTGCTGCGGATGGGCCGCCACGAATTCCTCGGCCGCCACCACGAAGGCGGCGATCGAACTCTTCATGTCGGCCGCGCCGCGGCCGTACAGGAAACCGTCGCGCTCGGTCGGCGTGAACGGGTCGCTCTGCCATTTCTCGCGCGGGCCCGGCGGCACCACGTCCGTGTGGCCGGCGAACACCGCCAGCGGGGCGGCGCTTCCGCGCCGTGCCCACAGGTTGGTGACGCCGCCCTGGGCGATGGTCTCGCAGCGGAAACCGATGCGTTCCAGGCGCGCGGCCAGCGTCGCCTGGCAGTCCTCGTCGGCCGGGGTGACAGACGGGCGGGCGATCAGGTCCTTGACCAGGTCCAGGACGGCCGATGATCCGGAAGACGTGCTCATCAAGCCCTCAGCAGGTCGTTGATGCTGGTCTTGGCGCGCGTCTGCGCGTCGACGCGCTTGACGATCACGGCGCAGGCCAGGCTGTGCGAGCCGTCGGCCGAAGGCAGCGAGCCCGGCACCACCACCGAGCCCGACGGCACGCGGCCGTAGGTGATCTTGCCGGTGGCGCGGTCATAGATCTTGGTGCTTTGCGACAGGAACACGCCCATGGCCAGCACCGAGTTCTCTTCGACCACCACGCCTTCCACCACTTCGGAACGGGCGCCGATGAAGCAGTTGTCCTCGATGATGGTGGGGTTGGCCTGCAGCGGCTCCAGCACGCCGCCGATGCCGACGCCGCCGGACAGGTGAACGTTCTTGCCGATCTGGGCGCACGAGCCCACCGTGGCCCAGGTGTCGACCATGGTGCCTTCGTCGACGTAGGCGCCGATGTTGACGTAGGAGGGCATCAGCACCACGTTGCGGGCGATGTAGGCGCCACGGCGGGCCACGGCCGGCGGCACCACGCGGTAGCCGCCTTGCTTGAAGGCGTTGTCGCCGTACTCGGAGAACTTGAGCGGCACCTTGTCGTAGAACTGCAGCGGGGCCTGGCCCATGATGGCGTTCTCGCTCAGGCGGAACGACAGCAGCACGGCCTTCTTGATCCATTGATGCACGACCCAGTCGTCATTGAGCTTTTCGGCCACGCGCAGGCGGCCCAGGTCCAGACCGTCGATGGTGTGCTCGACCGCTTCGCGCACTTCGGCGCTGGCGTCGGCGGGCGACAGGTTGGTCCGGTCTTCCCAGGCCTTTTCGATGGTGGTTTGCAGGTCGAGAGTCATAACGGCTCAGCTTTTCAAAGAGGGGTTGGTCAAACGGAAGTCTTGACGAAATGCGCGATGCGCTCGGCGGCCTGGACGCATTCGGCCAGCGGCGCCACCAGCGCCAGGCGCACCCGGTTCTCGCCGGGATTGACGCCGTGCGCGTCGCGCGCCAGGAAGCTGCCGGGCAGCACCGTCACGCCGGTGCGGCCGTAGAGGTCGCGCACGAAGGCGCTGTCGGGGCCGGACGTGCCGGCCCACAGGTAGAACGAGGCTTGCGGGCGGTCCACGTTGAGGACGTTGCGCAGGATGGGCAGCACCGCGTCGAATTTCTCGCGGTACATGCGCCGGTTTTCCTTCACGTGCTCCTCGTCGGTCCAGGCGGCGATGCTGCCGGCCGTGACGATGGGGCTCATTGCGCTGCCATGATACGTGCGGTACAGCAGGAAGCGGCCGATCAGCGCCGCGTCCCCGGCCACGAAGCCAGAGCGCAGGCCGGGCACGTTGGATCGCTTGGACAGGCTGGAGAACGCCACCAGGTTGCGGTAGTCGTCGCGGCCCAGGCGGCGCGCCGCCTGCAGCCCGCCCAGCGGCGGATTGCCTTCGTCCAGGTAGATCTCGGAATAGCATTCGTCGGACGCGATGACGAAACCGTGGCGGTCGGACAGCTGGAACAGCGTCTTCCACTCTTCCAGCGACATCACGTTGCCGGCCGGGTTGCCTGGCGAGCAGACGAACACCAGCCGCGTCTTGCGCCAGATGTCTTCCGGCACCTGGTTCCAGTCGCAGCCGAAATTGCGCGCCGCGTCGGCATTGACGTAATAGGGTGTGCCGCCGGCCAGCAGCGTCGCGCCTTCGTAGATCTGGTAGAACGGGTTGGGGCAGACCACCACCGCGCCGGCCGAGGGATCGATCACCGTCTGGGTGAAGGCGAACAGCGCTTCGCGCGAGCCCAGCGCGGGCAGCACCTGGGTTTCCGCGTCGGGGGCGGGGATGCTGTAGCGGCGCGCCAGCCACGCGGAGATCGCCCGGCGCAGCGCCGGATCGCCCTTGGTGGACGGGTAGACCGACAGCCCCGCCATGCCGTCCCGGATGGCCTGCGCCACGCGCTCCGGCGCGGCGTGCTTGGGCTCGCCGATCGACAGATTGATGGGGGCAAGCCCGTCCGGCGGCGTGCCGGCCGAGGCCAGCAAGGCCCGCAATTTCTCGAACGGGTAGGGGTGTAGGGCATCTAGGCGCGGGTTCATGCGCACGATTTTAACAAGCAAGCTACAATAGCGGGCTTGGCTAAAGCGAAGGTGGCGAAATTGGTAGACGCACCAGGTTTAGGTCCTGACGCCGTAACAGGTGTAGGGGTTCGAGTCCCCTCCTTCGCACCAAGAAACTCCCATCAAAAACAATGACTTAGGTTTTTACCTTGTCATTGTTTTTGGCTTTTTGGGGGCTGTCTGGGCTATGGGCGACCACTTGATGCCAGGTTCTCCCCGAAGAGGCCGACGGCCTTGCGGCCGGTATTGGCGCGGCTGATGGCGTCCATTTTCCGCACATCTGGATTCAACCCGGATGATCATCGCTCAAGGTTGTGCAGTGTTGGCGCTTGTATGCCTTGAACCCGTGGCGGGCGCTCACGCGCTACGTCGATGGCGGGCGGCTTGAAGCCGGGAACAAGGCGGCCGTGTGCCCGGCGGGATAATGTTGCGCGGCCGGGCTTGCGTTGTCCTGCCGCGCGCTTTGTTCTAGTCTCGTAGCCCTCATGAATGCAAACCGAGGCGGGCAGGATGCCTATCGAACTTGAACGGGAACTGCGCGATACGGCGGTCGCGTCGATCCAGCGGTATTTCGACCAGAACATGGAAGAGCCGATCGGCAATATCGCCGCCGGCGCGCTGCTGGGATTCTTCCTGGAGGAAATCGCGCCGGTCATCTACAACCGGGCGGTTGCTGACGTGCAGGAAAGGCTGCAGGCGCGCGTTGCCGAGCTGGACCTGGAAGTCCACGAGGAAGAATTCGCCTACTGGCGCAAGCATGACAAGGCCAAGCGCGGCCGGTGACCGGATGCCCCGCGCGGGCGTTGATCCGGCGCCAGGCCGGCGCTGTCTGGAGCCCCGTGGCACGCAAGTGCTCCGGGGCTAATGAGATGGTCAGCCCGATCCCCACGAAGCGGTACGCTGAGTGGGGATTGTTCTTTTTGGGAGACCTCTCATGAGCACCGTCACGCTGATTGGCATCGATCTGGGCAAACACAGCTTCCATCTGCATGGGCAGGACGCGGCCGGCAGGATGATGTTTCGCAAGAAGTGCTCGCGCCAGGATCTGTTCAAGTTACTGGGCAACACACCGCGCAGCACAGTGGTGATGGAGGCCTGCGCCGGCGCGCACTGGATGGCGCGCCGCATCGAAGAACTGGGCCACCAGGCCAAGCTCATTTCCCCCCCAGGTTCGTGCGCCCCTTCGTACAGGGCAACAAGAATGACTTCGCCGATGCCCAGGCGATCTGCGAGGCGGCCTCGCGCCCGAGCATGCGGTTCGTGAGCGTGCGCAATCAGGCTCAGCAGACCGTCTCTGCCCTGCATCGGGTGCGTGAATCACTGGTCGCTCAGCGCACGGGCGTGATCAACCAGGTGCACGCCTTTTTGCTGGAGTTTGGCATCAGCCTGCCTCGTGGTCAGGCGATCCTGCGACGCTTGCCAGCGGTTCTGGCCGAACACGCGCTGCCGCCCCAACTAGGCGCGCTGCTGGAGCGGCTGCGATCGCACTTTCAGTATCTGGATGAGCAGGTAGGCCAGATTGAGCGTGAGCTGTGTCTACAGCTGCGCGAGGATGAACGCAGCCAGCGGCTGCTTCAGATCCCCGGCATCGGGCCAATCACTGCTAGCGTGCTGATGACTGAGCTGGGCGATGCGCGGCAATTTGGTTCGGCGCGCCAGTTCGCCGCTTCGGTAGGCTTGGTGCCTCGCCAGTACAGCACGGGCGGCAAACCCACGCTCCTGGGCATCAGCAAACGGGGCGACAAGAACCTTAGACGATTGTTGGTACAGGGCGCTCGCGCGATCATGCGACACGTGGAGCGACGAACCGACCGGCTAGGCGCCTGGGTGCGCGAGCTGCAGGCCCGACGTCACTCGAACGTGGTCGCTTGTGCGCTGGCCAATAAATTGGCGAGGATCGCCTGGGCCATCCTCGCCAATGGAACGAACTACCGAAGTGAGCAGACTGTAGCGCCAGCCTGACCTTCATCACCGTTTTACGTAGTCACTTCCTGGTTTTGCGACGCGAGTACGTGAAGACATAAACGGCTCAACGGCCTGGCAAGAAACCTGACATGAAATCCAGCACCGCGATGCTGAGGGGCTTTTTAGGTTTGCCGGGCGCGACTCTCATCATGGAGCGGGGGGCCTAGCCCCAACTGACTCCGAATAGATTTGAGCAAGCCCAATTTACGCCTACACCGCCTCGCTTGCAAAAATCGGGCTGACCATAGATTTTCTTTTGTCCGCGCGCCAGGGGATGGCCGTGTGCCGCAGATGTCGAATTCCATCGCCGCTCCCGGCGCCACGTCGGACGGACGCGGCGCGGCCGGGATATGGGATATCCCTAATCCCGGGAAAGTTTGCCAAATCTTGATAACCCGTTGAGTCTTTTGGTCAT
Source organism: Achromobacter sp. AONIH1 (assembly GCF_002902905.1). Lineage (NCBI taxonomy): Bacteria > Pseudomonadati > Pseudomonadota > Betaproteobacteria > Burkholderiales > Alcaligenaceae > Achromobacter > Achromobacter sp. AONIH1. Next base: position 5,243,942 of record NZ_CP026124.1, on the reverse strand, counting down.
TAGCATCAAAAACGTACCTTTCCTGCTTGCGCGCGGCCACTCCGGCAAGTCGGGCCGAGCGCGGCGGAAGGGTACGCAATGCCAAGGCTGCGCATGCGGACGGTCTCGCCGGCGCAACCCAGAACATGGCAAGGGGCATGGTCCGCGTCCAGAGGCTCCGACAGCCCGTCCGCGGAAGGTCGTAGGCAAGAACGCGCTGACTTGTCCCGAAGGCAGGGGAAGTCATCCTCCGCGGCGCTAGGCACGGCAGCGTGGACCCTCTTCACCGGATGCCGTCCGAGCGTCGGGACGTCCTGTATCAGACACATCGGGAAACGAAAGCATGTCAAATGTGAATTCCCATCCCCATGGCGGATCGACCCAGGGCGGTCTGAAGAAGACGCTGGGCACCTGGCAGCTGTGGGGCATCGCCGTCGGGCTCGTGATCTCCGGCGAGTATTTCGGCTGGAGCTACGGCTGGGCGAAGGCCGGGACGCTGGGCTTTCTGGTCACGTCGGCCTTCGTCGCGGCGATGTACACGACGTTCATCTTCAGCTTCACCGAACTCACCACCTCGATTCCGCACGCGGGCGGGCCCTTCGCCTACGCCAAGCGGGCGTTCGGCCCGGTGGGCGGATACATCGCCGGCATGGCGACACTGGTCGAGTTCGTGTTCGCGCCACCCGCCATTTCGCTGGCCATCGGCGCGTATCTCCATATCCAGTTTCCCGGGCTTTCGCCCACCACCGCGGCGGTGGGCGCCTATCTCATCTTCATGTCGCTGAACATCGTTGGCGTGCAGATCGCCGCGGCGTTCGAGCTCACGATCACGCTGCTGGCCGTGTTCGAGCTGCTCGTATTCATGGGCGTCGTGGCCCCGGGATTTCACTGGTCGAACTTCACGCAGGGCGGCTGGGCCGGCGCCGACAGCTTTTCGATGGGCACGTTTGGCGGCATCCTTGGCGCGGTGCCGTTCGCCATCTGGTTCTTCCTCGCGATCGAGGGCGTCGCCATGGCGGCGGAGGAAGCCAAGAATCCCAGGCGTTCGATTCCGATCGCGTACATCACGGGCATCCTGACGCTGGTGGTGCTGGCGATGGGCGTGATGCTGTTCGCGGGCGGCGTGGGCGACTGGAAACTGCTGGCGGACATCAACGATCCGCTGCCGCAGGCGATGAAGCTCATCGTGGGGGAAAACAGCGGCTGGATGCACATGCTGATCTGGCTTGGGCTGTTCGGCCTGGTCGCCTCGTTCCACGGCATCATTCTCGGCTACTCGCGCCAGATCTACGCGTTGGGCCGCGAAGGCTATCTGCCGGCGTGGCTGGCGAAGCTGCACCCGCGCTTCAGGACGCCGCACCGGGCCATCCTGGCTGGCGGCGTGGTCGGCATCATCGCCATCTTCAGCGACCAGTACGTGCAGTTCGCCGGCCAGGCGCTCACCGCGAACATCGTGACGATGTCGGTGTTCGGCGCCATCGTGATGTACATCATCAGCATCCTCTCGCTGTTCAAGCTGAGGAAAACGGAGCCCGGGCTGGCCCGCCCGTTCCGCGCGCCGTTGTATCCCTTTTTCCCAGGGTTTTCCCTGGTGGCGGCCATCGTCTGTCTGTTGACGATGATCTACTATAACCGCGAGGTCGCGCTGCTGTTCGCGGCCTTCATGGCGCTGGGCTACGTCTACTTCCTGATGACCAGGGGAAGGCGCAAGGACGATGCGGCCTAGTTGCTCGAAGAGGCCGTGAGGCCGGAGTAGGGGAACATGATGCCAGGCGCCAACCGATTCTTCGTGATGCCAAGCCGGCCTCGGCCTCGACATGGGGCGCTGCCGCAGCCGCCTGACGGCAATCGATGAGGTCGCCACGAGATGCTCGAAACCTCTACATCAGTCCGCGAGTTCAAGGCGCGCCAGATCGTGTCGCACGATGCCGACGAGCAGGCGGCGACCTTGTGCGGCTGGAAGCAGACCTACGACCAGCTGACTCCCGGACCGTTTGTCGGCAGTCTTACCGAGCTGAATTTCTCGGCCACGCATCTGTTTTGCGAAACGACCAGCCACAAGCTGCATCAGCTGTGCGAGATTCCGGATGGCGCATGGTGGTTCGGCATTCCGGTCGGACGCGATGCCGCCGGCAGCATCCATGCCACGCCCATCTCGACGGAGGTGCTGGCCTTTCGTCCGGGCGGATGTGAATTCGAACTGCTGACGCCGCCCGACTATTCGATTCTCGGCGTGGTGGTGAACGCGGATGCGCTCATGCGCTACGCCGAGCAGTACTGCGAATCGACGTTGCGGCAGATCCACACCAGCAACGAGATCATCTGTATCGGCGCGCAGAGGCGGCATGCGCTGAGCGAGATGCTGCAGATGATCCTGCGGGAAGGGCGCAGCGCCGCCGATGCCTCCGGGGGCGCCGCGCAGCACAACGTGGAAACGACGATATTCGCCACGCTGGTCGAGTCCGGCGTGTTGCCGACGACGCGCCAGAAGGCCCGCCACATCTCGAGCGCGCGTCGGGTCCAGATCGCTTCCGATGCCCGCGATTTCGCGCTGGCCAACCGGGACAGGGCGGTCGGCATCCTGGAGCTTTGCGGCGTGCTGCACGTCAGCCGCAGAACGCTTCAATACTGTTTTGAATATGCCTACGACACGACGCCGCAGAACTACCTGCGCGCGTTGCGGCTCAATGGCGTGCGTCGAGAGCTGTCAGCGCGCGAGCGCGGTTCGACCACCATCCATCAGGTCGCCTCATCCTGGGGCTTCTGGCACATGAGCCAGTTTGCCCAGGACTATCGGACGCTGTTCGGCGTGCTGCCTTCCGACACCCTGCTCGCGGGCGGCGGCAGCGCGGGCTGAGCCGGCTCACGGCACATCGCATCGCTGGCATGGCCGCCGCGCGGGCGGCGCGGCCATGCGCGCGCCGTCGGCGATTGCAATCACGCTTGATTCACCTCGCTCATGGTTAACCAGTAGAGGGCGATTCTTTGCCAAAAGTCGATACGGGTTGCGCGATGCCCCTCATTACCATGGACGCATCGAAAGGACGGGATGCAATCAGGCCGTCGCGTTCGATGAGCTTGTATCGAAGACAGCAACAGTGGAGACGTCAATCGTGGACACGCAGGGTAAGTCGGGTATCGATATCAAGACGGTCGAGGACGCCATTCGATTGGTCGAGGCCAGCAAGCTGACTCACATCAAGGTGGGGCTGTCCGACGTCGACGGCATCCTGCGCGGCAAGTATCTGCGCAAGGACAAGTTCGTCTGCGCGTTGCGCTCGGGGTTCGCGTTCTGCAGCGTGGTGCTGGGGTGGGACGCTGACGATCAGATGTACGACAACGCGTCGTACACGGGTTGGCACACGGCCTACCCGGATGCGCAGGTCCGCATCATTCCGCAGAGCTGCCGCCGGCTGCCGCTGGAAATCATGAACGGCGAACCGATGCTGTTCTTCCTGGCGGAGTTCGCCGGCGATGCCGAGGACATCTGCCCGCGCGGCGTCCTGCGCCGGGTGATCAAGCGCGCCGGCGACCTGGGCTACGACGTGTATTCGGCGCTGGAATACGAGTTCTTCGTGTTCGAGGAAACGCCTCACAGCGTGCGCGAAAAGAACTACCAGAACCTCAAGAGCTGGACGCCCGGGAACTTCGGCTATTCGATCCTGCGCAGCACGGTGAACAGCGATTTCTATCGCGACCTCATCGACATGACCGAGACCATGGACATGCCGATCGAGGGACTGCACACCGAGACGGGGCCGGGCGTGCTGGAGGCCGCGCTGGCGGTCGACGAAGCCTTGGCGATGGCCGACAAGGCCATGCTGTTCAAGTGCTTCACCAAGGCCCTGGCCCAGCGCAACGGCCTGATGGCCACGTTCATGGCGAAGTGGTCGCACAACGAGCCCGGCCAGAGCGGCCACATCCACATGTCGCTGCGCGAGCGGGAATCAGGGAAGTCGGCGTTCCACGATGAATCGCGGCCGCACAACATGAGCGTGGTGCAGGAGCACTTCATCGCCGGCGTCCAGCAATTCCTGCCGGAATTCATGAGCATGTACGGGCAGACGGTCAACAGCTATTCGCGTCTGGTGCCGGGTTATTGGGCGCCGCTGGACGCCACCTGGGGCGTGGAAAACCGCACCACGGCCTTGCGCCTGATTCCGGGAACGGAAAAGTCGCAGCGCGTCGAGGTGCGCATCGGCTCCGCGGACGCGAATCCGTACATCGCCCTGGCCGCGGCCCTGGGCGCGGGTCTCCACGGCATCGAGCACAAGCTGAAACTCCAGCCCATCGTCACGGGCAATGCCTACACGCAGCAGTTTCCCGATCATCTGAAGCTGCCCAGCTCGCTATGGGACGCGGCGCAGCGCCTGCGCGCATCGGCAGTGGGGCGCGAGCTGTTCGGCGATGCGTTCGTCGAGCATTTCGTGGCCACGCGCGAGTGGGAGGAGCGCCAGTTCCGCCGTCATGTGACGGACTGGGAGCTCAAGCGCTATTTCGAAATCATCTAGGTTCCAGTCGTCGAGAGACCGTCATGAAAAAGCAACTGACCACCATCAGCCCCATCGATGGCAGCCTGTACGTTCAGCGCGATCTGGCGACGGACACGCAGATCGCGCAGGCGCTGACGCACGCGCACGCAGTTCAGAAGGACTGGGCCAGGCAGCCGATCGCGCATCGCATCAGGATCCTGAGCACCGCGATCGACCGCTTTGTCGCCAACAAGGAGATCATCGCCGAAGGCATCACGCGCCAGATGGGGCGGCCGATCCGCTATGCCGGCGGCGAGGTGGACGGATTCGCCGCGCGCGCCCGCCACATGCTGTCGATCGCCGAAGCGTCGCTGCGGCCCATCCAGGCGCCGCCGCAGGAAGGCTACACCCGCTACATCACGCGCGAACCGGCAGGCGTGGTCTTCACGATCGCGCCGTGGAACTACCCGCTGCTGACGGCGGTGAACAGCATCGTGCCGGCGCTGGCGGCCGGCAACGCGGTCATCCTGAAGCACTCTGACCAGACGCCGCTTTGCGCCGAATGGATCCACCAGGCCTTCGTCGAGGCCGGTCTGCCGCCGGGTCTGTTCCAGTACCTGCACGTCGACCATGATGCCGTTCGCCGCATCATCGAATCCAATCAGGTCAACGTCGTCTGCTTCACGGGATCGGTGGCCGGCGGGCGCGCCATCGAGCAGGCGGCCGCCGGCCGCTTCATCGGCGTCGGCCTGGAACTGGGCGGCAACGATCCGGCCTATGTGCGCGAAGACGCCAACCTCGGCCATGCCGTCGAGACGCTGGTGGACGGCGCGTTTTTCAATAGCGGGCAGTCCTGCTGCGGCATCCAGCGCATCTACGTCGCGCAGCGCCACTATGACGCGTTCGTTCAGCGCGCCGTGGCGCTGACGAACCAGTATGTGCTGGGAAATCCGCTGGACCCGGCGACGACGCTGGGCCCGGTCGTCCGCGCCTCGGCGGCTGATGGCGTGCGCGCCGTCATTGCCGACGCGCTGGCGAAGGGCGCGAAGAATCTCATTGATCCGCAGGTGTTCGGCAGGGCTGACGATGGCGGACCGTATCTGGCGCCGGGGCTGTTCGTCAACGTGGATCACACGATGACGCTGATGAACGATGAATGCTTTGGCCCCGTCGTCGGCATCATGCCGGTCCGGGACGACGAGCAGGCGATCGCGCTGATGAACTCCAGCCCTTACGGCCTGACCGCCAGTGTATTCACCACCGACGAGCAGGCGGCGATCGGCATCGGCCAGCGCCTGGAGACGGGCACGTTCTTCATGAATCGCTGCGACTACCTGGATCCGGCGCTGGCATGGACCGGCGTGAAGCACTCTGGGCGCGGGGCCACGCTCTCGCAGGTCGGCTATGAGCATCTGACCCGTCCGAAGTCCTTCCACCTGAAGCGGCATGTCCAACCCTAGTCCTTGAGAAAAACATGACTCTCCCGATTGCAAACTGGAATTATCCGACCTCGGTCAAGGTGGGCGCGGGACGCGCCAGCGAACTGCCGCAATGGTGTGCCAGCCTGGGCATGAAGCGGCCGCTGCTGGTGACGGACCCGGGGCTGGCGGCGTTGCCGATGACGGTGAAGCTGCTGGATTCATGCCGCTCGGCCGGCCTGGACGCGGGCCTGTTCCATGCCATCAAGGGCAATCCGACCGGCAAGAACGTCGATGACGGCGTGGCGGCGTTCAAGGCCGGCGGCCATGATGGCGTCATCGCATTTGGCGGCGGCTCGGCGCTCGATGCCGCCAAGGCGATCGCCTTGATGGCGGGCCAGGACCGGCCGCTCTGGGATTTCGAGGACGTCGGCGACAACCACCTGCGCGTGAACGTCGCGGGCATGGCGCCCGTGGTCGCCATTCCGACGACGGCCGGCACCGGCTCGGAAGTCGGCCGCGCCTCGGTCATCACCGATGAACGCGAGCACGTCAAGCGCATCATCTTCCATGCGAAGATGCTGCCGGCGGTGGTCATCCTGGACCCGGAACTGACGGTCGGCCTGCCGCCGAAGATCACGGCCGCCACCGGCATGGACGCCCTGTCGCACAGCCTGGAGGCGTATTGTTCGCCGTTCTACCATCCGATGGCCGTGGGTATCGCGGTGGAAGGCATCCGCCTGGTCAAGGACTATCTGCCGCGCGCCTGCGAAAACGGCTCGGATCTGGAGGCGCGCCTGCAAATGCTGGTGGCGTCGAGCATGGGCGCGACGGCTTTCCAGCGCGGCCTGGGCGCGATGCACGCCCTGGCGCACCCATTGGGTGCGCTGTACGACGCGCATCACGGCCTGCTCAACGCGATCCTGATGCCATATGTGCTGCGCGCCAACCAGAGCGTCATCGCGTCGCGCATCGGTCTGCTGGCGCGCTATCTGGAGCTGCCGGATCCGTCCTTCGACAGCTTTCTGGATTGGGTGCTGGAGATGCGTGCCGCCCTGGGCATCCCGCACACGCTTGCGCAGATCGGCATCGACGCGAAGGAGGCGGAACGCATCGGCAGGATGGCGCACGCCGATGGCTCGGCCGGCACCAATCCGATTCCATTCACGCCGCAGGCGTATGCGGGCATCCTGGTGAACGCGGTCGAAGGCGTGCTGTAGCGACGCCGTCTTTGTCCGGATGGCCATCGGTGCAGGCGTGGGCGGGGCCATGGCAAAGAAAACGCCCCAGACAACCGCATGTTGCCTGGGGCGCAGTGCCACCGGTTACGGGCGGGGGATGCCAGGAACGGTGGCAGGAGAAGCTTAGCAAGCGCGGGAGCGCATGGTATGAAGTTGTGTGAAGGATTGTTGTGGTTGTGAATCTGCCGCCGAGCCTGGCGTTCAGCGGACGAACTTGACGTAGACGAGTTCCGGGTCGCCTTCGTCCAGGTTTTCGATCATGCCGCTGGGCACGAAACCGGCCTTGGCCATCAGGCGCCGGGCGGCGACATTGGACTGGTTGGTCGACGTGAAAAGCTTGGCTGTATCGCAAGCGGTCACGGCCGCTTGCAGCAGGCGCAGCGCCACGCCCTGGCGCCGGCAAGCGGCGGCGACGACGATGAGCGATACAAAGCCGTGTCCGAAAAAGCCGTGGTCCTGCATCACATAGCCCACGATGCGGCCGGCGTCGACCGCGACCCGGCATTGTCCCTGTTCGATGGCCCGCGTGATCTGCCTGGCGCGCGCGGGATCCGCCAGGGCCAGGGCGTCGACCGCGAGGATGGCTGGCGTGTCCGCCGGCGTCGCCACGCGGACTTGCTGCGCATCCTGGGGCGGCGCGGTCTGGTCGGACGCGCGGGTCGGAGGCGCGCCGGGCAAGGACAGCATCCAGAATCCGTCTTCGCCATCTGCTTCGCGCGGCGGCTGCACGGCCGCCTGCGGCGCGACCGTGCGCCAGAAGCGCAGCGCGCCGGCGTTGTTTGCCATGATGCCGATGCGCCAGGCGCCCGGATGGGCGGCGAACAGCGCGCGCGCGGCCTGCGCGCCCAGGCCCCGCGCGCGGAAGTCGGGCAGCACGCAGAACTCGGCCATTTCGAAGGCGCCGCTGTCGGGCAGTTGCCGGACCAGGGCGAAGCCTGCGGTCCGGCCCTGCTCGCGGATCAGATAGGGAAAGCGGCCGGCTTCGGTCCAATACAGCGGCAGATACGGGTAGTGGGCGTCCACGCCCAGGCCGCGCAGGTAGCCGGGCAGCAGGGCGGTGAGTTCCTCCCGCGCCGGGCCGCCGGCGGGAACGCGTTCGAGCGTGATCGTCATGGCCGGATCCGTGCCGCCTCAGTCGCCCGCCAGTTCGCGCAGCTCCAGCGCGCGGGCGATGTTCAGCAGCATGGGGCAGTGCCCGTACATCGGCGAGCCCACATAGGACGTGGCGAGCGCGCAATGGCCGTTGCGGTATTGCAGCCAGGCCTTCTGCGTCTGTTCCAGCTTGTCGGCGTCCTCGGGCGCTTCCTGCGCGAGTTTGGCATGCAGCCGCGCATAGAGCGTGTTGATCTCGCGCTTGACCTGCGCCGAAACCGATTCCGAACAGCTCAGCACCGATGTGTTGTTGACCGCGCCGGCCTCGGTCAGGCAGCGGTCATACAGCGTGTTGTAGTCGACGGCCGGCGCGGCGCCGGCGGCCAGGGGAAGCAGCAGGGGCAGGGCGCAGAGCAGGCGGGAGATCGGGTTCGGCATGGCGTATTCGGATGGCTATGGTTGGGGATCGCAGGAACGGACGCCAGGTCCGGATCGTCGCGCGGCAAGTCGAAAGGCATGGATAATCGCAGAATGTCGTGCGCCGGATCGGCCGGCCGCCGCTGAACCATAACCGAATCAGGAAGAACCATGAAATTTGGCTACACCATTATCTACGTGCCGGATGTCCCGGCCTCGCTGCGGTTTTTCGAGGATGCCTTTGGCTTTGCGCGCCGTTTCCTGCATGAGTCGAATACCTACGGCGAACTGGAAACCGGCGAAACCACGCTGGCCTTCGCCGCGAGCGAACTGGCTGACCTGCATTTCGAAGGCGGCGTGATCCCGGCAGCCGCGTCGGCCAGGCCGCTGGGCGTGGAGATAGCCTTCGTGACGCAGGACGTGGCCGGCGCGCATGTCCGCGCGGTCAACGCGGGCGCGACCCAGCTCAGCGCGCCAGAGACCAAGCCTTGGGGCCAGGTCGTGTCCTATGTCCGATGCCCGGACGGTTCGCTGGTCGAACTGTGCAGCCCGATCCAGGCATGACCGGCCGGATCCGTGGGTCTCAGGCCCGCAGGTCCAGCAGATAGCCGGTGCTCTTGAGGAACTCGCCGGCCGCGATGCGGTATTCCCCCAGCCGCCACTCCGGATTCTGCGGAATGCTGCGTTCGAATGCATGCAGCAAGCCGCGCCAGTCGCCGTCGTTCAGCAGCGCCGCCTTGAACGCCTCGAACGCGCGCGGCTGCACCACGCCCATCAGGGCGGCCGTGGCGCGGTCCGCCGGGCGCATTTCCATCTGGCCGTTGCTATAGCGCACGCTGGGCAGGTCGACGATGGTGCCGGCCGGCAGGTCGCGGGCCGGGCTGCCGGCCAGGGACTGGCCGGACAGGGGGGCCAGCGGCCGCGTCGGGCCGTCGACGAATTGCGCGGGTTTCTGATACAGGTTTGGCGGCGCGGAGGCGGCATCCGTGATGGACATGAAATCGGTTCCGAATAGGCGATATCTGGAGCTTGCGTTGCCGGGTTGACGGCAATTCGAGCGGCGACTTAAGGCAGCATCCAGGCGCGTGGCGCCGGCGCCGACTTTGCAATGCTTTGAAGTCTGGGATGGCGCGGCGCGATATCTTTGGATTTTCAGTCCAAGGGACCACCATCATGCATGCTTTGTCGAAACGGTGCGGGGCCGAGTTTTTCGGGACTTTCTGGCTGGTGCTGGGCGGCTGCGGCGCGGCGGTGCTGGCCGCCGGCGTGCCCGATGTGGGCATCGGCTATGCCGGCGTCGCCCTGGCGTTCGGCCTGACGGTGCTGACCATGGCCTTCGCCGTGGGCCATATCTCAGGCGGGCATTTCAACCCTGCGGTGACCGTGGGGTTGCTGGCGGGCGGGCGTTTTCCCGCCAGGGACGTCCTGCCCTATGTCGTGGCCCAGGTGCTGGGCGCCGTCGCGGCGGCGGCGGTGCTGGCCTGCATCGCTACGGGCAAGACGGGGTTCGACCTGCAGGCCAGCGGCTTCGCCGCCAATGGCTATGGCGATCATTCTCCCGGCAAGTACTCGCTGGCGGCGGCTTTCACCGCCGAGCTGGTGCTGACCGCCGGCTTCATCTTCGTGATCCTGGGCGCCACCAGCAAGCGCGCGCCCGCCGGATTCGCGGGCATTCCCATCGGCCTGGCCCTGACGCTGATCCATCTGGTCAGCATCCCGGTGACCAACACCTCGGTGAATCCGGCGCGTTCAACCGGCCCGGCCCTGTTCGTCGGCGGTTGGGCGGTGGAGCAGCTGTGGCTGTTCTGGGTGGCGCCGATCGCCGGCGCCGTGGTGGGCGCGATCGCCTACCGCCTGGTCAGCCGGCCCGAGAACGAGTAAGCAGGCTCGCCGACGTCCCAGGTGCGGGGCCGGCTTGCGCCTTGTGGCGTTCTGGCGGGACTCAGGACGCCGTAAGTCGCCGCTCGATACGCTCATAGATTCCGCCACTTTCCGGGCCTGATCCGTGAATCCCCTTCCTTTGTCCGGCGACGCTGGCTCGCCGACGCGCTACGACACGCCCACCATCCTGCTGCATTGGCTGACGGCCCTGCTTGTGATCGGACTGTTCGCTCTGGCCGAGATATGGGACGCGCTGCCGCGCGGCACGCCCGCGCGCAAATTGCTGCAGTCGCTGCATGTGTCCTTCGGCCTGCTGTTTGCGGCCGTGCTGGTGGCGCGCATTGTCTGGCGCTTGACGGCGGGGCGGCGTCTGCCCCGGGCGTCCGGCGGCATCTGGGGACTGGCCGGCTCAAGCATGCATGTCCTGCTCTATGTGTTGATGGCGGCGCAGGTCGTGCTGGGTTTCCTGTTCCGCTGGGCGCAGGGTGAAGCGTTCACCTTTTTCGGCCTGTTCGACGTGCCCACGCTGATCCCCATCGACCGCGAGCAGCGCCGCGCCATCGGCGGCCTGCACGACACGGTGGCCTGGACCATCATCGTCCTGGCGGGTTGCCATGCTCTGGCGGGGTTGGCCCATCATTACTGGCTGAAGGACGGGATCCTGCGCCGGATGCTGCCGCGGCGTTGAGCGCCGCGTCGCGGGAGGATTCCGGGGCAGGGCGGTCGCAGGTTGTACATTACGCACTGTCGTCTGCTCCATTTTTTACAGGATTCCCCCATGAGCGCCCCTGAAGTCCTCATTTCTTCCTCGATTGCCTGCGCCAACGGCCGGCCCTTCGTGCTGTTCGGAGGCATCAATGTCCTGGAATCGAAGGACCTGGCGTTGCGCGCCTGCGAGGAATACCAACGTGTCACGTCCAAGCTTGGCATTCCCTATGTGTTCAAGGCCTCGTTCGACAAGGCCAACCGTTCCTCGATCCATTCGTATCGCGGACCGGGGCTGGAAGAAGGCCTGAAGATCTTCGAGGCCGTTAAGAACGCGTTCGGCGTGCCCGTCATCACCGACGTGCACGAACCCTGGCAGGCCGCGCCGGTGGCCGAGGTGGTCGACGTGCTGCAGCTGCCGGCCTTCCTGGCGCGGCAGACCGACCTGGTGGTGGCGCTGGCCAAGACCCAGCGCATCGTCAACATCAAGAAGCCGCAATTCCTGAGCCCGGGCCAGGTGCTGAACATCGTCGAGAAATTCGTCGAGGCCGGCAACGATCAGTTGATTCTGTGCGATCGCGGCACGAACTTCGGCTACGACAATCTGGTCGTGGACATGCTGGGATTCGGCGTGATGAAGAAAGTCACCGGCAACCGTCCCGTGATCTTCGACGTGACGCATGCGCTGCAGCAGCGCTCGTCGCTGGACGCCGCCTCGGGCGGACGCCGCGAGCAGGTGGCCGACCTGGCGCGCGCCGGCATGGGCGTGGGACTGGCCGGTCTGTTCCTGGAGGCCCATCCGGATCCCAGGAACGCCAAATGCGATGGCCCCAGCGCCTTGCCGCTGGATAAGCTCGAGCCGTTCCTGACCCAGCTCAAGCAGTTGGACGACCTGGTGAAATCCTTTGCGCCCATCGACATCGAACCCTGAGCCGGCTGTCACGCTCGCACAGTCATGCTGTTATACGATCCTGGCCGGATGCTAAGGAGGCCAGGATGTCTTTGTACGTGATCGTCGCCGTCCGCAAGGAGCCGCTCAGCGGCCATGTGGCCTATGTGCGCTGGGGGCAGGCCGAGCGCGGCGTGCCGGGTTGGGTCAGCGAGCCGGTCACGGCGGCCGCGTCGGAAGTCATCGAGCTGATCCGGCAGGGGGCGGAAGTGGAGACGGCATTCAGCGTGGAGGGCACGTCGGTGGCATCGCGGCCGGTGCGCGTGCTGACCGACGACGAGGGCCGCGAGCGGCTGGCCTCGGCGCCGGCGCCCAGTTCGACGTTGCACACCCTGTTCGACTTGCCGGAGTTCTAGTCCGGCGGACGAGCCGCGCGCGGCGGCGGCCCGGGAGCATTCAGAACAGGCACTGCCGCAGGGCGAACCTGCGGCCAAATGCGTGTACCTGGTCGCCGTCGAACGAGGCGCCCAGGTCCCAGCGCCCGCCGCGCGTCACCAGGATGGACTGGCCGGAGCAGGCATGCCGGAAGGCGAACAGCCAGAAGGCGCATTCCGATCCGACAGGCTCCAGGTCGTGCGGGCCGATCATCAGCCGGTTCGGCCGCGGGGTCGCGCCCAGCGTCCAGCGCAATGCGATCGCCAGGAAGGCGAAGCGCGCCGAGAGGGAGGATGGCTGCACGCGCAGCATGCGGATCGTCTCTTTCATGGCCTATACCTGATCTTGCATCCAGGGTGGGGCCAGCGTATCAAAGATGGTCCGGGCCTTCCATACGGCGTTTGGGCGAGGCGCGCCCGCCGTCGGCTGCGCGCAACGGTTCGGGCCTGGCCCCGCGGCTGCGCATGAATGTCGTCATGCGCAGGCATCCACGAAACCGCACACTAGCGTCGCAGGTGGCGGATCAGCAGGATCAGGGCCAGCGCGGGCGCGATGGAAAACGCGGCGAACAGCCACAAGGCGGCCTGCCGCGCGCCTTCGACGCCGCCCGGTTGGGCCAGTCCCGCGCTGTTGGTGATGACGCCGGCCAGCGCCGCCGTCAATGCCGTTGCGTAGAGCTGCACCGTGGTGACGGACGAGGCGGTCAGGGTTTCCTGGCCCGCCGGCGCGGCATTGAAGACGCGGGTCAGCAGATGAGGCCAGCCCAGGCCGATGCCGAAGCCCACCGCGGCCAGCGCCAGCGCGCCGACGGCCAGGCCGGCCGGCGATCCGAAGGCGCCAGGCAGCGGCATCAGGATCGCCAGCAAGACTAGCGCGGCCAGCACCACCGCCGGCCCCAGCCGCATCATGCCGTCGGCCGCCGCGCCGCTGCGCGTGGCGCTGGGCATGGCCGCCAGCGTCCAGCCCGCCGCCATCGCCGCCGTCATGTAGCCAGCGGCCAGCGGCGAGAAACCGTGGATGGTCTGCAGGAAGTAGGGCACGAAGATCTCGGTGGTGATGGCGGCCACTACCAGGCAGATGATGGCGTACAGCGAACCGAGCGGCGTGGCGAGCGTATAGGCGCCGCTGGGCAGCAGTTTCTTGCCGGCGCGGGTGTCGACCCGCGCGATCAGCAGCGCGATGGCCAGGCCGGCGACGATGCCGGCCAGGTTCCAGCGCAGGTCCTGAGACAGGCTGGCCAGCGTGATGGCCAGCACGCTGGCCACCAGCAGTCCGAGCGTGGCCAGCGGTACCGGGCTGGGCCGCGCGTCGCTCACCGTCGACTTGCCGCCCACCTTGGTCGCCACGATGAAGGCCAGCAGCGCGCCGGCGGGCAGCAGCGTCCAGAACGCCAGGCGCCAGTGCCCCGTCTGGGCGAAGATGCCGCCGATGGCCGGGCCGCACAGCGTCGCCACCCCCCACATGCCGGACACCAGCGCCATCGCGCGCGACCACAGCGCCGCGTCGAACACGATGCGGATCAGCGCATAGCTCAGCGCGAACAGCACGCCGCCGCCCAGTCCCTGGATGCTGCGGCCCGCCAGCATCCAGGGCATGGAGGGCGCGAGCGCACAGACGACCGAGCCGGCCGAGAAGACGGCCACGGCCAGCAGGTACGCCGCCTTGGGACCCCATGCCTGGATCAGCCGCGCCGATAGGGCCGAACCGACGATGGAGGTCACCACGAACAGCGTGGTGTTCCAGGCGTAGTACTCCAGGCCGCCGATGTCCTTGATGATGCTGGGCAGGATGGTGGTGACGATGTAGACGTTGATGGCGTGCAGGGCGACGCCGCCGGCCAGCGCGATGGAACGCAGCGCGTTGGCGCCATGCAGCAGGTCGGCCCAGCTGGCGCCTGACGCCTGCGCGGTGTCTGAATTCACGGTGTGCTCCTGCCGCTGCGGGCTTGTGGGTATTTAAACAAGAATTATCTTTGAATAATAAGAGGGAGCGGCCGAGCCGGCAAGGGCGGTGGCGGCGTGGGGTTTCTCGGGGCCGGGCATGCAAGGCGCCACGCCAGCCGCTCCATGCATCTTTGTGTCCGGCGCTTGCCGAAGAGGGCTTCAGCCTTGGCGCAGCCCATCCAGCAGCAGGTCCAGCGCGCGCAGCGCCTGTTCCAGCCGTTCGCCATCGTCGGGCGCCGCGGCGATCCAGAAGGCGCCGTCCATCAGCGCCCCGTTGATGAGCCGTGCCAGCGCCTGAGGTTCGGCGGCGCGGACCTGGCCTTCGTCCATCAGGCTTTGCAGCAGGGTGGCCAGCGACGTGATGCAGGGCTGCTGGGCCGGCTCCGAGGCCGGCCCCAGCACGGCGCGCGCGTCCTGTAGCGCGATGCGCTGGATTTCGGGTTCGGTCGCCATGCGCAGCCAGGCGCGGCAGCGTTCGCGCAGCGCCGTCCAGGCGTCGGGCGCCGCGTCCGAGATGCGCTGCAGCCTCTGGTCCATTTCCTGGTCGAGTTCGGCGGCCACCGCAGCCAGCAGTCCCTGCTTGTCGCCGAAGTGATGGTAGAGCGCGCCGCGGGTCAGGCCGGCCGCGGCGGTCAGCTCGTCCATGGACGCCGCGGCATAGCCCGAGTCGCGGAACGCCTTGCGGGCGGCGGCCAGCAGCTTCACACGGGTTTCCTCGATCATTTCGGCGCGGGTTCGGGACATGGCGGGTTTCCTGGTGGCATACGCTGCGTATGTTAATTGACATGCACCACGTATGTGAATACGATTTGGCATACGCTTCGTATGTAAATCTGGCGCGGCCTGGACGGCGGCGTCCTTTTTTTCACAGGTGCGCGGTTGCGAAATCCTTATCGAGAGTTGTTCAAGGCGCCCGGCGCCGCCGGCTTCGTGCTGGCCGGCCTGATGGCGCGGCTGGCGCTGCCCATGGCGGGCATCGGCATCATCACCATGCTGTCCCAGCTGCGTGGCGCCTACGCATTGGCGGGGGCGGTGGCGGCCACGTTCTCGCTGTCCACCGCCTTGCTGGCGCCGTGGATATCGCGCCGGGTGGACCGGCACGGGCAGACCCGGGTGCTGCCGCTGGCGGCGGCCCTGAGCATCCTGGCGCTGGCGGGGCTGGCGGCCGGCGCGCATGGCAACTGGCCGGATTGGACCCTGTTCGTCTGCGCGGCGGCGGCCGGCGTCATGCCCAGCATGCCGGCCATGGTCCGGGCGCGCTGGAGTGCGCTGTACCGCGACCAGCCGCTGTTGCGCACGGCCTTCGCGCTGGAATCGGTGCTGGACGAGGTCACGCTGATCGTCGGCCCGCCGCTGGCGGTGGGGCTGAGCGTGGCCTGGTTTCCCCAGGCGGGGCCGCTGGCCGCAGCGGCGCTGCTGGCCGTCGGCATCACCGCGTTCAGCCTGCAGACCCGGACCGCGCCGCCGCTGAACCCGGCGCGCGCCGGCCGCGAGCCGACCGTGCTGGGCGTGGCAGCCTTGCGTAAGCTGACGTTCATGCTGGCCGCGATGGGCGTGATCGTGGGCGTCATCGATGTGATGAGCGTGGCCGTCGCCACGCGTCAGGGCGTGCCGGCGGGCGCCAGCATCGTGCTGTCCGTGTATGCGCTGGGTTCCTGCCTGGCCGGACTGGCGTTCGGCGCGATGCGCCTGTCCATGCCCTTGCCGCGCATGCTGGCCATCGCCGGCGCGATGACGGCGGCCACCACGCTGCCGCTGCTGTGGGTCGACGACCTGCTGAGCCTGTCGCTGGCGGTATTGGCGGCGGGCGTGTCGTTCGCCCCGACCATGATCATCGCCATGGGCATGGCGGAGGCGGCCGCGCCCGCGCATCGCCTGACCGAAAGCCTGACCTGGCTGGTGGATATGCATGGCATCCGCGCGGGTTTCGGCGCCGCGGTCGGCGCGGGCGCGGCGGTGCTGGCCATCGTGCTGTCCGGCGCCTTGCGTGGGCGTGACGCTGGCGCGTCTTCGGCGGCCTGAGCGGCGCGCCGACGCAGATAGAATTCCTGGCATGCGTGCCGCGGGGGCGCGTGATCGTCAGGAGAACAATATGTCTAGAACCGTGATCAATCCCGACACCGTCTTCAACTCGGTGCAATACGGCTTCAGCCAGGCCGTGGTCGTTACCGGCAGCCGCCGCATGTTGCTGTCGGGGCAGGTCGGCATCGACGTCCACGAGCGCACCGTGGGACCGGGCCTGCAGGAACAGACCGAGGCCGCGCTGGACAACATCGAGCGCGTGCTCGCCGCCGCGGGCGGACGGATCGATCAGGTCATCATGCTGCGCATCTATATCTGCGAAACGGCGCGTGAAGACCAGGAGGTGATCGCGCAGGCGTTGCGGGAGCGCTTCAAGTCGGATCCGCCGCCGTCGTCGTGGATCGTCGTCAGCGGCCTGTCGTTGCCGGAATGGCTGATCGAGATCGAAGCCGAGGCCATGCTGGACTAGAGGGCGTGGGCGGCGGGTCCGCGATGCCGCTGGCGCTAGGCGGAGGCCGCGCCGCGCGCGGGCTTGTCGCGCCAGGGGGGCGCGGCGAAGGCCTCTTTCAGATACGCGAGAAATCCCGCCGTGCGAGCCGGCAGATCCTGGCGCGATTTCACCAGCGCCACCACATTGGCCGGCGGCAGCGCCCATCCGGCCAGCAGCGGCACCAGCCTGCGGGCGCGCACATGGTCCGCCACGTCCCATTCCGAGCGGGCCACTATGCCCTGGCCGTCCAGCGCCCATTGCAGCGCCGCCGCGCCCGTGTTGCTGGAAAGCACAGGCGCGATACGCACACCGACCGCCGGGCCGCCGCCTTTCTTGAAGCGCCACAGGGTCACGTCCTCGTCGTTCTCGCGCAGCGCGATGCAATCATGCTCGCGCAGGTCCTCCGGCTTGGCCGGCGCGCCGTGACGCGCCAGATAAGCGGGCGAGGCGCAGAGGATGCGGCGGTTCGGCGCCAGCGGATAGGCCACCAGCGTGGAGTCGCGCAACTCGCCGATGTGCACCATCACGTCCCAGTCGTCGCTGGACAGCCGAGGCGGACCGTCGGACAGCGTCAGGCTGGCCGTGATGCCCGCGCTGCGCTGGCGGAACTGCGCGACCAGGCCGGCGATGTGGCGTTGCCCGAAACCCAGCGGCGCCACCACGCGCAGATGGCCGGCCACCATGCCCCGGCGGCCCGCCAGCTCGTCGGCCAGGTCATTGATTTCATTGCTGATCTGGGTGGCGCGCTGCGCCAGCAGGCGACCTTCGTCGGTCAGGGCGGTGCCACGGCCGGAACGGTTCACCAGGCGCACGCCCAGCCGCTTTTCCAGCGCGTTGAGCCGCTGCGTCACGGCGGGCGGCGTCACATCCAGCGCGCGCGCCGCCTGCGCCAGCGAACGGGTCGACGCCAGGCTCAGGAAGAAACGAAGATCGTCGGTGGTGATCATGCGGGCGCCTGGGGGATTCAGAACGGAATTAACTGACAATTAAGGCGATATTAAACATGCGAACGCGCATGCGCGCCATACTGCGGACACGGCGGGACTGCGTCCGCCATTGCTTCCCGACCCTACCGGGCGACCGAACCACGACTACAGAATCCGCCATGAACGACACGCTCAGCGCCTCGCAGCGCCCGACCCTGGAATCCCTGGACACGCCTTGCCTGGTCCTGGACGAGACGCGGATGACGCGCAACATCGAGCGCCTGAACGGCCTGATGGCAGGGCATGGCGTGCGCCTGCGGCCACACCTGAAGACGCCGAAATCCATCGACGTGGCGCGCCGTGTAATGACGGGGCCCACCGGCCCTGCGGCGGTCTCCACCTTGCAGGAGGCCGAGCAGTTCGCCGCCGCCGGCATCACGGACCTGCTCTACGCCGTGGGCGTGTCGCCGGCCAAACTGGATCGCGTGCTGGCCCTGCGCCGCCAGGGGGCGGACCTGACCGTGGTGGTCGACAGCCTTCAGGCCGCGAGCGCCGTCGCCGGGCGCGCGCAGGCCCAGGGCGAGATCATTCCCGCGCTGATCGAGATCGATTGCGACGGCCACCGCGCGGGTGTCCAGCCGGGCAATACCGAACAACTGCTGGCGATCGCCCGCGAGCTGCACGGCGCGGGCTGCCTGCGCGGCGTCATGACGCACGCAGGTGAGTCCTATGGCTGCCGCAGCGTCGAGGCCATCGCCGACATGGCCGAGCAGGAGCGGCGGGCGGCGGTGAGCTGCGCCGACGCCATCCGCGCCGCCGGCCTGCCGTGTCCGGTCGTCAGCGTGGGGTCCACGCCCACCGCCCATTTCGCCCGCAGCCTGGAGGGCGTGACCGAGGTGCGCGCCGGCGTCTACGTGTTCTTCGATCTGGTGATGGCGGGGCTGGGCGTATGTCAGGCCGACGATATCGCGGCATCGGTGCTGACCACGGTGATCGGACATCAGGCCGAAAAGGGCTGGATCCTGGTGGACGCGGGCTGGATGGCGATGTCGCGCGATCGCGGCACGGCGAAGCAGCCCGTGGACCAGCTGTACGGCCTGGTGTGCGATGCGCAGGGCCGGCCGTATCCCGACCTGCTGCTGGCCGAGACCAACCAGGAGCAGGGCATCATCAAGCTGCGCGCCGGCAGTGGCGCGACCTTGCCGGATCTGCCGTTGGGCACCAAACTGCGCATCCTGCCCAATCATGCCTGCGCCACCTGCGCGCAGCATGAGGCCTATGAAGTGGTGCGCGGAGCCTCGCCCGAGGTCGTCGCGCACTGGGAACGTTTCCGCGGCTGGTGAGCCGCGCCTGGACTGGAATCCGCATGGACCTGATTTACACCCCCGACGCCACGCCGCCCGCCGGCCATTATTCGCAGGCGGTGCGTGCCAACGGCTTTGTTTTTGTCTCGGGACAGCTCGGCTTCCTGGCACCGGCCGGGCCGGGCGCCCGGCCCGTGCTGGCGCAGGGCGCGGCGGCGCAGGCCGAAGCGGCGCTGCGCAGCATGGAAGCCATCCTGCTGGCGGCGGACTCGTCGCTGGCGGCCGTGGTCAACGTCACTGTTTACGTGCGCGACGTGGGCTTGTGGGACGAGGTCAACCGCGTTTACGAGCGCCGCTTCGGGGCGCACAAGCCGGCGCGCGCCATCGTGCCGACCGGCGAACTGCATTACGGCGCGTTGGTTGAAATCAGCGCCGTCGCGCTGGCGCAGGCGTAGTCCCGCCTGGCCGGCTGCCTATAATGCGGGCGATTCCAGGCTACGGAGGATGTCCGCGATGCAGTACGAATATCTGTTCTGGTCCATGGCCGCCGTCGTGGCGGCGGCGCTGGCTGGCGGCGCGCTGTGCGGCCGGCTGGGATCGGTCAAACGGACCTTGGTCGGGGTGGCGGCGCTGGCGGTGGCGATTTTCGTCGCGGTGCTGGTGTTGTCGCGCCTGAATGGATTCGCGGATCTGGCGGCGATGCTGTCCATCGCCGCCTTCATGTTCGGACTGGTGATCGCCGCCGCGGCCTCGCTGCTCACGCGGCGCATCCTGCTGCGCCGCGCGGAACGCTGAGCGGGCGGGAAGGGGTCTTATTCCTCTTCTTCGTAGTCCTCTTCGCCGTCCTCGTCTTCGTCCTCTTCGTATTCCTCTTCGTCCTCGTCGTCCTGCTCGAGGGCGTCATAGCCCTTCCAGGTGATGCGCCAGCGGGTCGCGCCGGCATTGGCGGCGGTTTCGCTGATCTGCTTGACCAGCCCGGCGTCTGCCAGCAGGTCCATGTGATGCGCGATGAGCTGCAGGCCTTGCTCTTCGGGGTGCGGCGCCAGGGCGGCGTTCTTGATGTCCAGGGTGCTCAGGTTGGGGCCAGGCGCGTCGCGCAGGGCTCCCAGGATCGTGACGACCAGATCGAAATCGCGTTGCATGATGTCCACCATGTGGGGGTAGGGAAGAAACAGGCCGACAATAGCAGAGTTCCGCGGCAGCGATGCGACAGGGCCGGCGGCTGGGTTACAGTCCGGGATCGTTGGTTTACCGCATTGGCGCTACACGTATGAATGAAGCTATGCACGCCGCGCATGCCGCGCGCGTTTCCCGCCCCTGTCTCGAGGGCGCTTTTCCCTGGGGGGCCGGACGATGAAGAAGCCCGCCGAACGCGACTGCGTCGCCGTGGTGCCTGGTTACACCGGCCAGGTCGCGAAACTGTATCTGGGCCGCGACGAGGAAGGCCGTCTCGCTGGCGTCACCATTTTCGACCTGCTGGGACACGTCAAGCTGCAGGGCACGGCCGAGGAGGCCGCCGCCTGGGTGGGGGAGTGGTTGTCGCAGGAATCCGACAATCGCAAGGCCCGGCGCACCCAGCTGCTGGCGCAGTTGTTCCTGTGCAAACTGACGGGTGACGAGAAGGCCGCGTTCCTGGCCGCGCAGCAGGCGCTGGGGCGGACGCTGGCCGATGCCGGGGTGCGCAGCCGTAGCGTGGCCGCCACGTCGGGGGCGGCGCGCCCGTCGCTCGGGCCGAAAGTCAGGAATCGGTAGCACAAGGCTGTTATAGTCGCGCCTGGGCGTGATCATGCACCGTCATGAGGCATGCTCAAGCGGGCCTGGCCCGCGCATCAAGGAAGAAGGATCATGGAAATACAAAGTCGGCACCTTGCCGACGTGGCGGGCGGCGTCGAACTGCACACGACGCTGGACGGCGAGAGCATCAGCGTCTACGTCGTGACGGGCGTCACCGATCTCAACGCGATCGCAGAGATCGTCCCCCGCGAGAAAGTCGAGGCCGGAGCGGACATACACGCAGCCAATGTCGACAATATTGATAATGCGCAAGACCAGATCGACCAGGTCCTGGAAAATATGAACCCCGGCGACGTGGCGGTTTTCCTGTGCTCGGACACCGACGCTTTCGGCGCGGCGCTCGATCTGCTTGGTTTGCCCATCGACGAGTAAGCCTGGCGGCAAACCAGGATGCCTGTGTAAACGACGTATATGAAGAGTTTGTT
The DNA here is from genome assembly GCF_002902905.1 of Achromobacter sp. AONIH1. Classification (NCBI taxonomy): domain Bacteria; kingdom Pseudomonadati; phylum Pseudomonadota; class Betaproteobacteria; order Burkholderiales; family Alcaligenaceae; genus Achromobacter; species Achromobacter sp. AONIH1. Next base: position 5,222,509 of record NZ_CP026124.1, on the reverse strand, counting down.
CGTATAAGGGTTTACACGGCATTTATATAAGCCTTGCTTGTTTTTTCATCATGCGTTGGTGTTTTGCACCAGTGCAGGGCTTTTTGTTTTCTATAAAAACGTGCGTGAATATTCGTCAGTTTCTCTTTGTTGCATTATTGGCACGCGTTTTTTAAGATTATATTGACTTGTGAGGGGAACCTAACGATAGTGTCGGCACACGATCACAAGCGTTGCGATTTTCGTTCAGTGCCGTGCCTTTTCCGGCTCAGTGTTATTGTTCTACTGTCCCCTCCTTGATTGATTCGTGACCTCCGGGCATTTGCCCATTATCTCTAGGAAATACAGTATGAAAACCGGCGTCGTTAAGTGGTTCAATTCGGAAAAAGGCTATGGCTTTATCACCCCGGAAGCGGGTGGTAAGGACCTGTTCGCCCACTTCTCCGAGATTCAGGGTTCGGGCTTCAAGTCTCTGGAAGAGAACCAGCGCGTCAGCTTCGTGACCGCCAACGGTCCGAAGGGTCCGCAAGCTACGAAGATTCAAGTCCTGTAAGGACCTGATTTTTCGGAAAAGCCCCCGTCAGGGGGCTTTTTTGTTGCCGCGCCACGCCGAACGCCCGCAAGGAAGCCGGCATCGAGCGTCCGGCGATGATGTTGTCCTTGCATCCCGGGCAGGAACGGCCGGGCGGCGTTGTATGCTGCAAGTGCGCGCCCGCGCTGCCGCATTTCTTCTTTCCTGGATGTCCAGCATGTCCTCATCTTCCCTGCCCACGCCGCTTCCGCAGCCCGCCGAGGTCGTCGCCTTCTGGCGCGACGCGGGCCCTCAGCAATGGTTCAGCAAGAACGCGGCCTTCGACGCCGAATTCCGGCGGCGATTCGAGAGCGCCCATATCGCCGCCGCGACCCGCGAGCTGGACGACTGGCTGGGAGATTCCACCGGGGCGCTGGCGCTGATGGTCCTGCTGGACCAGTTCCCGCGCAACGCCTATCGTGGCACGGCCCACATGTTCGCCACTGATCCGTTGGCGCGCTATTGCGCCGAGTACGCGATCGGCGTTGGCCATGACCTGGCGGTCGATGCGCAACTGCGCCAGTTCTTCTATCTGCCTTTCGAGCACGCCGAGGACCTGGAGGCGCAGGAACGCGGCGTGGCGCTGATGGAGGCGCTGGGCGGCGACACGCTGCGCTGGGCGGTCCTGCATCGCGACATCATCAAGCGTTTCGGTCGTTTCCCCCACCGCAATGCGGCGCTAGGCCGCCTGACCACGCCTGCCGAGCAGGCGTTCCTGGATGGGGGCGGTTTTTCGGGCTGACGAATCGCGTGCCGTTTATTCTGGTTTCTTTATGTGTCAACGAACGCCAATTTGAAAATATCCATACATTTCAACAAAATGCATGGTGACGCGGCTCGTTGATGACCAGGCCCGTTCTCCCGGCTCCAGGAGCGCGGCGGGCAGGGGCGGGAATTGCACAATTGACGTTTTTCGAAATTCGCCAATACACTGGTTCCAGCGAGATTTTCAAGCGACGCGGTCTGCGTTTAACTTGTCGCCGTCATTGTTGTTGCGGTTGCTTCCTCTCCCATCCTTGACGATCTGGCGCCCCGCGAGCAATCGCTTCCCCTGGATTCAAGGACATCCGCATATGGCAACCGGCATCGTCAAGTGGTTCAACGCCGAAAAAGGGTATGGCTTCATCGTTCCCGACGACGGCAGCAAGGATCTTTTCGCTCACTACTCCGAAATCCGCAGCGAAGGCTACAAGACGCTGCAGGAGAACCAGCGCGTCAGCTTTGAGGTCGGCACCGGCCCCAAGGGTCCGAGCGCGAAGAACATCAAGGTTTCGGCCTGATCCGCCGCGCCTGGGGTTCGTGGGGCGGCATGCCCGCATGGCCCGGGCTTTCAATGCCTTACACATGAAAAATGCCAGTCAGTGATGCTGACTGGCATTTTTTTTGCCTGGGGTTCGCGGGCGCCGGCTTTCAGCCTTCGATCGGCCGGTTGGGGTACAGGTTCAACGACAGGACGGCATCGGAATAGGTGTCCAACAGCATGCCTGACAGATGGCCGTGCAAGGCGCCGAACAGCGGCCAGGTGAGCGTCTCGCTGCCCGGCAGCAGGTCCAGCAACAGCAACTGGCCGGTCCGCACCGTGCCGACGAAATAGGCGCGCTCATCGTGCTCACCGGTCGGCATGGCCCGATAGATCTTGGTGGCGCGGCCGCTGTCGTCCTTGCGCCAGGTATTGCTGCTGGAGGTGCCCTTGGCGCCGATGGCCGGGATGTCTGCCTGAATCGTGTCCCAAAGGGCGCGGGCGTTGGCGGCATAAACGAGGATGGTCATGGTGGACGCGCTCCTGTCGGGAATGGGGGGCGTGGCAAAAGTAGCAACATCGCCGCTTTCCGGCAAGCCCGGCCCGGCCGTGCTCCACGCCGCAATCATGCTTCGGCATGCGCGGCGTGTCGCCCGCCGTCGGCAACCCGGCACCCGCCGCATTTGCATGCGGCAGGCCGAGGCGTTGTTCAGTGGTGCTTCGCGTGGGAAGGCGACGACAGCCTGTCCACCAGGGCGATGCCCAGGGCCGAGGCGATGAAGAGTGCGTGAATGATGGTCTGCCACATCACGCCGGCCTCGGTGAAACGTGCATTGGGCGTGCCCAGCGTGCCGGCCTCGATGAAGGTGCGCAGCAGGTGGATCGAGGAAATGCCGATGATGGCCATGGCCAGCTTGACCTTCAGCACGCTGGCGTTCACGTGGCTGAGCCACTCCGGCTGGTCCGGGTGGTTTTGCAGGCGCAGGCGCGACACGAAGGTCTCGTAGCCGCCGACGATCACCATCACCAGCAGGTTGGAGATCATCACCACATCGATCAGGCCCAGCACCAGCAGCATGATCTCCATCTCGCCGAAGCTGGTGGCGTGCGTCAGCAGGTGCCAAAGTTCCTTCAGGAACAGCATGACATAGACGCCTTGCGCGACGATCAGCCCCAGATACAGCGGCAATTGCAGCCAGCGCGAGCTGAAGATCAGGCCGGGCAGCAGGCCGAGGCGGGGAGGGATGTTGGTGGACATCATGGGTGGGTTGCGAGCCGTTTGTTGTTTGCGGGAAAAAGCGCGGCGGCAATTCTATCAATGCGAAGCAACAGCGGACACCTGTTTCCGTAACGATTTTCAGGCATCGCATTGCCGCGGATTCGAGGTGGCGTCATCCCGTGCCTAGCATGCCCCATGGGGGTTTGCATGGCTTTTATGTAAGGGAAATTCGCATTTGCGAAACTCTGTGGCGAAACGTCTGCGCCGGTTTTCCCATAGATAGAATTGCCGGCAAATTCGCATAGAGCTTGTCAAAAAGGAGTTTGTTCCCATGAAGATCCGGTACACCGCCGCAGCCCTGGCGCTCGCGCTCGCTCCGTACTCCGTTTCGCATGCCCTCGACATCGGCGGCCTGGTCGGCGCCGGCAGCAAGGTCGTGCAGGCCGCCACCCTGAGCGATGCGGACATCAAGACCCTGTCGGACAAGGCGTGCGCGCAAAGCGATTCGCAGGAAAAGATCGCCGCGCCCGGCAGCAAGTACGACGCCCGCCTGCAGAAGCTGGCCAAGTCGCTTGGCGCCAGCGTCAATGGCCAGCCCGCCAACTACAAGGTCTACATCACCAAGGACGTCAATGCCTGGGCCATGGCCAACGGCTGCATCCGCGTCTACAGCGGCCTGATGGACATGATGAATGACGACGAAGTGCTGGGCGTGGTGGGCCACGAAATCGGCCACGTCGCGCTGGGTCACAGCAAGAAGGCCATGCAGACCGCCTACACGGTCTCGGCCGCCCGCGATGCCGCCGACGCCGCCGGCGGCGCGACGGTCGCCGCGCTGAACAAGTCGCAGCTGGGCAACCTGACCGAGAAGTTCATCAACGCGCAGTTCTCGCAATCGCAGGAAAGCGCTGCCGACGACTACTCGTTCGACCTGATCCAGGCCAAGAAACTCAATGCCCGTGGCCTGGTCACGGCGTTCCAGAAGCTGGCCGAACTGGACGGTGGCAAGAGCGATATGATGAGTTCGCATCCGTCCTCGGCCAAGCGCGCGCAGCACATCGAAGAGCGCATCGCCAAGGCCAAGTAAGGCGTTCGATCCCGCTTCCACCGGGAGGAAAACGGGGCGCGGGCATCCGGATGTATCCGGGGCCCGCGCCCCGTCGCGTCAGGGATCCGGAAGTTTCCGGTAAAATGCCGCGTTTATCCGCCCGTCACCATTCATTTTTCGGAAAATAGGTCTTTTAATGCAGCCTGTGGTTGAAACCCTCTCCGGCCTGGAGCGCCGTGTTGATCTGGCCGTTTCGGTGGCCGACGTCGAAAAGGAAGTCCAGGCGCAGCTCAAGCGCGTGGCCCGCACCGCCAAGGTGCCCGGCTTCCGTCCCGGCAAAGCTCCGCTCGCCATGCTCGAACGCAGCCATGGCCCCGGCATCCGCTATGACGTGATCAACAGCCAGGTCGGCCGCGCTTTCGAACAAGCCGTGGACGGCGCGAAGCTGCGCGTCGCCGGCGCCCCGAACCTGGAACCCAAGACCGAAGGCGTCTCGGATGACACGCTGGCGTTCACCGCCACGTTCGAGGTCTATCCCGAAGTCGCCGTGCCTGACCTGTCGGGCCTGGCCGTCACGCGCTACGAAACCGCCGTGACCGACGCCGAAGTGCAGCAGACCCTGGACGTGCTGCGCAAGCAGCGCGCCACGTTCGAAGCCCGTGAAGGCCGCGCCTCGCAAGACGGCGACCGCGTCACGCTGGACTTCGCCGGCACCATCGACGGCGTGCCGTTCGAAGGCGGCAAGGCCGAAGGCTTCCCCTTCGTGCTGGGCCAGGGTCGCATGCTGCCCGAGTTCGAGGAAGCCGCCCGTGGCCTGAAGGCCGGCGAGACCAAGGTCTTCCCGCTCAAGTTCCCCGATGACTACCAGGGCAAGGAAGTCGCCGGCAAGACCGCCGAGTTCACCATCACCGTCAAGGAAGTGGCTGAAGGCGTGCTGCCCGAGCTGAACGGCGAATTCGCCAAGTCCCTCGGCCAGGCCGAAGGCGACGTGGAAAAGCTCAAGGCCGACATCCGCAGCAACATCGAACGCGAAGTCAAGACGCGCTCGCAAGGCCGCACCAAGGCCAGCGTGATGGACGCCCTGGTCGAAGCCGGCAAGTTCGACGTGCCGAAGGCCCTGGTCGACAACGACGTGCAAGGCCGCGTGGCCGCCGCCCGCGAAGAACTGAAGCAGCGCGGCATCCCCAACGCCGAGTCGGTGCCGATCCCCGCCGAAGCCTTCGCCACCGAGTCCGAGCGCCGCGTGCGCCTGGGCCTGCTGGTGTCCGAGCTGGTCAAGCAAGCCCAGCTGCAAGCCAAGCCGGAACAGGTCCGCGCCCGCATCGAAGAGTTCGCCCAGAACTACGAACAACCCGCTCAGGTTGTCAGCTATTACCTGGCTGACCGCCAGCGTCGTGCTGAAATCGAGGCTATCGTGCTGGAAGACAATGTCGTCGCGCACGTTCTGGAAAAGGCCAAGGTCACCGACGAGAAGGTGCCTTTCGATCAGTTGATGGGGATGGCGTAATTACTATGCAGAGATTCACCGATTTCTATGCGGCAATGAATGGCGGGTCTTCGGTGACCCCCACCGGCCTGGGCTACATTCCCATGGTGATCGAGCAGTCGGGGCGCGGTGAACGCGCCTACGACATCTACTCGCGTCTGCTCCGCGAGCGGCTCATCTTCCTGGTGGGCCCGGTCAACGACGCGACCGCCAACCTGGTGGTCGCCCAGTTGCTGTTCCTGGAATCGGAGAATCCTGACAAGGACATTTCCCTGTACATCAACTCGCCCGGCGGGTCGGTGTACGCGGGGATGGCCATCTACGACACGATGCAGTTCGTCAAGCCGGACGTGTCCACCCTGTGCACCGGCCTGGCGGCCAGCATGGGCGCGTTCCTGCTGGCGGCGGGCAAGAAGGGCAAGCGTTTCACGCTTCCCAACTCCCGCATCATGATTCACCAGCCCTCGGGCGGCGCCCAGGGCCAGGCCTCCGACATCCAGATCCAGGCCCGCGAAATCCTGGATCTGCGCGAGCGCCTGAACCGCATCCTGGCCGAAAACACCGGCCAGCCCGTCGAACGCATCGCCTTGGACACGGAACGTGACAACTTCATGTCCGCCGAAGATGCGGTATCGTATGGACTGGTCGACAAGGTGATGACCTCCCGTTCGGAAGGCTGACTTTCCGGCTTGTCCGAATCAGCTGCCATCACGTTCGAGTATGCGTAGGCTGCGCCGGGTCCTTAGGGCCTGGCGCGTCGTTACCTGAGATACGAAATACATATGCCTGAAAAAAAGGGATCGGCAGACGCAAAGGTGCTGCATTGCTCGTTTTGCAATAAAAGCCAGCACGAAGTCCGCAAGCTGATCGCAGGTCCGTCGGTATTCATCTGCGATGAGTGCATCGACCTGTGCAACGACATCATCCGCGAGGAAGCCCAGGCAACCGCGCGCGCGGCGATTCGTTCCGAACTGCCCACTCCGGCTGAAATCAAGACCTTCCTGGATCAGTACGTGATCGGGCAGTCGCTGCCCAAGCGCATGCTGGCGGTGGCGGTCTACAACCACTACAAGCGGATCCGCCACGGCGAGATCAAGGGCGACGAGGTCGAGCTCTCCAAGAGCAACATCATGCTGATCGGCCCGACCGGCTCGGGCAAGACCCTGCTGGCCCAGACGCTGGCGCGCATGCTGAACGTGCCCTTCGTCATGGCCGACGCCACCACGCTGACCGAAGCCGGCTACGTGGGCGAAGACGTCGAAAACATCATCCAGAAGCTGCTGCAGAACTGCAACTACGAGGTCGAGAAGGCGCAGCGCGCCATCATCTACATCGATGAAATCGACAAGATCTCGCGCAAGTCCGACAACCCGTCCATCACGCGTGACGTATCGGGCGAGGGCGTGCAGCAGGCCCTGCTGAAGCTGATCGAAGGCACGGTGGCCTCGGTGCCGCCGCAAGGCGGGCGCAAGCACCCGAACCAGGACTTCGTCCAGGTCGACACGACCAACATCCTGTTCATCGTCGGCGGCGCCTTCGACGGCCTGGAAAAGGTCATCCGCGACCGCACCGAAAAATCCGGCATCGGCTTCTCGGCCTCGGTCCGGGCCAAGTCCGAGCGCGGCGTGGGCGAACTCTTCTCCGAAGTCGAGCCCGAAGACCTGATCAAGTTCGGCCTGATCCCCGAGCTGGTCGGCCGCCTGCCGGTGGTCGCCACGCTCGATGAGCTGGACGAGGCTGCTCTCATCCAGATCCTGACCGAACCGAAGAACGCGCTGCTCAAGCAGTTCCAGAAGCTGTTCGCGATGGAAGGCGCCGAGCTGGATGTGCGTCCCACCGCCCTGACGGCCATCGCCCGCAAGGCGCTCAAGCGCAAGACCGGCGCGCGCGGCCTGCGCTCCATCATCGAGCAGGCGTTGCTCGACACCATGTATGACCTGCCTTCCCAAGGCAACGTCAAGCGCGTGGTGCTGGACGAGAATGTCATCGAAGGCGACGGCAAGCCCTTGCTGATCTACGCTGACGAGGCCGGCGCTTCGGAAAAGCCGGAGCGCGGGGAAGTCCGCGACGCCGCAGCCTGACATTTCAAGAAAACCCGTTCATGTAACGGGTTTTTTTGGCCTTGTTGGCCACCAGGACGCCGGGACCTTGAATTTTCGGCTATTGTTCCCATAACAGACGTAACTGACGAGGGCGCCCGTGTTTTCGGGCCTTCTCTGTCCCCGATACGCCGAGTCATACCGAGGAACCATCTATGTCTGCCAGCCAGACCCTGCCTTCCGACCCGATCGACCTGCCGCTGTTGCCGCTGCGCGACGTGGTGGTGTTCCCGCACATGGTCATCCCGCTGTTCGTCGGCCGTCCGCGCTCGATCCGCGCGCTGGAAGTCGCGATGGAAGCGGGCAAGAGCATCATGCTGGTGGCGCAAAAGTCCGCCGGCAAGGATGATCCCACTCCCGAAGACGTCTACGAAATCGGCTGCGTCGCCGGCATCCTGCAGATGCTGAAGCTGCCCGACGGCACCGTGAAGGTGCTGGTCGAGGGCACGCAGCGCGCCCGCATCAACACCATCGAAGACGCGGATTCGCACTTCACCTGCCAGGTCACCCCGATCGAGCCGGACGCCATCCAGGGTTCCGAGACCGAGGCGCTGCGCCGCGCGATCGTTGCCCAGTTCGAGCAGTACGTCAAACTCAACAAGAAGATCCCGCCCGAGATCCTGACCTCGCTCGCCGGCATCGACGACGCCGGCCGACTGGCCGACACGATCGCCGCGCACCTGCCGCTTAAGCTCGAGCAGAAGCAGAAGATGCTCGAGATCGTCGGCACCTCCGAGCGCCTCGAAGGCCTGCTGACGCAGCTGGAAACCGAAATCGACATCCTCCAGGTCGAAAAGCGTATCCGCGGCCGCGTCAAGAAGCAGATGGAGAAGAGCCAGCGCGACTACTACCTGAACGAACAGGTCAAGGCCATCCAGAAGGAACTGGGCGAAGGCGAGGAAGGCGCTGACATCGAGGAACTCGAAAAGAAGATCATCGCCGCGCACATGCCCAAGGAGGCCCGTAAGAAGGCCGACGCCGAGCTCAAGAAGCTCAAGCTCATGTCGCCCATGTCCGCCGAAGCCACGGTGGTGCGCAACTACATCGATACGCTCATCAATCTTCCCTGGAAGAAGAAGAGCAAGATCAACAACTCGATCAGCAACGCCGAGACGGTGCTGGACAACGACCACTACGGCCTCGAGAAGGTCAAGGAACGCATCCTTGAATACCTCGCGGTGCAACAGCGCGTGGACAAGGTCAAGGCGCCGATCCTGTGCCTGGTCGGGCCTCCGGGCGTGGGCAAGACCTCGCTCGGCCAGTCCATCGCCAAGGCCACGAACCGCAAGTTCGTGCGCATGGCCCTGGGCGGCGTGCGCGACGAAGCCGAGATCCGCGGCCATCGCCGCACGTATATCGGCTCGATGCCCGGCAAGATCGTCCAGAACATGACCAAGGTCGGCGTGCGCAACCCGCTGTTCCTGCTGGACGAGATCGACAAGCTGGGCATGGATTTCCGTGGCGATCCTTCGTCGGCGCTGCTGGAAGTGCTGGATCCCGAACAGAACCACACGTTCCAGGACCACTATATCGAGGTCGATTTCGACCTGTCCGATGTGATGTTCGTCGCGACCAGCAACACGCTGAATATTCCGCCGGCGCTGCTGGACCGCATGGAAGTGATCCGCCTGTCGGGTTACACGGAAGAGGAAAAGATCCACATCGCCCGCGACCATCTGCTGCCCAAGCTGATGAAGAACAACGGCGTCAAGGACAACGAGCTGACGGTCGATGAGTCCGCGCTGCGCGACATCGTGCGCTACTACACCCGGGAAGCCGGCGTGCGCGCGCTCGAGCGTGAAGTGGGCAAGATCTGCCGCAAGGTCATCAAGCAGCTGCTCACCCAGAGCGACAAGGCCAAGGCTGAAGGCAAGACCGCGGAAGCCAAGGTCGTCAACGTCACCGGTGAAAATCTGTCCGACTACCTGGGCGTGCGTCGCTACACGTTTGGTATGGCCGAGAAGGAAAACCAGATCGGCCAGGTTACCGGCCTGGCCTGGACGGAAGTCGGTGGCGACCTGCTGACGATCGAAGTGGCGGACATGCCCGGCAAGGGCGTGATCCAGCGCACGGGCTCGCTCGGCGACGTCATGAAGGAATCGGTCGAGGCCGCCCGCACCGTGGTGCGCTCGCGCGCCCGGCGCCTGGGCTTCGCGGACAGCGTGTTCGAGAAGCACGACATGCACGTGCACGTGCCGGAAGGCGCGACGCCCAAGGACGGTCCGTCCGCGGGTATCGCGATCACCACGGCCATGGTGTCGGCCCTGTCGCGCATCCCGGTGCGCGCCGACGTCGCCATGACCGGCGAGATCACGCTGCGCGGCGAAGTCCTGCCCATCGGCGGCCTGAAGGAAAAGCTGCTGGCCGCGCATCGCGGCGGCATCAAGACGGTCTTGATTCCGGAAGAAAACGTCAAGGACTTGGCGGAGATTCCGGACAACGTCAAGAATCATCTGGAAATCGTGCCGGTGCGCTGGATCGACAAGGTTCTGGAGCTGGCTCTGGAGCGCCTGCCGGAGCCGCTGGCCGAGGAAGAAGCCGTCAAGGAACCGCTGGTGGCCAAGCCGGCGGAACCGGGCAGCACGGATCCGGTGCTCAAGCACTGATATCCTGAGCAGATAAGAAAAGCGCCGCTTATGCGGCGCTTTTCTTTTAGGGGCAACGACGGCTCCGATGGATATGCCATGGCGTCGGCATGAAGCGTGTGGCCGAGCTGGCGCCGATAAGAGGGGCATGCTGGTGCCAGGGCCAACCTGGTGTCGTGCCCTGACGCATCGCCAAACAAAAACCCCGCCATGGCGGGGTTTCCTGTCGCGGTGTAGCGATCGATGCTGCGGGAGCCGGGCGTGGTCAAGCCCAGGTCGACCGCAATGGCGCGTGCTCAGTGCAGGGCCTGAGTGCGGATCAGCCCGACAGCGATGCCCTCCAGCGCGAACTCCTGTTCGGCGTCCACGACGATGGGGGCGAAATCCGGGTTCTCGGGCAGCAGTTCCAGGCGGCCATTCTGGCGCTGCAAGCGCTTGACCGTCACGTCGTCGCCCAGGCGGGCGACCACGATCTGGCCGTTGCGCGCTTCGGTGGCGCGTTTGACCGCCAGCAGGTCGCCTTCAAGAATGCCGGCGTCGCGCATGCTCATGCCGCGCACTTTCAGCAGGTAATCGGGTGTCTGGGCGAACAGGCCGGGGTCGACGCCGACCTCGCGCTCTACATGCTCGGCCGCCAGGATCGGGCTGCCAGCGGCAACGCGGCCAACCAGCGGCAGCAGCAGCTGGGCCAGGGCGGGATGGGGCAGCATGGCCTGCGCTGGCGCCGTGGCGGCGTCCTTCAGGCGAATGCCGCGCGAGGCGCCGGCGGTCAGCTCGATGGCGCCCTTGCGGGCCAATGCCTTGAGGTGATCCTCTGCCGCGTTGGGGGAGCGGAAACCCAGCGCCTGGGCAATTTCGGCGCGGGTGGGCGGAAAGCCCGTGCGCGCGACGGTTTGCCTGATGAGGTCGAGGATTTGCTGCTGGCGTTCCGTGAGTTTGCTGGCCATGGCGATGATCCGTTGCTTGCGGACTGTACATATATACAGCGCCATTCTGGGGGACATAACGGAAAAATGCAAGCGCACGCCGCCAAAACAAAACGGGACCCGCATGGGTCCCGTCTTGCATCGCCAGTTGCCAGCGGCGGCATGGCGCCGCGCCGGGCGTCAGGCTCAGAGCACCGCGGCGATGGCCTTGGCCACCTTGTCGATGTTGCCGCTGTTCAGCGCGGCGACGCAGATGCGGCCGCTGGAGACGGCGTACACGCCGTGCTCTTCGCGCAGGCGGTCGACCTGGGCGGCGCTCAGGCCCGAGTACGAGAACATGCCGCGCTGGGCCAGGACGAAGCTGAAGTCCTGCTTGCCGCCGTGTTCCTTGATTTTCTCGACCAGCTGCTTGCGCATCAGGCGGATGCGGTCGCGCATGCCGGCGAGCTCTTCTTCCCACAGGGAGAACAGTTCGGGCGAGTTCAGCACCGTCGACACCACCGTGCCGCCGTGGGTGGGCGGGTTGGAGTAGTTGGTGCGGATGACGCGCTTGAGCTGGCTCAGCACGCGCACGGCTTCGTCCTTGCTGCCGGCCACCACGGTCAGGGCGCCGACGCGTTCGCCATACAGCGAGAAGGACTTGGAGAACGAGGAGCTGATGAACATCGTCAGGTCCTGCTCGGCGAACATGCGCACGACCGCGGCGTCTTCCTGCAGGCCGTCGCCGAAGCCCTGGTAGGCGATGTCCAGGAACGGGACCAGCTGGTTCTGCTTGACGACGTCGGCGATCTGCTTCCACTGCTCGAACGTGGGATCCACGCCGGTCGGGTTGTGGCAGCAGGCGTGCAGCACGACGACGGTCTTGGCCGGCGCGGCCTTCAGGTCGGCCAGCATGCCTTCGAAGTTCAGGCCGCGGGTGGCGGCGTCATAGTACGTGTAGGTGTCGACTTCGAAGCCGGCGCGCTCGAACAGGGCGCGGTGGTTTTCCCAGCTGGGGTTGCTGATCAGGACCTTGGAGCTCGGCAGCAGCTGGTGCAGGAAGTCGGCGCCGATCTTGAGCGCGCCGGTGCCGCCCAGGGCCTGCGTGGTCAGCACGCGGCCGGCGGCGGCCAGCGGGGAGTCGTTGCCCAGCAGCAGCGCCTGCGCGCCCTTGTTGTAGCCGGCGATGCCTTCGATCGGCAGGTAGCCGCGGGCCGCGGCGGCCTCGATGCGGGCAGCTTCGGCCTTGCGCACCGCGCCCAGCAGAGGGATGCGACCCTGGTCGTCGTAGTACACGCCCACGCCCAGATTGACTTTACCGGGACGAGTGTCCGCGTTGAATTGTTCGTTCAGGCCAAGGATGGGGTCGCGCGGCGCGAGTTCGACGGAATCGAAAAGGGTGCTCATGGGAGTCTATTGGGCTGGGTGGACGCAGGAATTGGTGCTGTGGATAATGAGGGGTTTACCTCGGGAACAGTCTAGCATGTCCAAGAGCGAGCGACGGGGCCGGAAAACGGTCGAAAAGCAGGCTGAAAGTCTGGACGAAAGCCTGGGCGCGGGCCTGGGAGACGGCCTGGATGTAGGCCTGAATGCGACTGGCCTGGCGGACGAGTCCGCCGGGCAGGCCGGCACGCGCGCCGGTGAGGGCGGCGGCGGGGGTGGGGACGCCACCGTTCCAGGCGCTGCCCCGGGCTTTGTCGAGTATCCGGGCAGTCCATTCCAGCTGTACCAGCCGTATCCGCCGGCGGGCGACCAGCCGACGGCCATCGACAGCCTGGTCCAGGGCATGGAAGACGGCCTGATGTACCAGACGCTGCTGGGTGTCACCGGGTCGGGCAAGACCTACACCATGGCCAACGTGATCGCCCGTCTCGGCCGTCCGGCCCTGGTGTTGGCGCCCAACAAGACGCTGGCTGCGCAGTTGTACGCCGAAATGCGCGAATTCTTCCCGAAGAACGCGGTCGAGTACTTCGTCTCGTACTATGACTATTACCAGCCCGAGGCCTACGTGCCGACGCGCGATCTGTTCATCGAGAAGGACTCGTCCATCAACGAGCACATCGAGCAGATGCGGCTGTCGGCCACCAAGAGCCTGCTGGAGCGCCGCGACACTGTGATCGTGGGCACGGTGTCCTGCATCTACGGTATCGGCAATCCCGGCGACTACCACGCCATGGTGCTGATCCTGCGCTCGGGCGACCGGATTTCCAGGCGCGAGATCCTGGCGCGGCTGGTCGCCATGCAGTACACCCGCAATGACGCCGAGTTCACGCGCGGCGTGTTCCGCGTGCGTGGCGAGACGATCGACATCTTTCCGGCCGAAAGCGCCGAGCTGGCGCTGCGGTTGACACTGTTCGACGACGAGATCGAGAGCCTGGAGCTGTTCGACCCGCTGACCGGCCGCATCCGCCAGAAGCTGCCCCGCTTCACGGTGTACCCGGGTTCGCACTACGTAACGCCGCGCGATACCGTCCTGCGCGCCATCGAGACGATCAAGGAAGAGCTGCGCGAGCGCGTCAAACGCTATGTCGACGACGGCCATCTGGTCGAGGCGCAGCGGCTGGAGCAGCGCACCCGCTTCGATCTGGAAATGCTGCAGGAGCTGGGCTTCTGCAAGGGCATCGAAAACTATTCGCGGCATCTATCGGGCGCCGCGCCAGGCGAGCCGCCGCCCACATTGATCGACTATCTGCCCAGCGATGCGCTGATGTTCATCGATGAAAGCCACGTCACCATCGGGCAGTTGAGCGCCATGTATCGCGGCGACCGGTCGCGCAAGGAAACGCTGGTCCAATATGGATTCCGCCTGCCTTCGGCGCTGGATAACAGGCCGCTGAAGCTGGAGGAATTTGAAGCGCGCATGCGCCAGTGCGTGTTCGTGTCCGCCACGCCGGCTGCCTATGAGCGCGAGCATACGGACAACGTGGTGGAGCAGGTGGTGCGTCCCACGGGTCTGGTGGATCCGGAGGTGCAGGTGCTGCCAGCGCGCACCCAGGTCGACGACCTGCTGGGCCAGATCAAGGCCAGGGTGGCGGTGTCGGAGCGCGTGCTGGTGACCACGCTCACCAAGCGCATGGCCGAGGATCTGACCGACTTCCTGAGCGAGCACGGCATCCGCGTGCGTTATCTGCATTCCGATATCGATACCGTCGAACGCGTGGAAATCATCCGCGACCTGCGGTTGGGCACGTTCGACGTGCTGGTCGGGATCAACCTGCTGCGCGAGGGCCTGGACATTCCCGAGGTTTCGCTCGTGGCGATCCTGGATGCCGACAAGGAAGGCTTCCTGCGCTCGGATCGCAGCCTGATCCAGACCATCGGGCGCGCCGCGCGCAACCTCAACGGGCACGCGATCCTTTATGCCGACCGCATCACGGATTCGATGCAGCGGGCCATGCAGGAAACGGAGCGGCGGCGTGTCAAGCAGCTGCAGTTCAACGCGGACCACGGCATCACGGCGCGTGGCGTCAGCAAGGCGGTGCGCGAGCTGATCGACGGCATCGTGGCGCCGGTCCAGCACGATGCGCTGGAAGCGGCGGTTCCCGCGGAATTCCTGAACGACGAAAAGGCGCTGGCGCGCGAGATCAAGCGCCTGGAAAAGCTGATGATGGACCACGCCCGGAATCTGGAGTTCGAACAGGCTGCCGCTGCCCGCGATGCCCTGACGGCATTGAAGCAGCGCGTCCTGCTGGACGGCGCGGTGTGAGGCGAGGGCGGCTTGGCGGGCCGCCCATCTGCCTCTCGGGTCGCTGACGAAAAGCTGAAAAATGTTGTTCTGGCGCAGCGCAATCGGGCGTTCAAATTTTGCGCAGATTTTTCCCGGACAAGCTTGGGGAAGGTCTGGATTTTTCATTCCAATTCATTGATTTAAAAGTAAATTTTTGATACGGCACTTTGTCCTGCTCCCCCCTTTTGGATGCAAAAAAAGCTTGCCTTATCGCGGGTTTTCCCGCACACTTGCCAGCATGATGACCAAGGTACTTTTCGTTTGCATGGGCAATATCTGTCGCTCGCCGAGCGCAGAGGGCGTGTTTCGCCATTTGGTGAACGACGCGGGTTTGGGCGACGTGGTTCGCATCGATTCCGCCGGCACGCACGCGTTTCACATCGGCGAGGCGCCTGACGCCCGGGCGCAGGCCGCGGCGCGCAAGCGCGGCTACGAGATCACGCACTGCGAGGCGCGTCAGGTCACCGCGGAAGATTTCCGTGAATTCGATCTCATCCTCGCCATGGACTGGGACAATCTGTCCGCCATGCAGCAGCAGTGCCCGAAGGCCTATCAGCACAAGCTGATGCTGCTGATGCGCTTCGCCAATGAGTTCGAAGAAGCCACCGTGCCTGATCCTTACTACGGCGGCGCCGACGGTTTCGGCAAGGTGCTGGACTACCTGGAAGACGCCTGTCAGGGCGTGCTCGAACTGGTCCGCAAGCGCGCCACTCAATACCAGGCGGCCTGAGCCCCTGGTTCGGGTCGGCGATAGCCGGCCTGGGCTGAATTGGCAGTGAATCAACCGCGCGTCAGCGCGGTTTTTTCTGGTTACGAGCCATACCAATTTAGTCGGGAATTTGTTATACTTGAGCCAATTACTCGGGTATTGGCCGTTGGATTCTCTGGCGGCCATGGCCGATTCACAGGGAACCCACCATGCGGTTAACTACCAAAGGGCGTTTCGCCGTGACTGCCATGATCGATCTGGCTATGCGGCAGCATAGCGGTCCGGTCACTCTCGCGGCCATCAGCCAGCGCCAGAATATTTCGCTTTCCTACCTGGAACAGCTGTTCGGAAAGCTGCGCCGCCACGAACTCGTGGATAGCGTGCGCGGCCCCGGCGGCGGTTATTCGCTCGCCCGCCTGGCGCGCAACGTGACCGTTGCCGACATCATCTTCGCCGTGGACGAGCCGCTGGATGCCACCAGCTGTGGTGGCAAGCGCGACTGTACCAGCGGCAACGACGGCAAGCCGGGCAAGTGCATGACGCACGAACTCTGGGCCACGTTGAACCGCAAGATGGTCGATTACCTGGATTCGGTGTCCCTGCAGGATCTCGTGGATCAGCAGCGTGTGCGCCAATTGCAGGAAGCCAATAATCAGGCACAGGCCTGCGCCGTGCGTGTGAACCGGGTGGGTGGCGCGAACGCCGCCAACGCCCCGACCACGACCGTCGCCGCCAACGCCACCGCATAAGCAGCATCAGGAGTTTGTAGAAATGACCACCCGCCCGATCTATCTGGACTACTCGGCCACCACGCCGGTCGATCCCCGCGTCGTCGACAAGATGGTTCCCTGGCTGTACGAGAACTTCGGCAACCCGGCCTCGCGCAGCCATGCCTTCGGCTGGGAGTCCGAGGACGCCGTCGAGCGCGCCCGCGAGGAAGTCGCCAAGCTGGTGAACGCCGATCCGCGCGAAATCGTCTGGACCTCCGGCGCGACCGAGTCCGACAACCTTGCCATCAAGGGCGCCGCCAACTTCTACGCCGAACGCGGCAAGCACATCATCACCGTCAAGACCGAGCACAAGGCCGTGCTGGACACCTGTCGCGAGCTGGAGCGCCAGGGTTTCGAGGTGACCTACCTGGACGTCAAGGAAAATGGCCTGATCGACCTGGACGTGTTCAAGGCCGCGCTGCGCCCTGACACCGTGCTGGTCTCGATCATGATGGTGAACAATGAAATCGGCGTGATCCAGGATGTGGAAACGCTGGGTGAGATCTGCCGCGAAAAGGGCATCATCTTCCATGTGGACGCCGCGCAGGCGACCGGCAAGGTCGAAATCGACCTGCAGAAGCTCAAGGTCGATCTGATGTCGTTCTCGGCTCACAAGACCTACGGCCCCAAGGGCATCGGCGCGCTGTATGTGCGTCGCAAGCCGCGCGTGCGCATTGAGGCGCAGATGCACGGCGGCGGCCACGAGCGTGGTTTCCGCTCGGGCACGCTGGCCACCCACCAGATCGTCGGCATGGGTGAAGCCTTCCGCCTGGCGCGCGAGGAAATGGGCACCGAAAACGAGCGCATTCGCATGTTGCGCGATCGTCTGTGGGCCGGCCTGTCGCAGATCGAAGAGGTCTACCTGAATGGCGACATGGACCAGCGCGTGCCGCACAACCTGAATGTCAGCTTCAACTATGTCGAAGGCGAGTCCCTGATCATGGCGATCAAGGAACTGGCCGTCTCCAGCGGCTCGGCCTGCACCTCGGCCAGCCTGGAACCTTCCTACGTGCTGCGCGCCCTGGGCCGCAACGACGAGCTGGCGCACAGCTCGATCCGTTTCACGCTGGGCCGCTTCACCACCGAGCAGGAAATCGACTACGCGGTCGAACTGCTCAAGAGCCGCGTGGGCAAGCTGCGCGACATGTCGCCGCTTTGGGAAATGGCCAAGGAAGGCATCGACCTGAATACCGTGCAGTGGGCTGCGCACTAAGCGCCCGCGCCTTGAAATACGTGGAGAATCAATATGTCTTACAGCACTAAGGTCCTGGACCACTACGAAAACCCGCGCAACGTCGGTTCGTTCGACAAGTCGGACGACTCCGTCGGCACCGGCATGGTCGGCGCTCCCGCCTGTGGCGACGTCATGAAGCTGCAGATCAAGGTCAACGAATCGGGCGTGATCGAAGATGCGCGCTTCAAGACCTACGGCTGCGGCTCGGCCATCGCCTCCAGCTCGCTCGTGACCGAATGGGTCAAGGGCAAGACGCTGGACGAAGCGCTGACGATCCGCAACACGCAGATCGCCGAGGAACTGGCGCTGCCGCCCGTGAAGGTCCACTGTTCCATCCTGGCCGAAGACGCGATCAAGGCCGCGGTGCAGAACTACAAGGAAAAGCACTCGGTTCCGGCCGAGGCGGCGACGAACTGAAAATGAATAAGGCCCACCCCCGAAGCGCTGCGCGCTTCCCCCTCAAGGGGGCATGCCGGCGGACCGGCGGAGCCGGATCCGTGGCATCGCGATGGAGCGATATCGGTTTCATGCGTGGCGGGTGGTGCGTCGGCACCCTGGAAGAATAATATGTCCGTTACCTTGACCCAGAAGGCAGCCAACCACATCGGCCGCTACTTGCAAAAGCGCGGCAAGGGCATCGGCTTGCGGCTCGGCGTTAGGACCACGGGCTGCTCCGGCATGGCGTACAAGCTGGAATACGTGGACGAGGCAGCGCCCGAGGACATGGTCTTCGAGAGCTTCGGCGTGAATGTCTACGTCGATCCCAAGAGCCTTGCCTATCTGGACGGCACCGAGCTTGACTACGCACGCGAAGGCCTGAACGAAGGCTTCAAGTTCCGCAACCCCAACGAGAAGGCGACCTGCGGCTGCGGCGAGTCGTTCACGGTGTAAGTCTTGGCTGGAGACGATCACTTCAGCCTGTTCGGCTTGCCGGCGCGCTTCGACCTCGATACGCAAATGCTGGAATCGGCGTGGCGCACCGTGGCCGCGCAGGTGCACCCAGATCGCTATGCCACCGCCAGTCCGGCCGAGCGTCGGGTGGCGATGCAATGGGCGGCGCGAGCCAACGAGGCCTATCGCCAACTGCGGGATCCGATGCTGCGGGCGCGCTATCTGTGCGAACAGGCAGGCGTGGACCTGCAGACCGAGAGCAACACGTCCATGGATCCGGCGTTCCTGATGCAGCAGATGAGCTGGCGCGAAGCGCTGGACGACGCGCGCGGCGATGCCGCTGCGCTGGCATCGCTGCAAGCGGAGCTACAGGAGGCGCGCGGACAGATGCGAGAGCGCCTGGCGCAACTGCTGGACGTGGACAAGGACTACGCGGCAGCGGGGCAGAAAGTGCGGGAATGGATGTTCGTGGAGAAGCTGGCGCAGGAGCTGGCCCACGCGCAACCGGCGGAATAGTCCAGGGCGCCGGACGGCCGCCACCGAACTTGCGGCCGGGCTGCGCCCACTGAGCAGAAAAACACAATCATGGCTTTATTGCAGATTTCCGAGCCTGGCGAATCGCCCGCGCCGCACCAGCGCAAGCTGGCGGTGGGCATCGACCTTGGCACCACCAATTCGCTGGTCGCCGCCGTGCGCAGCAGCGTGGCCGAAGTCCTGCGCGACGAGCAAGGCCATGCGCTGCTGCCTTCGGCGGTGCGCTATTTCCCCGGCGGTCGGGTCACGACCGGTCGCGAGCCGCTGGCCGAGCAGGCGCTGGACCCGTTGAACACCGTGGTGTCGGTCAAGCGCTACATGGGCCGTACGCTGGAAGAGGCGCGGGCCTCGCGCGCGCCGTATGAATTCGTGGATGCGCCCGGCATGGTGCGCATCCGCACGGTGCAGGGCGACCTGAGTCCGGTGGAAGTGTCCGCCCAGATCCTGGCCGTGCTGCGCCAGCGCGCCGAGGATGTCCTTGGCGACGACCTGGTCGGCGCCGTGATCACGGTGCCCGCCTATTTCGACGACGCGCAGCGCCAAGCGACGCGTGACGCCGCCAAACTGGCCGGCCTGAACGTGCTGCGCCTGCTGAACGAACCCACTGCCGCGGCCATCGCCTATGGCCTGGATAACGCCGCCGAAGGCGTGTATGCGGTCTACGACCTGGGGGGCGGCACGTTCGACGTGTCCATCCTGCGCCTGACGCAAGGCGTGTTCGAAGTGATCTCCACCGGCGGCGACACGGCCCTGGGCGGCGATGACTTCGATGCGCTGATCGCCGACCACGCCGCGAGCGGCCTGGGTTCCGCCGAACTGCCGCCGGCCGACCGCCGCGCGCTGCTGGTGGCGGCGCGTGCGGCGCGTGAAGCGCTGTCCGACGCCGACGATGCGCGTCTACGCCTGACCTTGTCGGATGGCCGCGAGCTGGACCTCGCGCTCAGCCGGCAGCAATTCGAAACGCTGGCCCAGCCCTTGGTGCTGCGCACGCTGGATTGCGCGCGCCGCGCCTTGCGCGATGCCGAGTTGCGTCCCGCCGACGTGCGCGGCGTGGTGATGGTGGGCGGGGCCACGCGCATGCCCGTGATCCGCGCGGCCGTGGGCGAGATGTTCGGCACGACGCCGCTGACCGACCTGGATCCCGATCAGGTGGTCGCGCTGGGCGCCGCGCTGCAGGCGAACCTGCTGGCCGGCAACCGGGCGCCGGGCGAAGACTGGCTGCTGCTGGATGTGATCCCGCTGTCGCTCGGCCTCGAAACCATGGGCGGCCTGGTGGAGCGCGTGATTCCGCGCAACAGCACGATACCCGTGGCGCGCGCCCAGGAATTCACCACGTTCAAGGACGGCCAGACCGCCATGAGCATTCACGTGGTGCAGGGCGAGCGCGACCTGGTGAGCGATTCCCGCTCGCTGGCCCGCTTCGAGCTGCGCGGCATTCCGTCCATGGTGGCGGGCGCCGCGCGCATCCGCGTGACCTTTCAGGTGGATGCCGACGGCCTGTTGAGCGTGACCGCACGCGAGCAGAGCAGCGGGGTCGAGGCAGCCGTCTCGGTCAAGCCTTCGTATGGCCTGAGCGACGACGAGATCGCCCGGATGCTGGCCGACAGCGTGGCGCAGGCCGATTCCGACGCGCGC
Source organism: Achromobacter sp. AONIH1 (assembly GCF_002902905.1). Lineage (NCBI taxonomy): Bacteria > Pseudomonadati > Pseudomonadota > Betaproteobacteria > Burkholderiales > Alcaligenaceae > Achromobacter > Achromobacter sp. AONIH1. Next base: position 5,201,877 of record NZ_CP026124.1, on the reverse strand, counting down.
GCGCGCATGCTGCGCGAGCAGCAGGTCGAGGCGCGCCAACTGGTGGAGTCGGTGCAGGCCGCGCTGGCCGCCGATGGCGATCTGCTGGACGCCGACGAGCGCAAGCGTGTGGACGATTGCCTGAGCGCCGCCGCCGGCGCGCAGGAGCTGTTGGACGTGGACGCGGTCAAGGCCGCCGTCGAGGCGTTGTCGGCCGCGACCGACGAATTCGCCGCGCGGCGCATGGACCGCAGCATCCGTGCGGCGCTGGCCGGCCGCAAACTTGACGAGATCGCCTGATAACAAGCTATGCCGAAACTGACTGTACTGCCTCACCCCGAATACTGCCCCGAAGGCGCGGTGATCGAAGACGCGCCCAAGGGCGTGTCGATCTGCCGCATCCTGCTGGACAATCACATCGACATCGAGCATGCCTGCGAACTGTCCTGCGCCTGCACGACCTGTCATGTGGTGGTCAAAGAGGGCTATTCCTCGCTGGAAGACGCGACGGATGACGAGGAGGACCTGCTGGACAAGGCCTGGGGCCTGACGCCGACCTCGCGCCTGTCGTGCCAGGCCTGCGTCGCCGACGCCGACCTGACGGTCGAGATTCCCAAGTACACGATCAACCATGCCAAAGAGGGCCATTGATGAAGTGGACCGACACCTACGAGATCGCCGCCGCGCTCTACGACGCGCATCCCGATGTGGATCCCAAGACGCTGCGTTTCACCCAGCTGCGCGATTGGGTGCTGGCCTTGCCGGGATTCAACGACGATCCCGCCCATAGCGGCGAGAAGATCCTTGAAGCCATCCAGATGGCCTGGATCGACGAAGCGGACTGAACCGCTGGCTGAAGACGCTCCCTGACGGGAGCGTTTTGCATTGCGGCGGACATTCCGGATCCCGCAATCCGGGACCGGACGCGCTTCGGGCCGTCGATGACGCCGGGTTCGGGCTGCCGCGCGGCGATATTGCCGCGCGGCACGTCACGTGGGCGGGGCCTCACGGTATCATCAAGGCTTCGTCAGCGCGTTTGGCGCCCCAGCGTCCCGCTGACGCTTTCCGAACGAGTCTGTCGGCCCGAGTTTTCTCGACCAGGTCTGTCAGGCCGAGGCCATTCACCGAGTCCATTCGACCGAGTTCATCGATGCCCGCTGCCCAACTGCGTTTTGGATTGGCCGCCAACCGGCTGCACCATGAAACCCCCGATGCCGCGCTGTTCACCTGGTTGCGCGCCAGTTCCGCCACCATCCGTGAACTGGGCGTGCAGCTGCACACCGTGGGTCGCACGCACGACGCCATCGTGCGCGAGGGCATGTTGCAGGGCTACAGCGGACTGATCCGCTATCCCTATGGCCGCGAGGGCGGGCTGATGAAACTGGTGGCGCGCGTCACCGAAGGTCGCGACGGCCAGGCGCCGTTCGACGGCGCCATCTACCTGATCGATCCGGTCGATCCTTCCTCGATTTTTCCCGAGGCGCTGGCGCTCAAGCGGCAGTGCATCACCCACGGTCGCCCGTTCATTTCGACGCTGGCCGGCGCCATCGAATGGATGGAGGTCGAACGCGTGCACGCGGGCCTGACGCCGGACGCGTCGCTGTCCCGCATGTTCGATTACGAAGGCCAGACGCTGGCCTTGATCGCCCACGATGCGCTCAAGGATGAGATGGTGGCCTTCGCCAGCGAGCATTTCGACGTGTTGTCGCGTTTCGCCCGGCGCGTGGCCACTGGCACGACGGGCGGGCGGCTCAACGACCTGGCCTGGTCGCGCGGCTGGCCCAAGGACAAGCCCTGGGTACATCGCTACCTGAGCGGGCCGTTGGGCGGCGACGCGCAAATCGCCGAACTGGTGCTGGAACACCAATGTCAGCGCGTGATCTTCTTCGAGGATCCCCACGTGGCGCGCCAGCACGAGGCGGATATCCAGTTGCTGGAGCGCGCGGTGCGCGTGGTCACGGAGTCCGCGACCTGCGCGACCTCGCCGTCGGTGGCGCGCCGCTGGGCGCAGGCGGTGGAAAAGCGCGGAGCCTGAGACCGCAGGGTGGATCGGCGGCAGGCAGCGGAGCCGGGCTGCGTCGCAGCAAAGTGTCACGCTTGCGGCGGCGGGCTTCTGCGAGAATAGGGCGCGGGTGCGGCGCGATGCGCCGCGTCCACTCGGCCGCAGGCCACCAATGGCCGGGCCATCTTGTTCAACGCAAGGAGGATGCCATGATGCAAGCAGTATCGTTTGCCCGCATTTGCGCCGGCTTGGCTGGCGCGGTCTTGTTGAGCGCGAGTCTGGCAGCCAAGGCGGCCGACAAGGTGTATTTTGTCGAACCCAAGGACGGGGCCACGGTGGCTAGCCCGGTGAAGGTGAAGTTCGGCGTGGACGGCATGGCCGTCAAACCGGCCGGTGACATGAGCGCCGGTTCCGGGCACCACCACCTGATCGTTGACGGCAAGCCCGTGCCCAAGGGCGAGGTCGTGCCGACGGACGACACGCACATCCACTTTGGCAAGGGCCAGACCGAAACCGAGCTCAAGCTCGCGCCGGGCAAGCACACGCTGACCATGCAGTTCGCCGACGGTGCGCATCGCTCTTATGGGCCGGACCTGAGCAGCACGATCTCGGTGACGGTGAAGTAGTCCTATCTTGCAAGGCTGGGGCCGCCTGCTGGCACGTCATCTGTGCAGCGGCGGCCATCTACGTGCCGTGTGGGTCAAGGCCAGGATCCATACCGTGCCGTCCGGCGCGATTTCATAGGCCAGCCGATACCGTTCATGCGGAACGAGTTCGCGCACGCCGGGAACGTCTGCAGGCTTGCCGATGCGCGGGGGTGTGGCGAGCTTGGCGGCAGCCAGGCTGAAAAGCTGATCCACACGCGCCGCGGCAGCGGCGCTGTCGGCGGCGATGTAATCCCAGATATCAGAGCGATCCTGTTCGGCTTGCGGCGTCCAGACGACGGTCACGCCTTGTCTTCCGTGGCGGTTCGTATACGTCTGGCGGCGTAGACGGCTTCGACCTCGTCGTTCGGGCGGCCCAGGCCGGCGCGCATGGAGGCGCGTGCGGCGTCGATCTTGCCGCGTCGGTAGTCGTCATGGTCGCGAGCCGGCTGATGCTGGGCGACATAGTCGCGCATTAGTTCGCTGACGATCTGGGACGCGGGCCGATTCTCGGCGGCGGCCTGTGCCAGGAATGCGGCGTGCAGAGCGGGTTCCAGGGTCATGGTGAAAATGGTCTCTTCAGGCATGTGGGAGTCCTTTTTTTACCAAGGGGAGTATGGGCGGTACAGTCTCGGCATGTACGACTTGCGATGAATGCAGGACCGATGGCAAGACGTGCAAACCATCGCGTCTTGCGGCTCTCCGAGACGCTTGCCGATGGGGCTAGGCAAGGCCCGCGCCAAAGCACGCTAGCGTGCTGCCCGCAGGCCGTCCATCCTGCGGCAGCCAGCCTCAAGCCCCCGTGAACCGCGGCGGCCGCCTTGCGCGGAACGCCGCCACGCCCTCGGCGAAATCTGCCCGCGTCGCGCTTTGCAGAAAGCAGGCGGTTTCTTCACTGAGCTGGGTTTCCAGCGTGGCCTGCGCCGCCGTGCGCAGCAGCCGCTTGGCGCCGGCGATGCTGTGCGGAGCATGGGCGGCGATGGCGCCCGCGTAGGCCGCCGCCTGTTCGCGCAGCTGACCGGTCGGTGCTACTCGGGTGACCAGGCCCCAGGACAGCGCTTCCTCGGCGCTGAACGGATCGTGCCGCAGCAGCAGGTCCAGCGCCCGCTTTGGTCCCACGGTGCGCATCAGACCGTGCGTCATGCCGGCATCGGGCGTGGCGCCCAGCTTGAGATACGCCGTCATGAAGCGCGTGCCGGCCTCGGCGATCGCCAGGTCGCAGGCCAGCGTCAACGACAGGCCGGCGCCCGCGGCGATGCCATGCACCTGCGCCAGCCAGACCTTGTCCATGCGTGCGACGCGCACGAGGAAATCGTTGAGTGGCGTGAACAGGTCCATGAGCGACGCGCGCACCGCGCAGGCCGCGCCTTCGAACATCGAGATGTCGCCGCCCGCACATAACGCGTTGCCCGCGCCCTGCAGCGTGACCACGCGAATGTCGGCGCGGGTTTCCAGCCACTGGGCGGCGCGCTGCAGGTCTTCGGCCATGGCCACGTCGATGGCGTTGAGCGCGTCGGGCCGGTTCAGCGTCAGCGTGGCGGCGGCGCCGCCGGTTTGGAGGATGAGCGTGCGGAAGGCGGGCAGACCGGTGTTCATGGCGAGTCTCCGGGGTAGGGCGTGGGCTGGGACGGATACCGGGTAAATACCAGCTACTTGTTCAAAAACCGCGATGCTATGTTCTGGACCGAGCGCTTGCTTGGTTTGTTGTCACGCCAAGCTAGCGTAACGCATAGAACGATTTTCCGGCGCTGTATTGGCGTAGGTTAAGACAGGTTCGTTGCATCGCCTGCCTCGCGGGTTGTCGCCAGTGCTTGCTGGATACCGAAGGGCCGTCGCCTCGCGCGCCGGCCTGCCGGCTCGACAAGAAGCGGACTTCGCGTCCCTGCGAGGAGACTACAGGTGGATCAATCCGACAGCGCCCCCTTGCTGGAGGTGGACGGGATCACGCTGGCGTTCGGCGGTATCAAGGCGCTGACCGGCGTGGGTTTTCGCGTGCAGCCCGGCTCCATCACCACCGTGATCGGACCCAACGGCGCCGGCAAGACCTCGCTGTTCAACACCATCTCCGGCTTCTACCATCCCGCCTCGGGCCAGATCCGTTTCCAGGGCGCCGATATCACGCGCAAGCCAGCGCCCGAGCGCGCCAGGCTGGGACTGGCTCGCAGTTTCCAGAACATCTCGCTGTTCCGCGGCATGACGGTGCTGGACAACATCAAGCTGGGTTGTCACGCGCACCTGCGCAGCAACGTGCTGGACGCGCTGCTGTACCTGGGCCGCGCGCGGCGCGAGGAAATGGCGCTGCGCGCCGAGATCGAGGAACGCATCATCGATTTCCTGGAGATCGACCACATCCGCCACGCGCCGGTGTCGGCGCTGTCCTACGGCTTGCGCAAGCGCGTGGAACTGGCGCGGGCGCTGGCGATGCGGCCCAAGGTGTTGATGCTGGACGAGCCGGTGGCCGGCATGAATCGTGAAGAGACCGAGGACATGGCGCGCTTCATCCTGGACGCGCGCGCCGAATGGGGCGTGACGGTGCTGATGGTGGAGCACGACATGGGCATGGTCATGGACCTGTCCGATCACGTGGTGGTGCTGAACTTCGGTCAGGTGATCGCCGACGGCGCGCCGGCGCAGGTGCAGGCCGATCCCGAGGTGATCAAGGCATACCTGGGCGCGGGCGACGTGGGCGACCTGCGCCGCCGCCTGCGGGAGGCGGCCTGATGGACGGGCTGTTCTTTCTGGAGGTGACGCTGGCCGGGCTGGGCAGCGGCGGCCTGTACGCGCTGGCGGCGCTGGCCTTCGTGATCGTCTACAAGGCGACCCGCGTGGTCAACATCGCCATCGGCGAGTTCCTGATGATGGGCGCCTACGCGTTCTATGCCTTCGCCGCCGGCATGGATTGGCCGGTCTGGCTGGCCATCGCCGGCGCGGTGGCGGCCTCGGGCCTGCTGGGCGCGGTGGTCGAGCGCCTGACCATACGTCCGATGCTGGGCGAGTCGCCGATCTCGGTGTTCATGGTGACGGTGGGGCTGGCCTCGATCCTGGTGGGCGTGGTCGAGCTGGTCTGGACGGCCGACCAGCGGCGGCTGCCGGAGTTCATGCCGCGTTCGCCGGTGATGGTGGGCGAGGCGTTCGTGGCGCCCAAGGTGTTCTACGGCTTCTGGGTGGCGGCGGCGCTGATCCTGGTGGTGCTGGCGATATTCCGCTACTGGCGCGGCGGCGTGGCCCTGCGCGCCACTGCTGCCGACCAGGGCGCGGCCTACGCCATGGGCATCAACGTGCCGCGCGTGTTCTCGCTGGCCTGGGTGGCGGCGGGCGCGATCGCGGCGGTGTCGGGCGTGATCGTCGGCGCCATCGGCGGCATTTCCTCGTCGATGGGCGTGTTCGGCCTGTCGGTGTTGGTGGTGGTGATCGTGGGCGGCCTGGACAGCGTCGTCGGCGCGTTGGCGGGGGGGCTGTTCATCGGCGTGCTGGAAGCCTGGGCCGGCGCCTACCTGGGCGGCGAATACAAGCTGCTGGCCACTTTCCTGGTGCTGGTGGCGGTGCTGATGGTCCGGCCTTACGGCCTGTTCGGCACCCGTGAAATCGAGAGGCTCTGAACCATGCGCATCGCGACCGCGAAGCAGACCTACCAGGCGGACGAGGCGCTGTTCGATACGCGCGTGCAGCGGCTCTGGCTGCTGTTCCTGGCGGCGGCGCTGGCGCTGTTTCCCTTCGTTGCCGACGCCTACTGGCTGTACCTGGCCTGTCTGGTGGCCATCAACGTGGCCAGCGCCACCGGGCTGAACATCCTGACCGGCTACACCGGGCTGGTCAGCCTGGGGCAAGCCGCCTTCATGGGCCTGGGCGCGTACACGGTGGCGGTGCTGGAGCAGCGGCTGGGCACGCCGGCGCTGCTCAACCTGCTGGCAGCCGGCGTGGTGGCGATGCTGGGCGGGCTGGTGGTGGGCGTGCCGTCGCTGCGGGTGAAGGGGCTGTACCTGGCGATCTCCACGATCGCCGCGTCCTTCATCGCGCACTTCATCTTCGCCAACGGGTCGTTCACCGGCGGCACCGCCGGCCTGCAGGTGCCGCCCGCGCGGCTGTTCGGGGTCGACCTGGATACCTCGTTCCGGATCTACTGGCTGATCGTGCCGCTGACCGCGCTGATGGTGCTGGGCGCGGCCAATCTGTTCCGCACGCGCATCGGCCGCGCCTTCATCGCCATCCGCGACCGCGACATCTCGGCCGAGGTGCTGGGCATCCGGCTGCTGCGCTACAAGCTGCTGTCCTTCGGCCTGTCCTCGTTCTACGCGGGCGTGGCCGGCGGTCTGTGGGCCTACTTCTTCCGCGTGGTCACGCCGGAGAGCTTTCCGCTGATCATGTCGATCTTCTTCCTGGCCGCCGTCATCGTGGGCGGCATGGGATCGATCCTGGGCTCCATCCTGGGCGCGGCCTTCATGACCATGGTGCCCGAGATGCTCAAGCTGGTGGTGGGCTGGCTGCCGGTCGGCGGCGACGCGCTGAGCCTGATCTCGCCCGTGCGCACCATCGTGTTCGGCCTGCTGATCGTGGGCTTCCTGATCTTCGAGCCGCTGGGGCTCGCGGAAATCTGGCGGCGTGTGCGCCGCTATTTTCACCTCTGGCCGTTCCGCGCCTAGCCCGCGGACGCCGCAGACAAGCAGACTACAAGCAGACCACAAGGAGACATCCCATGAAGCGCATCCCGACAGGCGGTTTGTTGAAATGGCTGGCCCCCTTGGGGCTGGCGGCGGCGCTGGCCGTCGCGCCCGCGGCCCAGGCCGAGGAAGACCTGGTGCTGGGCGGCTCGATCCCGCTGAGCGGCGTGTTCGCCTTCGCCGGCCAGGGCATCCACGCCGGCATCACCGACTATGTGAAGATCGTCAATGACCAGGGCGGCATCAAGGGCAGCAAGCTGCGCTACGTGCCGGAAGACACCGCCTACAAGGTCGACGCCTCGGTGGCCGCCTTCAAGAAGATCACCAGCCAGAACAAGGTCAACTTCTACTACGGCGATTCCACCGGCTTTTCCAAGACCATCAACGCCGAACTCAACCGCGCGGGCAACATCCTGATGACCGGCGCGTCCTTCGCCACCGAGTTGAACGACCCGGCCAAGTATCCGGCCCAGTTCATGCTGGGGCCGGACTATACCGAGATGTTCGGCATCCTGCTGCGCTACATCGCCAAGGAAAAGCCGGGCGCCAAGGTCGCCTTCGTGTATTCGGACACCGAGTTCGGCCGCGATCCCATCGCCAGCTCGCGCGCCGTGGCCGAGAAGCTGGGCCTGAAGGTGGTCACCGAGATCATGACGCCGCCGGGCAGCGTGGACGTGTCCACCGAGGTCATCAAGCTGCGCCGCGCCGATCCGGACTACACCATCTTCCACGGCTACGTGCTGGCGCCGATTCCGGAATTCGTCGGGCAGGGCAAGCGCATGGGCCTGAAGACTCGGTACATGGGCACCTTCTGGACCATGGACAATTCCACCGTGATGCAGATGGGCGAGGACGCCGAGGGCTTCATGGGCGTGATGCCGTACCGCTATTACTACGACCAGGCGGCCGACGCGCCCATGCTGAAGAAGATCCGCGAAATGCGGCCGCAGTACCAGAGCACGGGCTACATGCAGGGCTTCCTGGCCGCCATGCTGTTCACCGAGGCGGCCAAGCGCACGCTGGACGCGGGCAAGGACCTGAGCGCGGCCAACATGAAAGCGGCGCTGGACGGCATCAAGGATTTCGACACCGGCGGCCTGATCGGCGTGCCCATCAGCATGAAGGGCAATTCCATTCCCGTGGGCCGGATCTACCGCGCCGACGTGAAGCAGAAGCAGATGGTGCCGGCTTCCGACTGGATCGTGCTCAAGTAAGGCGGACGCGGCCATGACCGAGGGACAGGAAGCGCCGCGCGCGCTGCTGGACATCAACAACATCGAAGTCGTCTACAACAAGGCGGTGCAGGTGCTGCGCGGCCTGTCCCTGTCCGTGCCGGCCGGCGGCATCGTGGCGCTGTTGGGCAGCAACGGCGCGGGCAAGTCCACCACGCTCAAGGCCGTGTCAGGGCTGCTGGACCTGGAGGATGGCGCGCTGGTGGCCGGGCGCATCGCTTTCGATGGCGGCGACACCGCCGGCGCGCGGCCGCAGAACCTGGTGCGCGCCGGGCTGGCGCACGTGATGGAAGGGCGGCGCGTGTTCGAGGACCTGAGCGTCGAGGAAAACCTGATGGCCGCCACCTACGCGCTGACCGGGCGGCGCGACGCCAAGCCGGACTTCGACCTGGTGTACGGCTACTTTCCCCGGCTGCATGAACGGCGCAAGGGCCTGGCCGGCTATCTGTCGGGCGGCGAGCAGCAGATGCTGGCCATCGGCCGGGCGCTGATCGCGCAGCCCAAGCTCATGCTGCTGGACGAACCGTCGCTGGGCCTGTCGCCCATGCTGGTCGAGAACATCTTTTCCATCATCGCGCGCATCAACCGCGAGCAGGGCGTGGCCATGCTGCTGGTGGAGCAGAACGCCTCCGTGGCGTTGGCGGTGGCGCACTACGGCTACATCATGGAGACCGGCAAGGTGGTGATAGACGGCAGCGCCGACAAGCTGGCGGCGGACCCGGACGTGCGCGAGTTCTACCTGGGCGTGGGCGGCGCCGGCGAGACGCGCGGCTTCCGCGACATCAAGCACTACAAGCGCCGCAAGCGGTGGCTGTCATGAGCGGCGCGCGCGACCGCATGTCGGTGGTGGGCGAAGCGCGCCCGGCCTGGCCCGAGCTGACGCTGCCGCAGATGCTGCGCGAGCAGGCGCGGCGCCAGCCGGACGGGCTGGCCTTGCGCCAGAAGGACTTTGGCATCTGGAAGCCCAGTAGCTGGGCGGAATACTGGCGGCGCGCCTGCCGCGTCGGCCTGGGGCTGCGCGCGCTGGGCCTGGCGCCGGGCGGGCGCGTGGCCATCGTCTCCGAGAACCGCATCGAGTGGCTGCTGACGCAGATGGGCGCGGGCGCGGTGGGCGCGGTCGCCGTGGGCGTGTACGCCACCAGCCCGGCCGAGGAAATGGGCTATGTGCTGGAACATGCCGACATCGAACTGGTCGTGTGCGAAGACCAGGAGCAGGTCGACAAGGTGCTGCAGGTCGCCGACCGCCTGCCGGGCCTGCGCCGCATCGTCGTGATCGAGACCAAGGGCCTGCGTTCCTATGCCGTCGCCGAGCGCGCGCGCATCGTTACCTTCGCGCAGGTCGAGGAAGACGGCCAGCGGCGCCAGGACCTCGAACAGGGGGCGCTGGATGCGGCGCTGGATGGCCAACGCCTGGCCGATATCGGGCTGATGATCTACACCTCGGGCTCGACCGGCAAGCCCAAGGGCGCGATGCTGAGTTACCGCAATATGCGCGGCGTCGCCTGGGGCATCGCCGAGCGGCTGGAGATGGACGCGCGCAGCGTGCACCTTTCCTATCTGCCTCTGTGCCACGTGGCCGAGCAGATGCTGTCCACCTTCGTGCCGATCTACGTGGGTTCGCAGGTGAATTTTGGCGAATCCATCCGCACCGTGCAGGAAGACCTGCGCGAGGTCGCGCCCTCGATCTTCCTGGGCGTGCCGCGCATCTGGGAAAAACTGCACGCGGCGATTTCCATCAAGATGCAGGAAGCCGGACGCCTGCAGCAATGGCTGTACCGGCGGGCGCTGACGGCCTGCGCGCCGTTCCTGGAAAAGTCGTCGGCGCAATACAGCTGGCGCGAACGTTGGACCCATGCGTTGTGGTACTGGCTGGTGCTGCGCGCCTTGCAGAACTTCATCGGCCTGCGGCGCGTGCGGGTGGCGATGACCGGCGCGGCGCCGATTCCGCCGGACGTGGTGCGCTACTTCCGCAACATCGGCGTGCCGCTGCTGGAGGTCTATGGCCTGACCGAGTCCTCCGGCATGATCTTCGGCCAGCATCCCGACCGGGTCAAAGTGGGCACCGTGGGCGAGCCCATCGCCGGCGTGGGCTGGCGCGTCGGCGAATCCGGCGAACTGCAGGTGCGCGGCGACATGGTGTTCGAGGGTTACTACAAGAACCCGCAGGCCACGGCGGATACCGTGCGTGACGGCTGGCTGCACACGGGCGACGTGGTGGCGGTGCAGGGCGGGCGGGTGCGCATCGTCGACCGCATGAAGGACATCATGATCACCTCCGGCGGCAAGAACCTGACGCCGTCCGAGATCGAGAACGCGGTCAAGGGCAGTCCCTATGTGAAGGAGTGCATCGTGATCGCTGACGGACGCAAGTACGTGTCGGCGCTGGTGCAGCTGGAATTCGACACGGTCGGCAAGTGGGCCGAGTCGCGCCGCATCGCCTTCACGCACTTCCGTTCGCTGGCCGAGCATCCGCAGGTGCGCGCGCTGGTCGAGCAGGAGATCGCGCGCGCCAATCAGGGCCTCGCGCCGGTGGCGCAGATCAAGCGCTTCCACCTGCTGACCAAGGAACTGGATCATGATGACGGCGAAGTCACGGCGACCATGAAGGTGCGCCGCGCCAGCATCTATCGCGCTTACGCGCATGAAATCGAAACGCTTTACGCCGAGGAGAACGCGGCATGAATGAAGCGGTGATCGTGCAAGCCGTGCGCACGCCTTTCGGCAAGCGCGGCGGTGTCTGGGCCGATACGAGGCCAGACGATTTGCTGGCCAGCGCGGTGACGGGCCTGTTGCGGCGGGCCGGGCTGCCCGGCGAGCGGGTCGACGACCTGATCGCCGGCTGCGTCAGCCAGGCGGGCGAGCAGGGCGCCAACATCGGCCGCCTGGCCGCCATGCTGGCCGGACTGCCAGAGACGGTGCCGGGCGTGTCGCTGAACCGCATGTGCGGGTCCAGCCAGCAGGCCGTGCATTTCGGCGCCCAGGCCATCGCCGCCGGCGACATGCGCTATGTGATCGCCGGCGGCGTCGAGAGCATGAGCCGCGTGCCCATGTTCCTGGACGTGACGCTGGGCCAGGGTGAGTTCCGGGGCTTCGACACGCTCAATCCCGCATTGCTGCAACGCTATCCGCTGGTGCACCAGATCGAGAGCGCCGAACGCATCGCCGAGCATTGGGGGCTGACGCGCGCCGAGATGGACGACTGGGCGCGCCAGAGCCATGCCCGCGCCTGGGCGGCGGCGGGCGCCGGCCTGCACGACGAGCTGCTGCCAGCCCCCGCCGGCGTGCCGGCGCGCGATGAAGGCATCCGCGAACACACTGACCCCGCGCGCATGGCGGCGATGGCGCCGGCGCTGCGGCCGCCGGGGCAGGGCGGCGTGACCGCCGCCAATGCCAGCCAGCTGTCCGACGGCGCCGCCGCCGTGCTGCTGGCCGACATGGACGCCGCGCTGGCCGACGGTCTGCGTCCGCTGGCGCGCTTCAAGGCGCGGGTGGCGATCGGCTCGGACCCGGTGTTGCAGCTGACGGGCGTGATCCCCGCCGCCGAGCGGGCGCTGGCGCGCGCCGGCCTGACGCTGCGCGACCTGGACTGGATCGAGATCAACGAGGCCTTCGCCAGCGTGGTGCTGGCCTGGCTGCGCGCCACAGGCGCCAATCCCGAGCGTGTCAATCCCTGGGGCGGCGCCATCGCGCACGGCCATCCGCTGGGCGCGACCGGCGCGGGCCTGATGGCCAAGATGCTGGCCGGGCTGCGCGCCATCGACGGACAGTTCGGCATGCAGCTGATGTGCATCGGCCACGGCATGGCCACGGCCACCATCCTGGAACGGCTGTAGCGAACATGGACAAGCGGGGCGACGATCCGGACATCCGCGGCGCGGCGCGCGATGAAGGCCCGGACTCTGCGCGCCGCCGCGAGGTGATCCTGACCGCCGGACGCCTGTTCCGCGAACATGGCTATGAACGCACCACGGTGCGCGAACTGGCGAAGGCCGTGGGGCTGCAATCCGGCAGCCTGTTCCATCATTTCCGCAGCAAGGAGGAGATCCTGGTCGCGGTGATGGACAACGGCATCCAGGAGGTGCTGGACCATGGCCGGCAGGCGCTGGCGCGTTATGCCGCGCCGGCGGACCGGCTGGCCGCGCTGTTCCGCGTGCATATGTGGAGCATGCTGCACGGCGCGGGCGGGGATGCGATGAATGCGCTGGTCTATGAATGGCGCAGCCTGTCGGCTCAGAGCCAGCGCGGCGTCAAGGTCCTGAGCGATCTTTACGAAGGGATGTGGCAGGAAACGGTGGCCGCCGCCGTGTACGCCGGCCTGCTGGCCGGCGACGCGCGTGTGATCAAGCGCTGCGTGCTGGGCAGCATGAACCTGACGGTGCAATGGTATCGGCCGGACGGCCGGCTGGCGCCGGATGCCTTCATCGAGGCGATGTTGCAGGCCTGCCTGCCGGCGCTGCCAGCGGGAGTGGGGAAATGGCCCTTGGCGCCGCCAGGCGATGGCGCAGTGCAACGTCCGCGCTAGGGGATGATTCCGGAAACGCAACTGTGCTCGTTCCAGGGACGTCAATCTGTACTCTTTTTTGTCATCGGCGACTCATTACATTAACCAACATCAAGGTCAATGAGCGCGCAAGGTGCTAAGGAGGCAGTCATGAGCAAGCGAGAGGTTCCGGGCATACGCAGGTACGATGCTCCCGCCGGCGGCTGGGGCGCCCTGAAGGCGACCGCCCAGGCGGTCCGCCAGCAGATGACGGCGCTGGAGGCGCCGCTGGTGCTGATGCGCACCAACCAGCCCGCCGGCTTCGATTGTCCAGGCTGCGCCTGGCCCGACAAGGAGCATCGCTCCACCTTTCAGTTCTGTGAAAACGGCGCCAAGGCCGTCACCTGGGAAGCGACCAACAAGCGGGTCACGCCCGAATTCTTCGAGCGGCACACGGTGACGGAGCTGCTCGAACTCAGCGACTACGAGCTCGAGAACTTTGGCCGGCTGACGCATCCGATGGCCTATGACGCGGCCAGCGACAAGTTTCGTCCGGTGTCGTGGGAAGCGGCGTTCGCGCGCATCGGCCAGGTGTTGCGAGGCCTGGACTCGCCGGACCAGGCGGAGTTCTACACGTCCGGGCGCGCGTCCAACGAAGCGGCCTACCTGTTTCAGCTGTACGCCCGCGAGTACGGCACCAACAATTTTCCCGACTGTTCGAACATGTGCCACGAAGCTACCAGCGTGGGACTGCCGCAGTCCATCGGCATCGGCAAGGGCACCGTGTCGCTGGACGATTTCGAGCGGACCGAGCTCATCATCTCGATGGGTCACAACCCCGGCACCAACCATCCGCGCATGATGGGCACCCTGCACGAGGCGGCGCGCCGAGGCGTGCCGATCATCGTCTTCAATCCGCTGCGCGAGCGCGCGCTGGAACGCTTCGCCGATCCGCAGGACGTCCTGGAAATGGCGACGTTCCGCTCCACGCCGATCGCCTCGACCTATTTCCAGGTCAAGGCGGGCGGCGACGCGGCGGCGCTCAAGGGCATCATGAAGGCGCTGCTGGAGCTGGATGAGCAGCGCGGCGGCATCCTGGACCGCGATTTCATCGCCATGCACACCGAGGGCTACGAGGCGCTGGCGGCCGACCTGGCCGAGACGCAATGGCCGCAGATCGAGAAGGAGAGCGGCCTGACGCGGGCGCAGCTGGAGCAGGTGGCCGAGGCCTATGCCAAGTCCAATGCCACGATCATCACCTACGGCATGGGCCTCACGCAGCACAACACCGGCACCTGGAACGTGCGGCTGATCGCGGACCTGCTGCTGTTGCGCGGCAATTTCGGCAAGCCTGGCGCCGGCATCTGTCCGTTGCGGGGCCATTCCAACGTGCAGGGCAACCGCACGGTGGGAATCACCGAGAAGCCCTCGGAGGCCTTCCTCGACAAGATCGAGGAGGTTTTCGGCTTCACGCCGCCGCGCGCGCATGGCCATGATGCGGTCAAGACCATGCAGGCCATGGCCCGGGGCGAGGCGAAGGCGCTGATCTGCCTGGGCGGCAATTTCGCGGTGGCGATGCCCGATCCGGAGCAGGCGTTCGCCGCCATGCGGCGACTGGACCTGAGCGTCCACCTGGGCACCAAGCTCAATCGTTCGCATCTGCTGGTTTGCAAGGAGAGCTACATCCTGCCCGTGATCGGCCGCACGGAACTGGACATGCAGGCCAGCGGCGCGCAGTCCATCACGGTGGAGGATTCGATGTCGATGGTGCATGCCTCGGCAGGCCGGTTGCGCCCGGCGTCGCCGCAGCTGCGTTCCGAGCCGGCGATCGTCGCCGGCATGGCGGCCGCGACGCTGGATCACAGCAAGGTCGACTGGAACGGGCTGGTGGCGGACTACGACCGCATCCGCGACCTGATCGAGCGCACCATACCCGGCTTCGACGGCTACAACGAACGCATCCGCGTGCCTGGCGGGTTCCGCATGCCGCTGCCGCCGACCGAACGCCGCTGGCCCACGCCCTCGGGCAAGGCCATGTTCTCGGTGTTTCCCGGCGTGCGCGAGAACTACGAGCCCTGGGCCGACGATGTGCTGCGCCTCATCACCATCCGCAGCCATGACCAGTACAACACCACCATCTACGGCCTGGACGACCGCTATCGAGGCGTGTTCGGCCGACGGGACGTGCTGTTCATGCATCCCGCCGACATGGCCGAGCGCGGCCTGGAGCATGGCGACCTGATCGAGATCCAGACGATCTCCGCGAATCGCGCGCTCAGGCTGGGCGGCATCACCGTCATCGAGTACGACATCGCGCGCGGATCGGTGGCGGCCTATTATCCGGAAGCCAATGTGCTGGTGCCGCTGGACTATATCGACGAAGAGTCCGGCACGCCGTCGTACAAGTCGATTCCGGTGCGCATCCTGCGCCAGGAGACAGCGCAGGCGGCCTGAGTCGCCGGGCAGAGTAGTCGCGCCGTCAGCGTCTGGCGCGCAGGGCGCTGGCGGCGATCTTGCCGACGGTGGCCACCGCCTGCTCGACCTCGCGCGACCAGGGGCTGCTGTAGTTGAGCCGGATGAAATTGCGGTAGCTGTCGGAGACCGAGAACATGTAGCCCGGCCCGACGGTGATGCCGCGCTCCAGCGCCCGCTGGTAGATTTCCATGCCGTCGATCGGCGCGGGCAGTTCCACCCACAATACGTATCCGCCTTGCGGGTTCGAGGTGCGCGTGCCTTCGGGGAACCATCGGTGCACCGCGTGGCGCATCAGGCCGGCCTGCTGTGCGTAGGCCTTGCGCATGCGCCGCAGCCTGTGGTCGTAGCCGTCGCGCTCCAGGTATTCCGCGATGGCCAGTTGCGGAATCGCGGGCGTGGTCAGCGTGTTTAGGAATTTCAGCTTCTCGACCTGGTCGCGGTAGCGGCCCGGCAATGCCCAGCCGATGCGGTAGACGGACGTCAGGGTCTTGGAGAAGGACGAGCAGTGCAGTACCAGGCCCTTGGTGTCATGGGCCTTGAGCGTGCCGGGCGGCGTGTCGCCGTAGTAAAGCTCGTTGCAGACCCCGTTCTCGATGATGGGCATGTCGCGTTCCGTCGCCAGCCGGACCAGCGCCGCCTTGCGCTCATCGGGCATGCGAAAGCCCAGCGGGTTCTGGAAGTTCGGCATCACCATGCAGGCGGCGATGGGTAGCTCGCGGGCCAGCCGGGCAAGCATGTCCACGTCGATGCCCAGCTCCGGATCGGTGGGAACCTCGACCACTTTCATGCCCATGCGCTCGATGGCGTGCAGCATCGCGTAGAAGGTGGGCGTTTCCACCGCGATCACGTCGCCCGGCCTGGCCACGGCCTGCAGGCACAGATTGATGGCCTCGGTCGCGCCCACGGTGACGATGGGCTCGGCCGGATCGACGACCAAGCCCTGGTCCAGGTGGCGCCGCACGATCTGCCGCAGCAGCTGGGGGTGTCCTGGGGGCAGGGCGTTGCGCAGCTCGTTCAGCGAGGCGTCCTTGCTCGCGGCATGGGCGTAGCGGCCGAGCTTGTCGAAGGCGAAGCCGGCGGGGTCGGGATAGGGCGAGCCCAGCGGGATGGCGTGGCCTTGCGAGATTGTGCGCAAGGTGGACAGCACCAGCCGACTGACGTCGACCGGGGAAGAAATGGCGATGGGCCGTGCCGTGTCGGCCTGGCCGCCGGCCGGGGCGCGCTCGCCAGCGGGCGGAGTCACGTAGAAGCCCGATTGGGGGCGACTCTTGATGAGCCCGCGGCTTTCCAGCAGCAGATAGGCGCGCAGGACCGTGGTGATGCTGACCTGGCGCTGCCTGCTGGTTTCTCGCACCGATTGCAGGCGCTCGCCGTCGCGATAGACGCCCTTGAGGATCTGCCCTTCGATATCCCGCGCCAACTTCTCGTAGAGCTTCATGGGCTGCCTTGAGGTCGTGGAGGCAATCTTGCTCGAGTCGGAGGAGGCCGGGTGTCAGCCCCTGCGCTTGAGGAACGCGCCTACCGCGCAGGCCACGGCCAGTGCCAGCAGGCACCCTGCCACGGGCAGTAGGTAGTCGGCCTGGCCGCGATAGCCGCCGCCGGTCACGCCGCCGGCCACCGCGCCCATCCACAGCACCGCGCTCATCAGCGAAGCCAGCAGCGACAGCGCGGCGCCGACGCACAGGGCGACGAATGCCGGCTTGCGGCGCGCCGGCGCGGCGTGAAAAGCGCCGGCGGCCTGGCCGCGCCGGGGTTGCTTGATCAGGTAGACCAGCCCGGCGGCGACCGCCAGCAGCACCAGGATCTTGAAGAACATGGCGCGGTTCCCGACCTCAGTCCTCGCGGCGCAGGTGCGGGAACAGGATCACGTCGCGGATGCTGGGGCTGTCGGTCAGCAGCATGACCAGGCGGTCGATGCCGATGCCGCAGCCGCCGGTCGGGGGCATGCCGTATTCCAGCGCGCGGATGTAGTCCGCGTCGTAGTACATGGCTTCCTCGTCGCCGGCGTCCTTGGCTTCGACCTGCGAGCGGAAGCGCTCGGCCTGGTCCTCGGGGTCGTTCAGCTCGGAGAAGCCGTTGGCGATCTCGCGGCCCGTCATGAACAGCTCGAAGCGCTCGGTGATGCCCTCGCGCGCGTCGGACGCGCGCGCCAGCGGCGACACCTCGACCGGGTAGTCGATGATGTAGGTCGGGTTCCAGAGCTTGGCTTCGGCGGTTTCCTCGAACAGCGCCAGCTGCAGCGCGCCCAGGCCGGCGCGCGACAGCACCGGGCCGTCGGCGTCGGCGCCCAGTTTCTTCAGCTCGGCGCGCACGAAGGCGGCATCGTCCAGCTGCGCCTGGGTGTAGCCGGGCGCGTACTTGAGGATGGCTTCGCAGATGGTCAGGCGGTCGAAGGGCTTGGACAGGTCCAGCTCGCGCTCTTGATAGGTGAGCACGGCGCTGCCGGTGGCCGAGATGGCGGCCTGGCGGATCAGCTCTTCGGTGAAGTCCATCAGCCAGCGGTAGTCCGCGAAGGCTGCGTAGAACTCCATCATCGTGAATTCAGGGTTGTGGCGCGGGCTGACCCCTTCGTTGCGGAAGTTGCGGTTGACCTCGAACACGCGCTCGAAGCCGCCCACGATCAGGCGCTTGAGGTACAGCTCGGGCGCGATGCGCAGGAACATTTCCATGTCCAGCGCATTGTGATGCGTGACGAAGGGCTTGGCCGCGGCGCCGCCCGGGATAGGGTGCAGCATCGGCGTTTCCACTTCCAGGAAGCCGGCGTTCAGCATGAACTGGCGGATGCTGCCCATGGCCTTGCTGCGCGCCTCGAAGGTGCGGCGCGTGGCGTCGGTCATGATGAGGTCGACGTAGCGCTGGCGGTAGCGCAGTTCCTGGTCGGCCACGCCGTGGAACTTGTCCGGCAGCGGACGCAGCGACTTGGACAGCAGGCGCGCGGTGGTGGCATGCACCGACAGCTCGCCCTTGTTGGTCTTGAAGACCGACCCCTCGATCGCGATGATGTCGCCGATGTCCCATTGCTTGAAGGCCGCGTACACGTCCTCGCCCAGCGCGCCGCGTTCCAGGTAGATCTGGATGCGGCCGCTGCTGTCCTGCAGCGTGGCGAAGCTGGCCTTGCCCATGACGCGCTTGAGCATCATGCGTCCGGCCACCTTGACGGTGACAGGGTTGGCGGCCAGGGCTTCCTGCTCCTGGCCGTCGTACTTGTCGTGCAGCGCGGCGGCGCGGGCGTCGGGAACGAAGTCGTTGGGGTACGCGACCCCGGTTTCGCGCAGTTTGGCCAGCTTGGCGCGCCGTTCGGCGATCAAGCGGTTTTCATCCTGGGCGGTGGCCGGAGCGGTCGTGTGGTCGGTCATGGTGGGGATCAGTCGTAATTGCGGATGTCGTCGATTTCAGTCGTGCCGAAATCGTCGCGATCCAGGTAGGCGAGGATGCGGGTGGCCACGTTGGCGGGCGAGGACAGCTTGCCGGTGGCGTGGAATTCCTGGAACTTGGACAGCGCGGGGAAATGCGCCGGGTCGCTGGAGCGGATCGCGACCTGCATGTCGGTGTCGACGATGCCGGGCGCCAGCGAGACGACGCGCGCGCCGGTCTCGCCCTGTTCCTGCTTGACCACGCGCGAGTACATGTCCAGCGCCGCCTTGGTGGCGCAGTACACGCCCCAGCCGGCGTTGGGATTGCGGCCCGCGCCGGACGAGATGTTCAGCACGCGGCGGTCGGCCGGAAGGTCCTCGACCGCGGCCAGGAAGCGCGCGGTCAGCAGCATGACGGCGGTGACGTTCAGGTTGAAGGCCGAGGCGATGGCCTGGCCGTCGATCAGCGCGTCGGTGCCGGACACAGGATGCACCGTGCCCGCGTTGTTGATCAGCAGGTAGCGCTTGGCGTCGCGCGGCAGCGCGGCGCAGATCCGTTCGGCGGCCTGTTCGGCGGCGCGCAGGTCGGACAGGTCCACGGCCAGCTGCTCCAGCTGCGCGTCCTGGGCGCGCGCGTGCGCGGCCAGCTCGGGATCCTCGCGGCGGGCCAGCGTGATCAGGCGCGTGCCCGGTTTGGCCAGCTGGCGCGCCATGGCGGCGCCGATGCCGCGCGAGGCGCCGGTGAGGATGGCGACGGTGTGAGTCATTCAGGGACCTCCGGATGCGATCGATGTAAGGGACGGGCCGCTCAGACGCCTTGCTTCAGGCTGGCCTGGATGAACGGGTCCAGGTCGCCGTCCAGCACCTTCTGGGTGTTGGAGATTTCCACGTTGGTGCGCAGGTCCTTGATGCGGCTCTGGTCCAGCACATAGGAACGGATCTGGTGGCCCCAGCCCACGTCGGTCTTGGAGTCTTCCAGCTTCTGCTGCTCGGCCATGCGATTGCGCATTTCCAGCTCGTAGAGCTTGGACTTCAGCATCTGCATGGCTTCGGCGCGGTTGCGGTGCTGCGAACGGTCGTTCTGGCACTGCACCACGATGCCGGTCGGCATGTGCGTCAGGCGCACGGCCGAGTCGGTCTTGTTGATGTGCTGGCCGCCGGCGCCGGACGCGCGGTAGGTGTCCACGCGCAGGTCGGCCGGATTGACCTCGACCTCGAAGGAATCGTCGACTTCGGGGTAGACGAACACGCTGGCGAACGACGTGTGGCGGCCGCCCGACGAGTCGAACGGGCTCTTGCGCACCAGGCGGTGCACGCCGGTCTCGGTGCGCAGGTAGCCGAAGGCGTACTCGCCCTCGATCTTGATGGTGGCGGATTTCAGACCCGCGACTTCGCCTTCGGATTCTTCCAGCACTTCGGCCTTGAAGCCCTTGCGCTCGGCGTACTTCAGGTACTGGCGCAGCAGCATCGAGGCCCAGTCCTGCGCTTCCGTGCCGCCGGCGCCGGCCTGGATGTCCAGGAAGCAGTTCAGCGGGTCGGCCGGGTTCGAGAACATGCGGCGGAATTCCAGCGCTTCCAGCTTTTCCTGGAAGCCGTTGGCGTCCAGCTCGATCGATTCGAGCGTGGCGTCGTCGTCGTCCGAGGCGGCCAGCTCGAACAGCTCGTTCGAGTCGGACAGGCCGGTGCCCAGCGCGGTCAGCGTTTCCACCACGTCTTCCAGGGCTTTCTTCTCACGGCCCAGGTCCTGGGCGTGCTTGGGATCGTTCCAGACCGAGGGATCTTCCAGCTCGGCGTTTACGACTTGCAGGCGTTCGGCTTTGGCATCGTAGTCAAAGATACCTCCGTAGAGCCTGTTCGCGCTCCGCGTAGTCGGCGAGGCGGGCGGCGAGCTGGTTCTGACGTTCGGCTTCCATGATTGATCCTATCCTGATGACTTTTGTGCGAAACCGGGCATTTTACCGTGGATGGAGCCGACCAGCGGGCGGAGGGCGAAGGAGGGGGACGGATACGCTCGACGCGTCGGGTTGCGGCGCCCGGTGGGAACGGCCTGGCGTGGCGTCTAGGGGTTTGCGCGCGGTCCGGCGGATTGTTCAGCTTTCTGTCAATCGGCGGGTTCTAGGCTGGCGTGGCGCCGGCCGCTCCCAAGGCGGACCGGGCGCGCCGCCAGGCTGGCCGGCTGCCAGCCGCATCCCGACAGAGGACAGGAGACTAGCAATGGAAAACACCATGGCCCCCGGCACGGCGCCGGCGGTACCGGCGTCAGAGGAAGACCGGATCTACCGCAAGGTGGGGTGGCGGCTGGTGCCGCTGCTGGTGGTCTGCTACGTCGTGGCCTATCTGGACCGCGTCAACGTGGGCTTCGCCAAGCTGCAGATGCTGCAGGAACTGCAATTCAGCGAGACGGTGTACGGGCTGGGCGCCGGGATCTTCTTCATCGGCTACTTCCTGTTCGAGATTCCCAGCAACATCATCCTGCACAAGGTCGGGGCGCGCGTCTGGATCGCGCGCATCATGATCACCTGGGGCCTCATTTCCTCGTGCATGATGTTCGTGAGCAGCGTGCCCATGTTCTATGCGCTGCGCTTCCTGCTGGGCGCGGCCGAGGCGGGCTTCTTCCCCGGCATCATCCTGTACCTGACCTACTGGTATCCGGCCGCGCGGCGCGGGCGCATCACCACCTTCTTCATGACGGCGGTGCCCATGTCGGGCCTGATCGGCGGGCCCATCTCGGGCTGGATCATGAACACCTTCCATGGCGACCACGGCCTGTCGGGCTGGCAGTGGCTGTTCCTGCTGGAAGGCATCCCCTCGGTCATCATCGGCGTGCTGGTGCTGCTGTGGCTGGACGACCGCATCAACAAGGCCAAGTGGCTGACCGCCAATGAAAAGGCCGTGCTGATCCGCAACATCGCCGCCGAGGAGCAGCACAAGGAAGATCCGCCGATCCGCGCCGCGCTGGCCAAGCCGCGCGTCTGGGCCATGGCGCTGATCTACTTCTCGTTCGTGATGGGCCTGTATGGGGTTGGTTTCTGGATGCCGACGCTGATCAAGGCCACCGGCGTGCAGAGCCCGCTGGCCATCGGCCTGTTGACGGCGGTGCCCAACCTGTTCGCGGTCATCGGCATGATCCTGATCGCGCGCAACTCCGACCGCAACCGCGAGCGCCGCTGGCACGTCGCCATTCCGGCGCTGTTCGGCGCGCTGGGCCTGCTGTTCTCGGCGGTATGGAGCGGCAACACCGTCCTGGCCATCGTCGCGCTGACCGTGGCCAACATCGGCATCTGCACCGTGCTGCCGCTGTTCTGGAGCCTGCCGACCGCGCTGCTGGGCGGCACCGCCGCCGCGGCCGGCATCGCGCTGATCAACTCGGTGGGCAACCTGGCCGGCTTCGTCAGCCCCTACCTGGTCGGCTGGCTCAAGGACATGACCGGCACCACCAACACCGGCCTGTACATGCTGGCCGCCTGCCTGGTGGTCGGCGCGCTGGTGGCGCTGGCGCAGCCCGCCAAGCTAGTCAATAAGTAGACAGCGCCAAGCCGCGGGCAAGGCCAAATCCGGCCTGCCCGCGGCAACCACATTCAAGCAACCGACGGCGCCAAGCGCCTCACGTCCCTAGAAAGACGCTCGCCCCCAGACCGGGGCCACGCGGAGCCGGCTTTGCCGGTCCGCAGTGGCGCCCCCTTGAGGGGGAGCGCGTAGCGCTCGGGGGTGGGCCGGTCCTTCCGGTCCGCAGTGGCGCCCCCTTGAGGGGGAGCGCCATAGGCGCTTCGGGGGTGGGCCCCTTCATTCAGCGTGTTCGATGACCAGCTGCACCGACACCATCCCGTTCCACACGTTCTGCTCCAGCCGGTAGGCCGCCTGGATGCGTTCGGGCAGCGACTGGTCGTGGCCGAACCAGATGGCGTCGAAGCGTTGCTGGCCGCGTTCCAGCGACAGCTTCAGGTGCTTTTCGCCGACCAGGCGCTGGTTGCGCACGGTGAACTCGTCCAGGAACAGCGGCGCGGCGAAGCCGGCGCCCCAGACCTGTTGCTGGAGCAGACCGGCCACTTCCGCGTTGGCGTAGCCCGATTCGAGCGAGCCGTCGGTCTCGATGACCGGCTCGAACGAATCGCGGCCGGTCAGCTCGCGCACCGCGGCGTCGAAGGCCGGGGCGAAGGCGGCGAAATCGTTGCGGCCCAGCGTCAGGCCGGCGGCCATGGCGTGGCCGCCGAACTTGCGGATCAGGTTGGGGTTGCGCTTGGATACCAGGTCCAGCGCGTCGCGCAGGTGCACGTCGGGAATCGAGCGGCCCGAGCCGCGGATCTCGTCGTCGCCGGCCGGCGCGAAGGCCAGCGTGGGGCGCCAGAATTTCTCCTTCAGGCGCGAGGCCACCAGGCCGACCACGCCCTGGTGCCAGCCCGGGTCGAACACGCAGACGGTGGCGCCGGCGGCGGCGTTGGGCTCTTCCATCGCGGCCAGCGCCTGTTCGCGCATCTCGGCCTCGATGGTGCGCCGCTCGCGGTTGATGTTGTCCAGCTCGCGCGCCATCTCCAGCGCCTGGGCCTCGTCGTCGGTGGTCAAGCAGGCGATGCCCAGGCTCATGTCGGCCAGGCGTCCGGCGGCGTTGATGCGCGGACCCAGCGCGAAGCCCAGATCGAAGCCATTGGCGCTGCGCGGCTCGCGGCCGGCCACGGCGAACAGGGCGCGCAGGCCCGGTTGCAGGCGGCCGGCGCGCATGCGCTGCAGGCCCTGCGTGACCAGCAGGCGATTGTTGGCGTCCAGCTTGACCACGTCGGCCACGGTGCCCAGCGCCACCAGGTCGGACAGCGCGTCCAGCCTGGGGCCGCCGTCGGCCGCGTAGACGCCGCGCCGGCGCAGCTCGGCGCGCAGCGCCAGCATCATGTAGAAGATCACGCCCACGCCGGCCAGGTTCTTCGACGGAAAGCCGCAGCCGGGCTGGTTGGGGTTCACGATGGCCAGCGCGTCGGGCAGCGTGTCGCCCGGCAGGTGGTGGTCGGTGATGACCACGCCGATGCCGGCGGCATTGGCGGCGGCCACGCCGTCGACGCTGGCGATGCCGTTGTCGACGGTGATGATGATGTCGGGTTTGCCGTTGCGATGGGTCACGGCCAGGTCGACCACGGCAGGCGACAGGCCGTAGCCGGTCTCGAAGCGGTTGGGCACCAGGAAGTCCACGTCCGCGCCCATGGCCGACAGCGCGCGCAGCCCGACCGCGCAGGCGGTGGCGCCATCGCAGTCGTAGTCGGCCACGATGAGCAGGCGGCGGCCGGCCTGGATGGCGTCGGCCAGCACGCCGGCGGCGTGCGCGGAATGGGTCAGGCCGGCCGGCGGCAGCAGCGCGGGCCAGGCCAGCTTGGTCTGGTCGGGATGGGTGACGCCGCGCGCGGCCCACAGCCGCGCCAGCAGGGGATGGATGCCCGAAGCCTGCAGGGCGCGCAGCGCGTCCTGGTTGGCGGGGCGTACGGTCAAGCGGGGTGAGACCACCAGGCGCTCCAGTTCTTCTTGGGCGCGGGCAGCCAGCCTAGCAGGCTGCCGCGCGGTTTCAGGGTGAGGGCGACGCTGCGGTCGTCGCCCAGCAGCAGCAGTTCGGTCGGGGCGCCGGGCAGGCCCTGCTTGCCGGACCGGGCGCGCAGCTGCGCGTCCAGCGCGGGCAGCGCGTCCAGCCAGGCGGCCCAGTCGCCCGCGCGTTGCGGCGCGTCCAGGCCGTCCAGGATCAGCTCCTGTCCGGGCGGCGCGATGCGCCAGGGGCGGGCGCCGCCGTACAGCCAAAGCGCGTTGACCGGCGCCACGCCGCGCGCGGCGCGCGCCTCGTTGACCGGATGGTCGTGCCAGGCCATCTGTATTTCATTGAGCAGCCGGCGCCACGGACGGGTTTCGGCGTCCTGCTTCCACCAGTCGTTCAGCCGGTGGCCGGCCACGGCCAGCGGGCTGGCGGTGGCCGGCCGCAAGCCTTCGGGCAGGCGCAGGCGCCAGCGGCGCGCGTCCAGCGGCTCGGCCGCGAAGCCGGTGCCGTCGAACAGCGGCCGCACGGTGTCGTACAGCGCGGCGCTTTCCTCGGCGCGCAGGTCCATCTGGTCCGGATCGGCCAGCATGGCCTGGTCCGCGCCCAGCGCCAGGTGCGCCAGTTCTGCCAGCCAGACCGGCTCGCCGTCCTGGGGCTGGTCCTGCGTCAGCAAGGGGCCCAGGCCGGCGCCCAGGGGCAGGCCGGCCTCGGGCCGGTGGCCGGCGCGGCGCAGCTGCCAGGCTTCGAAGGCGGTGCAGCCGTGCGCGCGCAGGTCGTAGGGTTGGGCGCGCGCGGCGCCGGCCTGCAGCCAGACGTGCAGCGCGGGGGCGCGCTCGGGCAGCAGCTTGGCCAGCTCGGCGGCCACGGGGAGGGCGGGCAGGGCGCCCGGTATCACGATCAGCATGGGCGGGATTGTAGTCTGGCGATGGCGGGAACTAAGGCCCGCCGCCATCTGCCATAGGTGGATACGCCTGGTCTTGGAACCGCACATCCGCGGCCCCGATTTCCTGGCCGTTAATGCCATAATGCGCTCGTGCTGAAAATACCCTACGAATTCTGGATCGGCGCCCGCTATGCCGGGCTGGCCCGGATCCGCCAGCGACGCGGCCGCCGCGATCGCTTCATCTCCTTCGTCGCCGCGAGTTCGATGGCGGGCATCGCGTTGGGCGTCGCCGCCCTGATCGTGGTGCTGTCGGTCATGAACGGCTTCCAGAAGGAAGTGCGCGACCGCATGCTGTCGGTGCTGCCGCACATCGAACTCTACATACCCGGCGCCGCGCCCGAGCGCGTGCTGGACCAGTGGCAGCAGTACGCCGACGCCGCCAAGAAGAATCCCGCCGTCAAGGCCGGCGCGCCCTTCGTGGCGGCGCAGGGCATGCTGGTGCGCGGGCAGGCGCTGCGCGGCGTGCAGGTGCGCGGCATCGATCCCGCCACCGAGGGCGGCGTGTCCGACCTGCCCAGGCAGATGGTCACGGGCAAGCTGTCCGACCTGAAGCCCGGCGGCTTTGGCGTGGTGCTGGGCAACGAGCTGGCCGACGGCATGGGCGTGAAGGTCGGCGACACGCTGATGATGATGGCGCCGCAAGGCTCGATCAGCCCCGCCGGCTTCGCGCCGCGCATGCGTCAGTTCACCGTGGTGGGCGTGTTCTCTTCCGGCCACTACGAATACGATTCCTCGTTGGCCTTCGTCGACGACGAGGACGCCGCCCGCGTGTTCCGCGACAGCGGCACGGCCGGCGTGCGACTGCGCGTGGCCGACATGCAGAGGGCGCCCGAGGTGGCCGCCGAGCTGGCCCAGGTGCTGCCGCCCTACATGATGGCCAGCGACTGGTCGCGCAACAACCGCACCTGGTTCGCCGCGGTCAAGACCGAAAAGCGCATGATGTTCCTGATCCTGGCGCTGATCGTGGCCGTGGCCGCGTTCAACCTGCTGTCCTCGCTGGTGATGGCCGTCAAGGACAAGCAATCCGACATCGCCATCCTGCGCACGCTGGGCGCCGGGCCGGGCGAAGTGGCGCGCATCTTCCTGGTGCAGGGCGCGCTGATCGGCGTCATCGGCACATTGCTGGGCGTGGCCGGCGGCATCGCGATCGCCTACAACGTGGACGTGATCGTGCCCTTCATCGAACGCCTGCTGGGTGTGCAGTTCCTGCCGCGCGAGGTGTATTTCATCAGCGCGCTGCCGTCCGACCCGCAGGTCAGCGACATCGTCACCATCGGCCTGACCTCGCTGGTGCTGTCGCTGCTGGCGACGCTGTATCCCAGCTGGCGCGCCTCGCGCCTGCAACCCGCACAGGTGCTGCGCCATGATTGATTCCGCCACCCCCGCGCTGCAGGCCGATCAGCTGGTCAAGTTCTACGACGAAGGGCCGACGCGCATCGACGTGCTGAACAACGTCAGCCTGACCGTGGCGCGTGGCGAGATGGTCGCCATCGTCGGCGCCTCGGGCTCGGGCAAGAGCACGCTGCTGCACATCCTGGGCCTGTTGGACGTGCCGTCCAGCGGTTCGGTCACGGTGGACGGCAAGCTGGCCGTCGGTCTGTCCGAGGCGCGCAAGAGCGCGCTGCGCAACCAGAGCCTGGGCTTCGTCTACCAGTTCCACCATCTGCTGCCGGAATTCTCGGCGCTGGACAACGTGGCCATGCCGCTGATCGTGCGGCGCCAGGATCGCGAGCAGGCCCGCGCGGCCGCGCGCGAGGTGCTGGGCATGGTGGGTCTGGCCGCGCGCGAAGAGCACTATCCCGGCCAGCTTTCCGGCGGCGAACGCCAGCGCGTGGCGCTGGCGCGCGCGCTGGTGACGCGGCCGGCCTGCGTGCTGGCCGACGAGCCCACCGGCAACCTCGACCGCCATACCGCGCACAATATGTTCGAGCTGCTGTCGCGCGTGAACCGGGAATCCGGCACGGCCTTCGCCATCGTCACGCATGATCCGGAACTGGCGGCGCGCGCCGACCGCCAGCTGCTGATGGAAAACGGCCGCCTGGTTTCAGGCTGATCGTTTTCGCGCCGTGGGTCCGGGCGGATGCCGCTTGCGCGTCCGCTGGACTTGCCGGCGCGCCCTCCGGGCAGGCGCGGGCGCATAATGCCCACCAGGAGCCCGCGATGCTGATCGACACCCATTGCCATCTAGACGCCGCAGAATTCGACGCCGACCGGCCCGAGGTGGCCGCGCATGCGCTGCGGGCCGGCGTTACCGCCATCGTGATCCCGGCTGTCGAACGCGCCAACTTCGGCGTGGTGCGCGACCTGGCACGGCGCACCGCCGGCGGCGCCTATGCGCTGGGCATCCATCCGCTGTATGTCGAGCGCGCGGGCGAGGGCGACTTGCAGGCGCTGCGCGAGGCTGTTCAGCAGGCCCTTGATGATCCACGCTTCGTCGCCATCGGCGAGATCGGGTTGGATTTCTTCGTGCCTGAGATCGCCGCCGGCGCGCCGCGCGAGCGCCAGGAACATTTCTACGCGGCCCAGCTGGCGCTGGCCGCCGAATTCGGCCTGCCGGTGCTGCTGCATGTGCGCAAGTCCCAGGACATCCTGCTCAAGCACCTGCGCCGTCATGGCCGCATCGGCGGCATCGCCCATGCCTTCAACGGCAGCGCGCAACAGGCGCAAGCCTTCGTCGACCTGGGCTTCGCGCTGGGCATGGGCGGGGCCATGACCTACGAGCGGGCGCTGCAGATCCGCCGCCACGCCACCGACGTGGCGCTGGAGCACCTGGTGCTGGAAACCGACGCGCCGGACATTCCGCCCGCCTGGCTGCATCCGCCCGACCGGCGCAACCGGCCGGGCGAGCTGGCGCGTATCGCGGACACGCTGGCGACGCTGCGCGGGCTGACGCCGGAACAGGTGGCGCGGGCGACCAGCGCCAATGCCTTGCGGGTGCTGCCCAGGTTGGCCGGGGTTGTCGGACTGACGCCCGCCTGAGATCTTTTGTCCCGATTTGTTGGGACGAGATCGTGAAAATTGTCGTGTAAATACGTCATTTTGATCAGATTTTTCTGAAATCTGTCATTTGTCTGAATAAAGCCTGACAAATAATTGAATCAGTTAATGGGAATAAATACCATTGGCGTTCTCTATATGAACCCAAGCCCAGCGCCTTGCGCGCCGTTCCTTCGGGAACGGTTCTTCTGGTTACTCCCATGTCCACGCACATCCGTTCCAGCGGCTCCAGGCGAGCCCGTTCCATCCCCGTCCTTGCGCTGCGCCAGATTCCCCTGGCGCTGGCCCTCGCCGCATCGGGCGCCGTCCACGCCCAGGGCGCGCAGGATGGCGTGACCCACCAGCTCGATTCCGTCGTGGTCACGGCGTCGGGCTTCGAGCAGCAGATCAAGGAAGCGCCCGCGTCCATCTCGGTCATCACGCGCGAGGAACTCGAAACCAAGCCCTTTCACAACCTGGCCGACGCGGTGGCCGATGTCGAGGGCGTGACGGTCGAGCGCGGCGGCAAGGCCGGCGGCATGAACATCAGCATCCGCGGTCTGCCCAGCGACTACACGCTGGTGCTGGTCGACGGCAAGCGGCTGAACCAGAACAGCTCCGGCGCGCGTCCCAACGGCTTTGGCGACGTCGACACCAACTTCATCCCGCCGATGGCGGCGATCGAGCGCATCGAGGTGGTGCGTGGCCCGATGTCCACGCTCTACGGCTCGGATGCCATGGGCGGCGTCATCAACATCATCACCCGCAAGGTCAGCCAGGAATGGATGGGCCAGATCACGCTGGATGGCACCGCCCAGGGCGATAACCGCTATGGCAACAACTACGGCTCCGCCTTCTACCTGAGCGGCCCCATCGCCACCGACAAGCTGGGCCTGACCGTGCGCGGCGGCCTGTACCGGCGCCTGAGCGCCAACGGCAGCTATCCGGTCAATCAGGCGGAATACAACAGCGGCAACTACACCGGCGACATCGCCGGCTTTAGCGGGCTGGGCGACAGCCTGCAGCGCAACCTGGGCCTGCGCCTGGCGCTCACGCCCAACCGCAACCACGACATCCTGTTCGACATCGACAGCAACTGGCAGGTTTTCGACAACGCCAATGGCGAGCTGGGCACGCTCAACAGCAGCGTGGCCAGGAACCGGCAGGGTGGCGGCTACGAGCCCGAGATGCGCTTCAACCGCCAGCGCTACGCGCTGACGCATCTGGGCCGCTACGGCGGCTCGGTCAGCTCCGACACCAGCCTGGTGTACGACACCACCGAGACCATCGGCCGGACCAATCCCATGAACGCGCCGCGTCAGCCGACCGACGGCGCCAAGCGCGACCTGGAATACGACAACTGGGTCTTCGACACCAAGTGGACCATGCCGTTGTTCAACGAGCGCCACAGCCTCACCATGGGCGGCCAGTGGCGCGAGCAGAAGTTCAAGGACACCCTGGTCTCGGCGCCGCTGAATCTGAGCCAGTACCAGTGGGCGCTGTTCGCCGAGAACGAGTGGCGCATCGTGGACGACCTGGCGCTGACCCTGGGCGCGCGCTACGACCGCAACGAGCAGTTCGGCGGCAAGTGGAGCCCGCGCGGCTACCTGGTCTGGAACGCCACGCCGGCGTGGACTTTCAAGGGCGGCGTGAGCAAGGGCTACAAGACGCCGGACATCAACCTGATGACCGACGGCATCATCGGCCTGGGCGCGCAGGGCACCCGGCCGCTGCTGGGCAATTCGCAACTGCGTCCCGAAACCAGCACTTCGTCGGAGCTGGGCGTGGTCTACGACGACGGCGCAGGCCTGACCGGCAACCTGACGGCGTTCCACACCCGCTTCAAGGACAAGCTCGACAACCAGAACGTGGCCAATTGCCGCGCCAGCGGCGGCCCCGTTCCGGGTTGCCTGGACCTGGGCGTGTGGGAGCGCAACGGCGTGCCGGTGGACAATTTCTCGCAGCGCGTGAATGTGGATTCGGCGACCATCAAGGGTTTCGAGCTGGGCGGCCGCGTGCCGCTGTTCGAGGGCTGGTCGTTCAACGCCAACTACACGCTGACCGCCAGCGAGGTCACGTCCGGCGCCAAGCAGGGCCAGCCGCTGGGATCGCAGCCGCGCCATGCCTTGAACCTGGGCCTGAAGTGGCAGGTCAACGACAAGTTCAGCACCTGGGTGCGCGGCGAATACCGCGCCAAGCAGTTCAACGACATGAACTGGGAAAAGGAACATGTGTTCTACAGCCCGTACTGGCTGGCCAGCCTTGGCGGCTCGTACGCGGTCAGCAAGAACGTGACCCTGTCGGCCTCGGTCTACAACCTGTTCGACAAGAACTTCGAGAACTACGGGCCGACCAAGACCGGCGCCAGCGCGCCGACCGCCGCCACCAACTGGTCCAACTCGTACCGTCAGGTGCTGGAAGGCCGGCGCCTGTGGGTGTCGGCGAACATCACGTTCTGATCGGAACGCGGGCGGGGCCCGGCGCTCGCCGGGCCGCCGGCCGGACCCGAGGTCTCGCCGGCGGGACGTTTCAAGTCGCGGCCAGCGGCAGCTCGATGCGCACGCTCAATCCCTGAGGCAGCACATTGCTGGCCGAGATGCGGCCCTTGTGGGCGGCCACCGCCGCCCGCGCGATGCTCAGGCCCAGGCCGGCGCCGCTGCCCGCCATGGCCGCGCCCGAGGCGCTGCGGTAGAAGGGCTCGAACAGATAGCCCAGTTCCTGCTCCGGCACGCCCGGGCCGCGATCCTCGATTTCCAATTGCACGTCGCGCAGGCCCGCCAGCAGGCGCAGGCGGATGCTGCTGCCCGTCGGCGCGAAGCGCAGCGCATTGCGCAGCACGTTCTCGATCGCGCTGGCCAGGCTCTCGAGGTCGCCCTGGATGCGCAGGGGGGCGGGCCGTTCCCAGGCGATGCCGACGTTGCGGTCGCCCGCTTCAAAGCGCGCGTCCTCGACCACGGCGTCCACGACTTCGGCCAGGTCGAGCATGTCGGCCGGCTCGGGCAGGGCGCCCATCTTCGCCAGCGCCAGCGTATTGCCCACCAGCGCGTCGAGCCGTTCGCCTTCGCGTTCGATGCGGTCCAGCTGCAGGTCCAGCCGTTCGTCCTTGCGCCGCGCCAATTCCACGGCCAGCTGCAGCCGCGCCAGCGGCGAGCGCAGCTCGTGGGCGATGGTGCGTAGCAGCTGTTCGCGCGTGCCGACCAGCGCCTGCAGGCGGCTGGCCATGGCGTCGAAGTCCTGCGCCAGCAGGCCCAGCTCATCCTTGCGCCGCGTCAGCCGGGCCGGCGTGCGCGCGTCCAGTTGGCCGGCCGACAGGGCCTGCGTTGCCAGCCGCAGGGCGTCCAGCGGCGCGGTGACGTTGCGCGTCAGGGCCCAGCACAGCGGCGCCGTGACGGCCAGGGCGAACAGCACGATGACGAGCGCGACGGGCGCCAGGCCCAGCAATTCCCAGTGTGAGGAATCGAAGGGCAGGAACAGCATCAGCAGTTCGCGACCGTCGGGCAGCGTCAGCAGCTGCGGATCCCACCAGGACACGCGCACGCTGGGCGACGGCGCGGACGCGGCGGGGAATGGGTCGGGCGGCGCGGCGCGATAGTCCTTGAGCCAGTCGCGCAGGCGCGCGGGCAGGGCGCGGCCCAGGATGTCGTGGTCGGAGGCGTCCACCAGATAGATGTTCAGCGCGCTGTAGCGCGCATCCATGGCCGCGACCCAGCGTTCCAGCCCGTCCGCGCCGTCCTCGCGCGCGATCTGGGCGGCGTCGTGCGCCAGGCTGCCCGGATTCAGGCCATCGAGCGAGTTCACGCGATACCAGGCGACCGCCGCCGTGAACAGCATGCCGCAGACCAGGATCAGCGCCATCGCGCTCCAGAAGGTCAGGAAGGCTCGCCAGAACAGCGAGCGCACGGGCAGCAATGGCATGGTCACGCGGCGGCGAGCACGTAGCCCAGCCCGCGCAGATTGCGGATGGCGGGCGCGCCGCCGCTGTCCAGTCGCAGCTTGCGACGCAGGCTGCTGATGTGTGTGTCGATGCTGCGATCATAGCGGTCGGGCACGCGGCCCAGCGCATACATGCCGATCTGGTCGCGCGCGACCACCTGCCCGGCCGTGCGCATCAGGATTTCCAGGATGCGCTGCTCGGCGCCGGTCAGCACCACCTCGTCGGCGCCCAGGCGGGCCCGGCCGGAAGCCGGGTCCAGGCTCAGTGCGCCGACCGCCAGACCGGACGGGGCGGCCTCGGGGATTTCGTCGAAGCGGCGCAGCACGGCGGTGATGCGCGCCTTCAGCTCGCGCGGGCTGAAGGGTTTGGTCAGGTAGTCGTCGGCGCCGAATTCCAGGCCCAGCACGCGGTCCGTCTCGCCGCCGTGCGCGGTGAACATGATGACGGGCCGGCGCGAGCGCTGCCGGTACTGCTTGAGCAGGTCCAGCCCGTTGCCGTCTGGCAGCATCAGGTCCAGCAGCAGCAGGTCGAAATCCTGCTGGCTGGCCAGGTGCAGGCCTTGTTCGCAAGTGTGGGCCAGTGCGAGCTGGAAATGGGCGGGTTCTAGGTATTCGCGCAGCATCTGCGCGAGTTCGGCGTCGTCGTCGATCAGCAGGATGCGACGCGCTGTCGGGGTAAGGAATGTAGCCATGGGCGTTGTGCTTCTCGCACCCGGCAGTGTGGCGCATGGCCCCATGCCGCAGCGTCAAGAAGTGCAAAGAACATAAAAGTTGCAGAAAGCGGGTTGCCGCCATCGGATCCCTCCCATTTTAATATGAGAATAGTTTTCATTATGAATCGTAAGAAGCAGGGGCAGCCGGCGCGCGTGGCGCGGCGGTCCACCTGGGACGGGAGCATCAGGAATATGAGCAGCACACACGTCGCGGCGTCGCGTCGCGCCATTGGCACGCCTACGCATTTGCGCACCCGCCTGGCGGTCGCGCTATGCGCGGCCGGAGCGGGCGTTTCGGCCTCCGCCTGGGCTGACGGCGAGGACCGCGCCAGGGTCATGGATACGGTGGTGGTCACCGCCAGCGGCTTCGAGCAGCAGATCCAGGACGCGCCGGCCTCGATCAGCGTGATCACGCGCCAGGACCTGGAAAAGAAGTTCTACCGCGACGTGACCGACGCGCTGGTGGAAGTGCCCGGCGTGGTGGTCACCGGCGGCGCCGATCGCCAGGACATCAGCCTGCGCGGCATGGGCGCCAAGTACACGCTGATCCTGATCGACGGCAAGCGCCAGAACTCCCGCGAGACCCGCACCAACTCCGATTCCTCGGGCGTGGAGGGCGGCTGGACGCCGCCGCTGTCGGCCATCGAGCGCATCGAGGTGGTGCGCGGCCCGATGTCCTCGCTGTACGGCTCGGACGCGATGGGCGGCGTGATCAACATCATCACGCGCAAGGTGCCCAGCGAATGGGGCGGCGAGATCCGCATGGACTCGACCATCCAGGAAAGCAGCAAGTCGGGCGACATCTACCAGGGCAATTTCTACCTGGCCGGGCCGATCAAGAACGACCTGCTGGGCCTGCAGATATATGGCCGCGCCACGCAGCGCGATGAAGACAACATCTACGACGGCTTCCGCAAGCGCAACACCAACAGCGTGACGGCCAAGCTGGCGCTCACGCCCAACCGCGACCACGACATCGTGCTGGAGGCCACCACGGCCCGCCAGAAGATCCAGAACACGCTGGGCAAGACCGTCGCGCCGCTGGCGCCGGGCGAGCGCTGCCCGCGCACGGGCTGCCCGGCCTCGTCCGAGACCGACTACCGCAGCAACAAGTGGGCGCTGTCGCATACCGGCCGCTGGGGCTGGGGCGTGTCGGACAGTTATGTGCAGCAGGAAGAGTTCGACAACCGCTCGCGGCAGATGAAGATCAAGAACCTGGACCTGCAGACCAGCTGGACCCTGCCGCTGGGTTCGCACACGCTCACGCTGGGCGGCAGCTACCTGAACCAGCGCCTGAAGGACCAGACCGGCAATCAGCTGGCCAATGGCCCCAACAAGGTCGAGCGCTACCAGTGGGCGCTGTTTGCCGAGGACGAGTGGCGTCTGACCGAGCGCTTCGCCGTCACCGGCGGGCTACGCATGGACAAGGACGAGAACTTCGGCACCCACTTCAGCCCCCGGCTGTACGGCGTGTGGCACATGGCCGAGCGCTGGACCCTGAAGGGCGGCGTGTCCACCGGCTTCCGTTCGCCCGACCTGCGCCAGACGGTGGCGGGCTGGGGCCAGGTCAGCCGTGGCGGCAATATGTACGGCAACCCCAATCTGACGCCCGAGAAATCGGTGACCGAGGAACTGGGCATCCTGTACGACGACGGCGCGGGCTTCAATGCCGGCCTGACCATCTTCAACAACGACTTCAAGGACAAGATCACGCGCGTGGCGTGCTCGGCGTCGCAATGCACCGACGGGCCGAACCAGTTCGGGGCCAATCCCACGACCTATATGAACGTGGACAAGGCCTATTCCCGTGGCGTGGAAGCGAGCATGAAGCTGCCGCTGGCGGACGATTGGTCCATGACCAGCAGCTACACGTTCACCAAGTCCGAGCAGAAGACCGGCCAGTACCAGGGGCAGCCGCTGAACCAGCTGCCCAGGCACCTGTTCACCACGACCGTGAATTGGCAGGCGTCGGACGCGCTGCAGGCCTGGACCCGCATCAACTTCCGCGGCAAGGAAAGCCAGCCCATCACCGGCCCGTCCGCGTCGTCGGTGGTGGCGCCGTCCTACACCTTCGTGGACCTGGGCGGGTCCTACGCGGTCAACAAGCGTGTGTCGGTCTACGCCGGCATCTACAACCTGTTCGACAAGCAGGTCGGCTATGACGACTACGGCTATGTCGAGGACGGCCGCCGTTACTGGCTGGGCGTAGGCGTGAAGTTCTGAACCAGGAGCCATCGATGCACACCAAGCAAACATCTACCCGCCGCCTGCTGGCGCGCGCCGCCGCCGGACTGGCCCTGGGCCTGGGCATGGCGGCCGCCGCCAGCGCCGCGTCCATCCCCGTCAAGCATGCGCGCGGCGAGACCGCAGTGCCGGCCAATCCGACCAAGACAGTCGTGCTGGACCTGGCCGTGCTGGACACGCTGCACACGCTGGGCGTGGACGTCACCGGCGTGCCCGCCGCCGCCAAGCTGCCGCCGCAGCTGGAACAGTACGCGGACAAGCGCTATCTGAAGGTCGGCAGCATGTTCGAGCCGAACTATGAAGTGATCCACGCCGCCGCGCCGCAAGTGATCTTCGTGGCCGGCCGTTCCGCGCCCAAATACGACGAGCTGTCCAGGCTGGCGCCCACCGTGGACCTGACGGTCGACGCCAAGGACCTGGTGGGTAGCGTGATCCGCAACGCCGAGCTGCTGGCCGCGATCTACGGCAAGCAGGCGCAGGCCAGGGAAAAGATCGACGCCCTGCGCGCCTCGATCGCCGCGCTGCACGGCAAGGCCGGCGCCGCAGGCACCGGCCTGATCGTGCTGACCACGGGCGGCAAGATGAGCGCCTATGGCCCGGGCTCGCGCTTCGGCGTGATCCACGACGCCTTTGGCGTGAAGCCGGCCGCGGCCGGGCTGAGCGTGTCCAACCACGGCCAGGCGATCTCGTATGAGTTCATCGCCCAGACCGATCCCGACTGGCTGTTCGTGATCGACCGCGACGCCGCCATCGGCCGCGAAGGCAGCCCGGCCCGCAGCATGCTGGACAACGCGCTGATCCGCCCGACCAAGGCCTGGAAGAACGGCCGCGTGGTCTACCTGAACAACTACAACTGGTACCTGCTGGGCAGCGCCGGTCTGGATGCCATGCAGCAGAGCGTGGACGAGGTCGCCCGCGCGCTGGCCGGGGCGAAGTAGGGGCATGGCCGGGAGCAGGGCGCTTTGCGGATGCAGGTGAAACCCGCCGGCGGCTGGGCCGGACTGGCGGTCTTGCTGGGCCTGCTGCTGGTCCTGTGCGCGGCCAGCGTCAGCCTGGGCGCCGGGCAGCTGTCGTTCGACGCGCTGCGCGGCGGCCCCGAGGCCGAGCGCGCCTGGCGCCTGTTGCTGGTCAGCCGGGTGCCGCGCACGCTGGCGCTGCTGCTGGCCGGAATGTCGCTGGCGGTGGCCGGGCTCATCATGCAGATGCTGGTGCGCAACCGCTATGTGGAACCGAGCACGGCCGGCACCGTGGAATCTGCCACGCTGGGCATCCTGGTGGTGACGCTGGTGGCGCCGGACACGCCCGTCATCGGCAAGATGCTGACGGCCACCGCCTTCGCCCTGGCCGGCACGCTGCTGTTCCTGGCGCTGCTGCGGCGCGTGCCGCTGCGCACGCCCTTCATCGTGCCGCTGATCGGGCTGATCCTGGGCGGCGTGATCCACGCGGCCACCACCTTCGTCGCGGTCCGCTATGACCTGCTGCAATCGCTGCACGCCTGGACCACCGGCGATTTCTCGGGCGTGCTGCGCGGCCGCTACGAGCTGCTGTGGATCGGCCTGGGGCTGACCCTGGCCGCCTATCTGGCGGCGGACCGATACACCGTGGCCGGCATGGGCCGGGAGTTCGCCGCCAACCTGGGCCTGAACCATGCGCGCCTGATGCTGGCGGGCCTGCTCATCGTGTCGGCGATTTCCGCCGTCGTGGTGGTGACGGCCGGCAGCATCCCGTTCCTGGGTCTGATCGTGCCCAACGCCGTCAGCCTGCTGCTGGGCGACAACATGCGCCGCGCCATCCCTTGGGTGGCGATCCTGGGCGGCGTGTTCGTGTTGGCCTGCGATATCGTCGGTCGGCTGCTGATCCATCCGTATGAGATTCCCCTGGGCACGGTCGTCGGCGTGGTCGGCAGCGTGCTGTTCCTGTGGCTGCTGCACGGACGGAGGAATCGTCATGCCTGAGGCCCGCTCGGCTATCGCCGCGCCGCGTCCGTCGCAGGCGGCCGCGCAGCGCGCCTCGCCCCAGGCGCGGCGGCTGTGGCTGCTGGCGGCCGCCGCCGTCGCCTGCATCGCGGCCTTCATGACGCTGGGCGCGCAGGGCGGCTGGTCCTTCATCCTGCCATTCCGTGGCGGCAAGCTGCTGGCCATGCTGGCCGTGGCCTATGCGGTGGCGGTGTCCTCGGTGCTGTTCCAGACCATCACGCACAACCGCATCCTGACGCCCGCCATCATGGGCTTCGACGCGCTCTACCTGTTGATCCAGGCGCTGGTGGTGTATGTCTTCGGACAGGCGGCCGTGGCCACGGGCCATCCGGTGGCGGCATTCCTGCTGGAAGTCGGCGTCATGACGGCCTTCGCCTGCCTGCTGTTCCGCTGGCTGTTCGCGGACGCCGTGCGCAGCCTGCACCTGATGATGCTGGTGGGCATCATCTTCGGACTGCTGTTCCGCAGCCTGTCCAGCTTCGTGATCCGGCTGATCGATCCGAACGAATTCCTGGTGCTGCAGGACCGCATGTTCGCCAACTTCAATTCGGTGCGCCTTGAGCTGCTGCCGGTGGCGCTGGCCGTCATGGGCGCGGTGTCGCTGATGCTGTGGCGCATGCGCAGCCGCTACGACGTGCTGGCGCTGGGCCGCGACATCGCCGTGAACCTGGGCGTGGACTACCGTCGCACGCTGCTGGCGACGCTGGCGGCCATCGCCGCGCTGGTGTCCGTGTCGACCGCGCTGGTGGGGCCGGTCACGTTCTTCGGGCTGCTGGTCAGCAACCTGGCCTATCAGCTGATGGGATCGGACCGGCATCGGCATGCCCTGCCGGCCGCGATGCTGCTGGCGGTAGTGTTCCTGGTGGGCGGACAGACGCTGCTGGAACGCGTGTTGCAGCTGAACACCACGGTGAGCGTGGTGATTGAATTCCTGGGCGGGATCGTGTTCCTGACCCTGATATTGCGCAGGGGGCGCCGGTGATCGATATCCAGAACGTCAGCAAGCGCTACGGCGACAGCGTGGTGGTCGACGGCGTGACGCTGGCGCTGCCGGCCGGCGGCGTCACCGCCATCATCGGCCCGAATGGGGCCGGCAAGTCCACGCTGCTGTCCATGATCAGCCGCCTGCTGCCGCTGTCCGAGGGGCGCGTCCTGGTGGAAGGCCTGGACGTGGCCCGCGCCGACAGCCGCGAGCTGGCGCGCCGCCTGGCCATCCTGCGGCAGGACAATCATCTGCCGCTGCGCTTGACGGTCAGGGACTTGGTTGCCTTTGGCCGCTATCCGCACAGCGGCGGCCGGCTCACGCTGCAGGACAAGGAACACGTCGACCGCGCCATCGACTACCTGGAGCTGGAGCCCCTGGCCAACCGCTACCTGGACGAGATGTCCGGCGGCCAGCGCCAGCGCGCCTTCGTGGCGATGGTGCTGTGCCAGGACACGCGCTACGTGCTGCTGGACGAGCCGCTGAACAGCCTGGACATGAAGCATGCCGTCGCCATGATGGGCACGCTGCGCCGGGCGGCGGACGAGCTGGGCAAGACCGTGGTGCTGGTGCTGCACGACATCAACTTCGCGTCCTGCTACGCCGACCGCATCGTGGCCTTGAAGCAGGGCCGCGTCGCATGCCAGGGCGCGCCGGCCGAGCTGGTGCGCGCCGAGGTGCTGAGCGCACTGTACGCGCTGCCGATCGCGGTGCACGAGATCGACGGGCGGCGCATCTGCGTCTACTACCGTTGAAGGCCGCCGGCTCCCAGGAAATGGGAGCCGGCGGTTCCGACCGTGGCGGCGGATGTCCGCCGCCGGTCCGCGCTTATTGCGTCAGGTCGATCCTGTAGCGCGACAGCTGCGTCACCGGGTCCGGCGTGGCGTCATGCACGGACACATTGCCCACGCCATGCGCCGTGGCCATCGCCAGTGTGCCCGGCACCGATGCGAACACCACCGGTCCGGCCTGGCCAGCCAGTTTGACGAAGCGCCAGCTGCGGTCCAGGCCATAGGTGGCCAGGTCCAGCGAGGGATGGCGCTTGATGTAGCTGATCAGCACGTCGCGGCTGGCGTCCGGCGCCTGCAGCACGATGTCGCCCTTGCCGCCGGCCAGGCCCGGGAAGTCGCCGCCGCCGCTGGCGCGGTAGTTGTTGGTGACGACCAGGAACTGGGTGGCGGGATTGAGCGGGGCGCCCTTGTAGGTCAGGTTGACGATGCGCGAGCCCACCGGCTGGGTGACGTCTATCTCGTAGCGCAACGCATTGCCCTCGGCATACAGCACGTCGAAGTTGAAGGTCGGGAAGGTCGTGTCGACCAGATCCTGCGGCGCGACTTGGGCGGGGTCGATGCGCCGGAACTGCTCGGCCGTCTTTTCCAGCCACTGGCGCACGATGTCGCCGCTGACGCGCACCACCTGCAGCGTGTTGGGATACAGGTACAGGTCGGCCGCGTTGTTGATCGCGATGTTGCCCTGCTTGACGAAGGTGAAGTCGCCGGGACCATTGCGCCCGCCCTTGAATGGCGCCGCCGCCGACAGGATGGGCAGGGCGGCATAGGACGGGTTGTTGCGGGCGATGTAGTCCTTCAGGTAGTCGATCTGCGCCATGTTGACGATCTGCAGCGCAGACACGTCGCCGGCCATGGCGTAGTAGGTCGACATGTCGAACTGCGCCGCGCCGATCGGCGTCTTGACGTAGGCTATGGTGGCGGCGTGCTCGACCTGCACCAGCTGCTGCGTCGCCGCGTCGGGCGCGACGTAGGTGGCGGGCGTGTTGCCGCTCTGCGCGGTCAGGCGCGTGGAGATCCGCTGCACCTGGGTGGCGTCCTTCTGCACGCTCCAGCCCTTGTCATAGGCGAGCCTGAGCTTGATCTGGCCCAGGTTGTTGCCCCACTGGCCGGCCTGCACCGCCGGCACGCCGTTGATCAGGCCCTTGGCCAGGTCGATGCCGGGCTGGCCGGCGAACTGCGACTTGGGGTTGGTGTCCGGGAACAGCAGATGTTGGTGGCCGGTGATCAGCGCGTCGATGCCCGGCACCTGGGTAAGATAAGCCGCGCCGTTCTCCATGGACGCGCTGTAGGGCGTCTTCAGGTCGATGCCGCCATGCGCCAGCGCCACGATCAGGTCGGCGCCGGCCGCCTTCATTTCCGGCACATAGCGCGCGGCCGTTTCCTTCCAGCCCGTCACCTCGACGTGGCCTTCCAGGTTGGCCTTGTCCCATTGCAGGATTGGCGGCGGCGCGAAGCCGATCACGCCCACCTTCAGCGTCACGTCGACCGCCTTGCCGCCGGCATCGGTGGCCTTGAAAGTCTTGTTCAACACCACCCAGGGCTTGAAGATGGGTTGCTTGCTCTGGGCCGACACCACGTTGGCCGACACGAAGGGAAAGCCTGGCGCCGCGCAATCCTTGGCGCCGGCGGGATTGGTCTGCGGCGTGCCCTTGGCGATGCCCTTCAGGCCGAAGTCCACGTTGGTGATCTGCGACAGATAGGGCAGGCCGTAGTTGAACTCGTGGTTGCCCATCGTGGCCGCGTCATAGGCCAGCAGCTTCATCTGCTTGTAGATGGCGATCATGTCCGTGCACTGCACCGGCTTGACCAGCGCCTGGTAGTCGGACAGCGCCGTGCCCTGGATGGTGTCGCCGTTGTCGAACAGCAGCGTGTTCGGATTCTGCTTGCGGGCTTCGGCGATCAGCGTGGCCGTGCGGTCCACGCCGTAGCTCTTGTCCTCGGCCAGCTTGTAGTAGTCGTAGCCCAGCACGTTGGCGTGCAGGTCGGTCGTCCCCAGGATGGCGACATCTAGCGTGGCGCCCTTGAGCGCGTTGGACGGCGGCGCGTCGTCATCGTCGTCGCTGCCGCCGCAGGCGGACAGGCTGGCTAGCAGGGCGGCGCTGGCCGACAGGGCGAAGATCTTGCGCAGGGCGGGCTTCATCGTCATTCCTCCGGATATGAAGGAGACGAATTCTGGGGACGCCGTGTGACCCATCCATGACACGGAAGACCCGGTTGCAACCGCGACCTGCGGTCTTGCGGTCGTCATCAGGCGGTCATGGGTGCTGAGGCAGGCTCACGGGCGCAGCGGCGATTCCGCGACCAGGTCGTCCGGACGCAAGGCGGCCAGCGCGTCCAGGAAGCGCCACGCGAACGAGCCCGGCCCGTCGGCCAGCGCTCCGGCGCGGCGGCCGGCGATGGCGAAGCAGGACAGGGCGGCGACCGCCGCCGCATAGGCCGCGTGCCGGGAACCGGCTGCGCGGGGCGCCTGCCGTGATCCCGCGCTGTCGGCGGCCTGCCCGGCCACGGCGGCGAAGGCGCCCGTCAGCGCGGTCAGCGCGCAGCCCGTCGCCGTGACGCGCGGCATCAGCGCGTCGCCGCCGGCGATGCGCACGGCGCGGTGTCCGTCGGTGACATAGTCCACTTCGCCGGTGACGGCCACCACGGTCTCCTGCGCCAGCGCCAGCTCGCGCGCCGATTGCTCGGCCTGCGCCACCGGATCGCCCGCATCCACGCCGCGTCCGGCGCTGGCGCCGCCGGCCAGCGCGATGATCTCGGACGCGTTGCCGCGGATGATGGCCGGTTTCAGCGCCAGCAGCCGGCGCACCGCGTCGCGACGGAAGGCGGTGGCATGGTGGGCGACCGGGTCCAGCACCCAGGGCACCGAGGCCTGCGACGCCGCCTGCGCGGTCAGCAGCATGCTGTGCAGCCAGGGCTGGGACAGCGTGCCGATGTTGATCACCACCGCGCCGCTGATGCGCGAGAACTCGGGCGCTTCCTCGGCCGCGTGCACCATCGCCGGCGAGGCGCCGGCAGCCAGCAGCACGTTGGCCGCGTAGTTCATGGAGACGAAGTTGGTCAGGCACTGCACCAGCGGCGCGTCACGGCGCAGCGCGGCGTGGAGGTCGCGGGAGGTGTGGGCGAGGGAGTCGAGATCGTTGCGTGCGTCAGCCATGCCGGCGGATCCTGGTTTGCGCGGCTGGCCGGGGGCGCCGGGCCGCGGATGCGAGGCCGCGCGCGGAGCGGGCGCGACAGCGAAGGCGAGGGCGGCGGCGCGGCGGAACTGGGAGGGTATGTTCCGAGCGGGGGCTGCGCTTGTCAAGTTGGCGGGCGCGCAGCCGTGTCCGGGCCGTCCGGTGAGCGCAGCCCCTACACTATGTGTCCGCCCGGCATGGCTGCACGCCGGTTTCGCCTTCGTCGTCCACGCCCGTCCCAAGGTCTCGCGATGCGCCTGAACCAGTGCCACAACTTTCACGACTTCCGCGCCATGGCGCGCCGGCGCCTGCCCGGGCCGATCTTCAACTACATCGACGGCGCGGCCGACGATGAAACCACCTACGCGCGCAACACCGCCGCCTTCGAGGACTGCGACCTGGTGCCTAACGTGCTGCGCGGCGTGGCCGACGTGGACCTGTCCGTGACCGTGATGGGCCAGAAGCTGGCGCTGCCGGTCTATTGTTCGCCCACGGCCCTGCAGCGCCTGTTCCATCACGACGGCGAGCGCGCCGTGGCCGCCGCCGCCGGCCGGCACGGCACCCTGTTCGGCGTTTCGTCGTTGGGCACCGTCAGCCTGGAGGAAGCGCGCCGGATCAGTGGCGGCCCCCAGGTCTACCAGTTCTATTTCCACAAGGACCGGGGCCTGAACCGCGACATGATGGCGCGCGCCAAGGAGGCCGGCGTGCAGGTGATGATGCTGACGGTGGACAGCATCACCGGCGGCAACCGCGAGCGCGACAAGCGCACCGGCTTCGCCATCCCGTTCCGGCTCAACCTGGCCGGCATCGCCCAGTTCATGGCCAAGCCCGGCTGGGCGCTGAACTACTTCACGCACGAGCGCTTCCGTCTGCCTCAGCTGGACGGCCACGTGGACATGGGCGGCGGCGTCATGTCCATCAGCCGCTATTTCACCGAGATGCTGGATCCGTCCATGACCTGGGACGACGTGGCCGAGATGGTCGCGCACTGGGGCGGCCAGTTCTGCCTGAAGGGCGTGATGTCGGTGGAGGACGCGCGTCGGGCCGCCGACATCGGCTGCACCGGCATCGTGCTGTCGAACCACGGAGGCCGCCAGCTCGATGGCTCGCGCAGCGCTTTCGACCAGCTGGCCGAGATCGTCGACGCGGTGGGCGACCGCATCGACGTGATGATGGACGGCGGCGTGCAGCGCGGCACCCACGTGCTGAAGGCGCTGTCGCTGGGCGCGAAGGCCGTGGGGCTGGGTCGCTACTACCTGTTTCCGCTGGCGGCCGCCGGCCAGCCGGGAGTGGAGCGCGCGCTGGATCTGATGCGGGTGGAGATCGAGCGGGCGTTGCGGTTGATGGGGTGCAAGTCGGTGGGGGAATTGGGGCGGGGGAATCTGCGGTTCCGGTAGGGCGGGGACGGGCGTGCGGCGCGTGAGATTCGGCCGCGCCGCCGCGCCCGTGTACGTGTTCGCGCTGCGGTCGCCACGCAGTGACGAAGCCATTCATTTCCTTCCTTGGCCGTTTGCGCGCGGCCTACGCTGATCCCCTTCGACACCGGCCCGCGGCACGGTCCCGTGGCCTGCATCCCGTGTCGGCAAGGGGCGTCTATCACTGGCCGATTCTTCTGCTTCGCTTTTGTCGCCGGGGCGACGCTGACGCAGACCCTGGCGGAGCTGCCGGGGCCGGTGGCGCGCGCCGCGCTGCTGGCCGCGATCCTGTTGGCGGTGTTGGCGCTGCGACGGCCGCGGCGCGCCGCCTGGAAGCTGACCGCCGCGCTCGCACTGGGCCTGTCCGCCGGCCTGCTCAACGCCAGCTGGCAGGCCCAGACACGCCTCGACGACGGCCTGTCCGACGCGCACCACGATCAGGTGACGCGCCTGATGCTGCAAGTGACTGGACTGCCGGACGGCGACGCCCGTCGCTGGCGCTTCGTCGCGGATACGCTGGAACCCGCGCCGCCCGGCATCCCCTCCCGCCTGCTGGTCACATGGCATGCGTCACCGGACGGACCGGACCTGCCGGCGCTGGCGCCGGGGCAGGTCTGGCGCATGGCGCTGGTGCTGCGCCGCCCGGCGGGACTGCGCAACGCGGGCCTGCCGGATGCGGAAGGCCGGATGTTTGCGCTGGGCCTGCGGGCCACCGGCACGGTGCGCGGCCAGCCCAAATTTGTAGCCGACCGTCCCTGGGCCGGGCCCGGCGTGGTGATCGAACGCGCGCGTCACCGCATCCGCGCGGGCATGCGCCGGGCGTTGGACGGGCATCGCTACGCGCCGGTCCTGATCGCCTTGGCGATCGGCGACCAGGCCGGGGTCGCACGCGAGGATTGGCGGCTGTTCAACCGCAGCGGGATCACGCATCTGGTGTCCATCAGCGGCATGCACGTCACCTCGATCGCCGGCGTGGCGGGCATGCTGGCCGCGTTGCTGTGGCGGCGCGCGCGTTGGCGCGGCATCGGATTGGCCGAGCGCGCGCCGTCGCGCATCGTGGGCGGCATGGCGGCCGCCTGGGTCG
The DNA here is from genome assembly GCF_002902905.1 of Achromobacter sp. AONIH1. NCBI lineage: Bacteria > Pseudomonadati > Pseudomonadota > Betaproteobacteria > Burkholderiales > Alcaligenaceae > Achromobacter > Achromobacter sp. AONIH1. The sequence goes on along the minus strand of NZ_CP026124.1, from coordinate 5,157,321 downwards.
CGTTGCTGTATTGCCTGCTCGCGGGCTGGGGCGTGCCGGCCCGGCGCACCTTCTTCATGCTGGCGACGGTGCTGGCGGCGGCCATGTCGCGCCTGCCCTTGACGGGCGGGCGGGTGCTGGCCGTCGCCGCCGCCTTGGTGACGGCGCTGGACCCCTGGGCGCCGATGGCACCGGGCTTCTGGCTGTCGTTCGGCGCGGTCGCCATCCTGCTGCGCATCGTCGCGGCGCCGATGGATCCGTCGGCCGGCCTGGGCCGCCGCGTGGCGGCGAGGCTGGGGCAGGCCAGCCACCTGCAACTGCTGGTGACGCTGGGGCTGACGCCCCCGCTGGCTTTCTGGGTGGGCCAGGTGTCGGTGGGCTCGCCGCTGGCGAACGCGGTGGCGATACCGGCGGTGAGTTTCCTGGTCACGCCCCTGTCCCTGCTGTGCGCGTTGTTCGCGGCGATTCCGGGCGCGGAACGCCTGGCTGCCGGGGTGGGGCAGGTGGGGCTGGCGGTATTCGACCAGACCATGATGCCCGTCGCCTGGGTGGGCGAGGCCGCCTGGGCCAGCTTCGACGTGGCGGCCGCGCCCTGGCCCTGGCTGCTGCTGGCGCTGGCGGGCATGGCCTGGGCCTTGCAGGCGCGAGGCTGGCCGGGGCGCCATTGGGGGTGGCTCTGGATGCTGCCGTTGCTGTGCTGGCGTCCCGAGCGGCCCGAGCCGGGATACTGGCGGCTGACGGCGCTGGACGTGGGGCAGGGCGGCGCGGTGCTGCTGGAAACCGCCACGCGCGCGCTGCTGTTCGATGCCGGGCCGCGCCATCGGGGCGGATCCGATGTCGGCGAGTGGGTGGTGGCGCCCTATCTGCGCGCGCGCGGCATCCGCATGCTGGATGATCTGGTGCTTTCGCACGTGCACATGGACCATGTCGGCGGAACGCGGGCGGTGCTGAACGCGGTGGCGGTGGCGCGCAGCCATGCGTCCTTTGACCTGGATGCCTTTCTGGCGCGGGACGCGCGCGAGGCACGGATTTCGGAGGGGCGGGCGGATGCCGGCGCTTATGTGCCGCCTGTCGCACGGTTGCGCTGCGCGCGAGGGCAGGCCTGGGAAGCCGATGGCCTGCGTTTCGCGTTCCTGCATCCGCTGGCGGCCGAGAAGGATCCGGCGGATCCCAACGCCGATAGCTGCGTGCTGCGGGTGCAGGGCGCGCGGCATTCCTTGCTGCTGACCGGCGATATCGGCGTGGCCCAGGAACGCGCGCTCGCGCCCGCGCTGCCGCCGACGGACGTGGTGATGGCGCCGCACCATGGCTCGGCCACCTCGTCGAGCCTTGAACTGATCGCCGCCACGCGCGCGGGGCACGTCATCGCCCAGGCCGGCATGCTGAACCGCTTCCGCCATCCGGCGCCGGCGGTGGAGCACCGCTGGACGGCGGCCGGCGTGCGCTTCTGGCGCAGCGACCGGGATGGCGCGGTGGTGGCGGAATCCCTGCCTGCCGAATTGCGGGTGCGTGGAGAGAGACAGCGCAACGGGCGCTACTGGCAGGGCCGCTGAAGCCGGCGCGACTTGCCGGGCGATGAGCGGGGCGACGTGCTGGGCGACGTGTGGGGCGAGGGCGAGGCGAGCGCGGGGAAGCGGCGCAGCAAGGCCAGAGCGAGGCCACGCGCTCAACTGGCCGTCAGTATTTCTTCAACCGGCACTTGCGCCAAACTCGCAGGTTTCATATGTTTATGCTTCAAGCACTATTCGGATAATGTAAGCACGAACCGGATAGCTGGCCCCGCCCAAGGCGGGTTTTCCTGTGGCGCGTCGCGCCGGCCTGCGTAGTAGGATCTGTGCAAGTCCCGCGCTACCGCAGGGTTGCGGCGGCGTGGGACTAGGCGTTGCGCGGATGTTGCGGCGCACAGGGCGCAGCCGGCGGGCAACCGGATGCCCAGACAAGATCAGGCTGACAGCCAGGCCCCAAGGGAGGCAGCAACCATGCCCACTACGTTGATCCCGATGTCCCCATCCTCGGCCGCGCCGTCGCGCGCGTCCGCCACCGGCACCTCCGCCACCGGCACGCCCATCGACCGGCTGCTCAACGCGCCGGAAAAGCTGCTGTTCGCCTCCACCGACCTGGATGAGGTGCGCTCGATGGTCGGGCGCGTCATGAAGCCTCACCAGCTGACCCGCACCGCCGGCGGCGAGCGGCTGGACGCACGCATGCACTACACGGGGTTGGGCGACCTGTCGCTGAGCCGGCTGCGCTACGGCGCTACCGTGCGCATCGAGCCGGGGCCGCTGGAAAGCTTCTTCCTGGTGCAGATGCCGCTGTGCGGCACGGCCGCCATCGAGAGCGGCGGGCAGCGCATCGATTCCTCGCCGGAGCTGGCCTCGGTGCTCAGCCCTGAATGCGATACGCGCATGTGCTGGGAGGCCGGCAACGACCAGGTCATGCTGCGCATCTCGCGCTCGCTGGTCGAGCGCACGCTGGTCGGCTATCTGGGCCATCCGCTGGACAAGCCGCTGCATTTCGAGCTGGGCTTTCGCTGGCGCGACTGCGCACCCTGGAGCTGCCTGCTGTCCTATCTGGTCGATTGCGCCACCCATTATCCCGACCTGGAGCAGCACAAGCTGGTGCTGTCGCAGGTCGAGCAGCTGGCCGCCTCGATCCTGCTGACCTCGCATCTGCACAACTACAGCGAGACCGCCCCGGCGCGGCGCAGTTCGATCCTGCCGCGCCACGTGCGGCGGGCGCAGGATTACCTGCAGGCGCACGCGCACGAGCCGCTCAGCGTCGAGCAGCTGGCGCAGGTGGCCGGCGTCAGCGTGCGCAGCCTCTACAGCGGTTTCAAGGAATTCCTGGGCGTCAGCCCCATGCACTATCTGCGCGACCTGCGCATGGAACGCGCGCGCACCGAGCTGCTGAGCGGCGAGGCCGCCAGCGTCGCCGGCGTGGCGCTGCGCTGGGGCTTCGCGCATATGGGCCGTTTCAGCAACGACTACAAGGCCCGCTACCTGGAAACGCCCAGCCAGACGCTGCGGCGGCACTGAGTCCGCGCGCGATTCAGCGCCGGAACCGCAGGCGGTCCCGGCGCCTTTCCCTCAGAACGGAATCACCAGCTTGGCCAGCAGCTGGTTGCCCTCGGGCCGGTTGCGCACCTCGAAGTCCTTCTGCCACTTCAGCGTGAACAGCCAGCCGCCCTGGCTGGCGTAGCGGATCGACGGACCGACGCCCAGGGCGCGCGCCCTGCCCATCGCGCTGTTCGGACCCTTGTCGTCCGTGACCTGCTGGTAGACATAGCCGCCCACGCCCGCCACCCAGCCGCCGCCCAGGCCCCAGCCCAGGCTGTAGTCGGCGTGGATCGCCTGGCCCGAACGGGTGCGCGTGTCGCTGTTGCGCTGGTTGAAGTCGTACATGACCTTCAGGTCGGCGTTCAGGCCGGTGGGCTGCGTGTAGGTCAGCGCGGCCAGGGGCTGGATGGTCCAGTAGTTCTTGCCCAGGCTGGACGGATCCTTGGCGTCGTACTTGCCCGTGGGCGCGTAGACATCGACGCCGAACAGATAGTGCAGCGCCGGCGAGGCGTGATAGCCCAGCGCCGCGCCGACGGCGATGTCGCCCAGGCCCGAGCTCTTGAAGCGCGCGCCGTTGGCGCGGAAGTCCACGTCCAGCAGCGGCACCACCGTGTGCAGCGCCAGGCTGCCGCCCAGCACCGGCTGGGGGGCCACCCAGATGAGGCGTGGCGCCAGCATGTTGACATTGACCTTGAAGTCGCGCACCAGCGACTCGCCGCTGTTGCCGCGCAGCGTGTCGTAGCGCAGCGCGCCGCCGTAGGTCAGGAAGTGCACGCCCGGCGGGGGCAGGGCGCCGACCATGTAGTTTTCCAGGCCGTCGGGATAGATCGGCAGGGCGCCGCCCTCGATGGCCAGCGCCGCGGACGGCCCCAGGGCCGACGCCAGCAGTAGTGCCCAGGCGGGCATGGATTTGCGCATAGCTTTGTCTCCTAACCACGGTGTGTTGTTGTTGGTACGGCAACTGGCTGGCGTGGCGCGCGCCGCCCGCGATGGGCGAAAGGCGCGCGCGGCCGTCCCGGGCGCGCGGACGGATCCACGCGCCGGAAGGTGTGGCAAGGCCCGGGGCGTCGGGCAGTTATTTCCGCGCGATCTCCCGGGCGACCAGCGTGCCCGAGCCCGCGCCCAGTCCGGGACCGGGGTGGGTGGACGCGCCGATGTGGTACAGGCCGGCGACCGGCGTTCGATGGCCGCGCGCGCCGCCGCCGCTGGCGAAGGGGCGCAGCCAGAAGAACTGATCGGGCGAGCAGATGCCCGAGTACGGATCGCCGCCGACCAGGTTGCAGTTCAGCGCCTCCAGGTCGGCCGGCGAGTAGGCGCGGCGGCCGACGATGCGCTCGGCCAGTCCGGGCATGACCCGTTCCAGGCGCGCCTGGACGCGGTCGGCATAGGCCTCGCGCACGGCCTCGTTCCAGCGGCCGTCGGCGGGCGTGTCGATCTGGCCGGCGGCGTCGCCCTTCAGGCGCGCGGGCATTTCCTGCATCTGGATCCACAGGATCCAGCCGCCCTCGGGTGCGCGCGACGGGTCCACCGCCACCGGCTGGCCGATGGCCAACGTCGGGCGCGAGGGCAAGAGGCCGTTGTTGGCCTCGGTAACAGAGGCGCAGACCTGTTCCAGGCTTTCGGTCAGGTGCACCAGCGGCACCTTGACCAGTTCGGGCTCCGTCCAGGCCGGCGGCGCGTTCAGCGCGAAATGCAGCTGCATGCAGCCACGGCCGTAGCGGTAGGCCTGCGCGCGCTCGCGCGCCGGTGGCGGCGCGTCGGGCAGCAGCTGGCCGTAGAGTTGTTGCGGCGTGACGTTGCAGACCACGGCGTCGCGGGCGCGCACGCGGCCGTCGTCGGCCAGCTGCACGCCGACGGCGCGGGCGCGCCGTCCCTGGCCCTCGACCAGCACGCGGTCCACCTGCGCGTTGGTCAGCAGCTGGCCGCCGCGATTCTCGATGACGCGGGCCAGCGCCTCGACCAGCCGGCTGCCGCCGCCCTTGATCACGGGCATGCCGCCGCTGACCACGGCGGCGAAGGTCAGCTTGCCGATCAGCGCCGAACCGGCATCGTCCGGCCCCAGGCCGGAGTGCAAGGTCCAGGGCGCGATCAGCGCGCGCGCCGCGTCCGAGCGCAGCGTGCGCTCGGACCAGCGGCGGAAATTCTCCAGCGCGCCGGCGGCGAAGGCGGTCATGCCGTCCAGCCCGCGCTTGCGCCATTCGCTGTACAGCAGCTTGAGCAGATCCCAGCTGTAGGGATTCTTGCCCAGCAGGCCGAAGGTCAGCGCGGCGTCCTCGCCGAACATGCGCGCGGCCATGTCCTGCAAGGCCTGGCCGTCGCCGGGCGAGAGCGCGTCCAGGCGCCGGGCGGCGTCGGCCATGTCCTGCCTGAGCGCCAGGCCCCGGCCGTCCGGCCCGACCAGGCCGGTCGAATAGTCGCCGCACAGCACTTCCAGCCCGGCCTGCTCCAGCTCGGACTTGAGTTCGGCATAGCCCGGACTGCCGACGAACAGCGGATGCCAGGACGAGAACACCTCGTGCCGGTAGCCGGGGAACAGTTCCTCGGTGCGGATGCAGCCGCCGAGCCGGTCGTTGCGTTCCAGCACCAGCACGCGCTTGCCGCGCACGGCCAGCAGCGCCGCGCCGACCAGCGAATTGATGCCGCTGCCGACGAACACCACCTGGGTTTCGGTCGGCGCGCTCATGCCTGCTCCACCAGCGCCAGCACGCGCAAGGGGCTGCCTGAGCCGCCCTCGATCTTCAGCGGCGCGGCCAGGATCATGGCGCCCTGCGGCGGCAGCTGATCCAGGTTCTTCAGGCATTGCAGGCCGTAGCGGTTGGCGCCATGCATCAGCGTGTGGCAGGGATAGGGCAGCGGCCAGGCATGGGACTGGCCGGCATCGGTGTTGATGGTCTCCACTCCGAAGCCGTGCGCGTCGCGCTCGCGGATCAGCCATTGCACGGCTTCCTGCGTCGGGCCGGGCGTGTGCGCGCCGTCCTCGCGCAGGTTGAGGAAGGCAGCAGGATCCTGCGCGCGCCGCGACCAGTCGCTGCGCAGCAGCACCCAGGCGCGCGGCGGGATGCGGCCGTGGCGGCGCTCCCAGTCCTGGATGAATTCCACGGTCAGCAGCCAGTCGTCGTTCTGCGCGACCTCGGCGCTGGCGTCCAGCACCACGGCCGGCGCGATGAAGTGCTCGGGCGCGATGGTGTCGACGCTGTTGGCGGGATGGTCGCGGCCGCTGATCCAATGGACCGGGGCGTCGAAGTGCGTGCCGGTGTGCTCGCCACAGGAGAAGTTGTTCCAGTACCAGCCGGGGCCGGCCTCGTCGTAGTGCGAGATGCGTTCGATCTTGAAGGCCTGCACCTGGCCGAATTGCGGCGGCAGCTGCAGCGCCGGGAACGAGGGCGACAGGGTCTGGGTCAGGTCGACCACGCGGACGGCGCCCCGCGCCATGCGCAGGGCCAGTTCGGGCAGGAGGGCCGGGGCGCTCATGGCTGGGAATCTCCGGGTTGGGATGAGGGGATGGCCGGGGCGCGGGCCGGCACCGAGGTGAAGCGGCCGGCATGGAACACCAGCGGTTCGCTGGGCTGGCTGGCCACGCGCACCACCTGGCCGACCAGCAGCAGGTGGTCGCCCACCGTGCGACAGTGGTCGTGGGCGCAGACCAGGGTGGCCAGCGCGCCGTCGATGGCGGCCACGCCCTCGGGCGTCTCGCGCACCGTCACGTCGGCGAACTTGTCCGGCACCGCCGGATCGGCGAAGCGCCGCGCCAGCGCCTCGTGGCCGCTGGCCAGGATGTTGATCGCGAAATGCGCGCTGTCGCGGAACACCGCCAGGTTGGGCGAGCGGTTCACCAGGCTCCACAGCACCAGCGGCGGATCCAGCGACAGCGAGGCGAAGGAATTGATGGTCAGCCCCACGTTGCGGCCGTCGGCGGCGCGCGTCGTGACGATGGCCACGCCGGTCGGGTAGCTGCCCAGCAGGTCGCGCAGCGCGCGGGGCGCCAGGTCGACGCTGCCCCAGGCGGCGCAGGCGGGGGCTTCATGGCATTGCCGGACGGCCAGGAGCGTGCTCATGCTGGGTTCCTCATGCACGGGCGGTCAGGCGGCGCGCGCCACGGCCTGGTGCCGCTTGAGCAGCTCGCCGGCCTCGGCGGCGTCGCTCCACCAGGGGAAGTAGCTGGGCGGATGATTGAAGCCGTTGGCGATGAGGCCGGCCAGCCCCGGCGACTGCTGCGCCGCGCCCAGCACCTGCAGGATGTGCGGCGGGGGCGGCAGCAGCAGCGAGTTGGTCCATTGCACCACCCACTTGGCATAGTCCCAATAGCGCTCGAAGGTCTGTTCCATCCATGCGCGCGTGTAAGGCGCGTCGCCGTGCGCCAGGATCGCGTCCAGGTAGACCTTGGCCGCTTTGGTGGCGTTGTTCGAACCCTGGCCGGTGACCGGATCGTTGACCACCACCGCGTCGCCCAGGCCGAACACCAGCTTGCCGGATGGCAGCGTCATCACCGGCTTGCGGATGGTGGGCGCGAAGGCGCCGGCCAGGATGCCCTTGGCGTCGGTCAGTTCCACCTTGGCGGCGCGCGCGCCTTCCGAGGGCAGGTAGGTGTCCAGGAAACGCTTGCTCGCGGCCAGGTGCTCGGCTGGCGATTTGAGGTCGCGCCAGCAGTCCAGCGGGCCGCCGGGCACGCCCTCGAACACCATGATGTCGCAGGGGCCGCTGAGCGTCAGCGCGGGGAACACGAAGTACTCGCCGACGCCGGGCACCAGGTTGAAGGACACGCGCGAATAGTCTGGCGTGGGCGCCAGGCCGTGCACATAGGTCAGCGCCAGCGCGCGTTGCGGCTTGTCGAACTGCGAGCGCGCGGCGTCGCGCTCGAACAGCTTGACCACCTCGCCCTTGCCGGCGGCCAGGATGACCAGGTCGTGGCTTTGCGCCAGCGCTTCCAGCTCGGCCACGCCCACGTCCTGGATCAGCAGATTGCCGCCGCGCGCGGCGAAGCGCTCCAGCCACACCGGCATCTTCAGGCGCTGGTCCACGGCCTGGGCCGGGCGGTCCAGCGGCGCGGCCCAGTCGATGACCTTGGCGCCGGCCTGCTCGGGATGCGGCACGGCGAAGCCGATGCCCTGGACAGGCGGACAGGCATCGCCCCATTCGTCGATGCCCAGGTCGCGCTCGATCCGCAGCGCCGGGTCGAAGATGCACTGGCTGGACATGACCTGGCCGGCGCGCACCTCGTCGGGCTTGCGGTTGGTGGCCACGGTGACGTCATAGCCTTTGTCCAGCAGGCCCAGGGCCAGCGGCATGCCCGCCTGGCCGCCGCCCACGATTGCGATTCGAGTCATCAAGTTCTCCTGAATGGAATGTCCGGATTGCGGCGAAGGATGGCGCGGGCCTTACTCGGCCAGGCGCGGAATGGCGGGCTTGGCCTGCTCGGGACCCATGGCCGAATAGCCGCCGTCGACCGCGTAGTCGGCGCCGGTGACGAAGGACGCGTGTCCCGACAGCAGGAAGGCCACCACGTCGGCGACTTCGCGCGGATCGCCGACGCGGCCGAGCAGGTGGTAGTCGGCGGCCACGCGGTCGGTCTTGGCGCGGTCGCCGCCGGTGATCTCGTCCATCACGCGCGACCAGGTCCAGCCTGGCGACACCGAATTGACGCGGATGCGGTCGCCGGCGAAGTCCATCGCCATGTTGCGTGTGAGCTGCACCAGCGCGGCCTTGGACACCGGATAGAGCCAGCGGCCCGTCTGCGCGGCCTTGGCCGAGATGCTGGTGAAGTTGACGATGGCGCCGCCGCCGGAGGCCACCAGGTGGGGGCGCGCGGCGCGCGCGGCCATGACCGCGCTGACCAGGTTGATGTCCAGCGCGCGCAGCCAGTCCGCGCGGCCCGATGCCGCGCCGTCGTCCAGGTAGGTGGCGGCCAGGTTGACCAGGAAGTCCAGCCGGCCGAAGTGCCTGGCGGCCTCGGCCACGCACTGTTCCAGTCGCGCGTCGTCGGTGATGTCGACCTGCCAGGCGCGGCAGCCTTGCGGGTCTGCGGCGGCGACCTTCTCGCCGCCCGCGCCGTCCACGTCCAGCACGGCGACGCGCACGCCGTAGCCGCGCAGCGCGCGCACCACGCCCGCGCCGATCAGGGTGGCGCCGCCGGTGACGATGGCGACCTTGCCTTCCAGATCCTTCATGCGATTTCCCCTTTGGAGTTGGCCTCGTTCGCGGCGGGCGCTTGCGCCTGGCGCCGCGGTTTCATTGAGACGCATGGTGTGGCCGGGGGGGCGCGCGGACATAGCCGGGACCTGCGCCTGCTATCCGCGCAATGCCGGTATTGCGTGTTTATTTACGCGGCGTCATGTCGGCTGTCCGGATAGCGCGCGCGTTGTCCGCTGCGTGCAGACGCGCGGCTGCCATATCAGGAGAAGGCCGCGCGCACCGCGTCGAAGGCGGCCGCCACCAGCGGTTCCCCGCTGCGCGAGGCCAGGCAGACGAAGGACAGCTCGGTGCGGATCTCCAGTCCCTGCACCAGCAGCAGGCCGTGCGTCTGCGATTCGCGCAGGGCCAGCGAGTCGCGCGCCAGCGACAGGCCCACGCCCGAGCGCACCAGATCCAGCATGGATGCCTCCTGGTCGACCTCGGCCACCGCGTTGGGCACGGCATCCAGCTCGGCGAACTTGCGCGCCAGCAGGCGATGGTGGACCGAGTCCGGCGGCGTCCAGATCCAGGGCAGGGCGGCGATCTCCTTCCAGCCCCGGCCGCTGACCATCTGACCCCAGCCCTTGGGCGCGACCACGTAGTACGAGAAAGCCGCCAGCGGCTGCGCGTGCAGCGCCGGCTGGGCGCGCGGCGCGTCCAGCGGGCCGAGGAAGTATCCCGCGTCCAGCTCGCCCGCGCGCACCAGCCGCGCCGCCGAGCCGGACATGCCGTGGCGCAGCATGGGCCGCAGCTTGGGATAGCGCGCCATCAGGTGCCGCAAGGCGGCGCCCAGGCGCAGGAACTCCGGATCGAGGATGGTGCCCAGCCTCAATTCGCCCTGCAGCGTGTCGCGCAGCGTGGCGATGGCGCGCTGGAAATCGTCCAGCGCGTCCAGCACGCGCAGCGCCGGCGGCAGCAGCGCGCGGCCGTCGGCGTTGGGCGACAGACCCTGCGCGCTGCGCGAGAACAGCGTCAGGTCCAGCGATTCCTGGAAGTTCTTGAGCTGCAGGCTGAGCGCGGGCTGGGTCAGGTGCAGGTGCTCGGCGGCGCGCGTCAGGTTGCCTTCGCGCGCCACGGCGGCAAAGCTGCGGATGTGCTTCAGGTCCATGGCCGGATCCGGAAAGTGGGCTGAGCTTTATTAGAGACGCTTATGAAGCGCTTTTCAACAAATCATTGGACAGCCGTGGATGCCTGGGCGAAAGTGACGGCAAAACAGCGTACTCCCCCGGGACGGCAAGGCCCGGGCGGTTTTCCCGGCCTGCAAAACCGGGGCAACAACCATAAGAAGCGCATATGGAGACATACGACTACATCATCGTGGGCGCGGGGTCGGCCGGCTGCGTGCTGGCCAACCGGCTGAGCCGCGATCCGGCAACGCGGGTGCTGCTGCTGGAGGCCGGCGGGCGCGACAACTACCACTGGATCCACATTCCCGTCGGCTATCTGCATTGCATCGGCAATCCGCGCACCGACTGGATGTACCGCACGGCCAGCGAGCCCGGCCTGGGCGGACGCTCGCTGATCTATCCGCGCGGCCGCGTGCTGGGCGGCTGCTCGTCCATCAACGGCATGATCTACATGCGCGGCCAGCGCGAGGACTACGACCAGTGGGCCGCGCTGAGCGGTGACGAAGCCTGGAGCTGGGACCGGGTGCTGCCCGTGTTCAAGCGCAGCGAGGACCATCATCGCGGCGCGTCCGAGCATCATGGCGCGGGCGGCGAGTGGCGGGTGGAGTCGCAGAGGCTGCGCTGGGACATCCTGGAAGCCTTCGCCCAGGCGGCGGACCAGGCCGGCATCCCGCCGGTGGACGATTTCAATCGCGGCGACAACTTCGGCAGCGGCTACTTCGAAGTGAACCAGCGCGGCGGCTGGCGCTGGAACACCTCCAAGGCCTTCCTGAGGCCGGTGCGCCAGCGCGCCAATCTGCAGGTGCTGACCGGCGCCCATGCGCGCGAGCTGCTGTTCGAGGGCATGCGCTGTGTCGGCCTGCGCCTGCTGCGCGACGGCCGCGAGCAGACCGTGCGCGCGCGGCGCGAGGTGGTGCTGGCCGCCGGCGCGGTCAATACGCCCCAGCTGCTGGAACTGTCCGGCGTGGGCGAGCCGGCGCGCCTGCGCGAGGCCGGCATCGATATCCGCCACGCGCTGCCCGGCGTGGGCGAGAACCTGCAGGATCATCTGCAACTGCGCGTCATCATCAAGGTGCAGGGCGTCAAGACGCTGAACCGGCTGGCCGCCACCTGGTGGGGCAAGGCCGGCATCGGCCTGGAATACCTGCTCAAGCGCAGCGGTCCGATGAGCATGGCGCCGTCGCAGCTGGGCCTGTTCGCCCGCTCGGACGAAGGCCAGGCCCGCGCCAACGTGGAATTCCACGTGCAGCCGCTGTCGCTGGGCGCTTTCGGCGAACCGTTGCACAGCTTCGACGCCTTCACGGCCAGCGTGTGCAACCTGCGGCCCACATCGCGCGGCAGCGTGCACACGCAGGGGGCCGATGCGCAGGCGGCGCCGCTGATCCGGCCCAACTACCTGAGCACGGATGAAGACCTGAAGGTGGCGGCCGATTCGATACGGCTGGCGCGGCGCATCGCGGCCTCGCCCGCGTTGAGCCGCTACCGGCCCGAGGAATGGCTGCCCGGTCCGGCCTACCGCAGCGAGGACGAGCTGCGCCAGGCGGCCGGCAAGATCGGCACCACCATCTTCCATCCGGTGGGCACCTGCGCGATGGGCCGGCGACCGGACCAGGGCGCGGTGGTGGACGCGCGCCTGCGCGTGCACGGGCTGGAAGGATTGCGCATCGCCGACGCCTCGATCATGCCCCTGATCACCTCGGGCAACACCAATTCGCCGACCATCATGATCGCGGAGCGGGCGGCCGACATGATCCGCGAGGATGCAGCGGGCTCGTAAGGTCCCCGGCATCCTGCGCGGCGGCCGCCGCAAGTGTTGACGGTAGCTATCCCAAGCGTAGGCCGTAGCCATTCCAAGCGGGGCCCGCGGATCCGGCTCTGCCGGTCCGCAGCTGCGCCCCCTTGAGGGGGGCGCGTAGCGCTCGGGGGTGGGCCTTCCCCCCTCTAGCGCAGCGAACGATAGGTGTCGCCGCGTTGCGGATGGGTCAGGATCACCTGCCAGAGCTGGCCTTCGCGCGAGCGGAAGAAGCCGGCGCAGCACATCAGGTAGTACTGCCACATGCGGTAGAAGCGCTTGCCGTAGCGTGCCTCCAGCTGCGGCCAGGCGCGCTGGAACCGGTCCCACCAGGCCATCAGCGTGCGATCGTAGTCGGCGCCGAAGTTGTGCCAGTCCTCGATGATGAAGCGGCCCTCGACGGCGGTGGATATTTCCACCGCCGAGGGCAGCTTGCCGTTGGGGAACACGTAGCGGTCGATCCAGGGATCGGTGCTCTGGCTGGTGGCGGCGATGCCGATGGTGTGCAGCAGGAAGATGCCTTCGGGGGCCATCAGCCGCTGCACGTTGGTGAAGTAGGTGTCGTAGTTCTTCGGACCCACGTGCTCGAACATGCCCACCGAGACGACCTTGTCGAAGCTGCCCTGCAGGTCGCGGTAGTCCTGCAGCAGCAGTTCCACCGGCAGGCCCTGCACGCGCTGCTGCGCCAGCGCCAGCTGTTCCTTGGATACGGTCACGCCGGTGACTTTCACGCCGTAGTTCTCGGCGGCGAACTTGGCCAGCCCGCCCCAGCCGCAGCCGATGTCCAGCAGCGTCTCGCCGGGCTTGAGACGCAGCTTGCGGCAGATCATGTCGAGCTTGGCGTACTGGGCTTCTTCCAGCGTCGCGGCGTTTTCCCAATAGGCGCAGGAATAGATCATGCGGCTGTCGAGCATGGCTTCGAACACGTCGTTGCCGGCGTCGTAGTGCTGTTCGCCGACTTCGAAGGCGCGACTCTTGGACTGCAGGTTGAACAGCTTGTGGCGCAGATGCTCGGCGATCAGCTTGACGCGCGCGATACCCATGGCGGCCGATCCCAGGTCGGCGCGCAGGAGGCGGGTGAACAGCTCGTCAAGCGCGTCGCAGTCCCACTCGCCGTCCATGTAGGACTCGCCCAGGCCCAGCGACCAGCTGGTGAAGACGCGTTCGTACATGTGCTTGTCATGTACCTGGATGTCCCAGGGACGCGAGCCGTTGAGCTGCACGTCGGCGCGGGCCAGCAGGTCCTGCAGCACGCGGGGCGGTTCGGGAGGCGGGGAGGCATGCTGGGCGGCTCCCGGCGGGGAAGCATGACGATCGTGATCGACGGAGGAGGGACTGCTTTGCTCCATGTGGACTCCATATCAATTCGGGGATGACTGATCTGGCAAGGCGTGAAGCTGGCTACTTTGGCCCCAAAGCGCGCGCGCATCCAATGCAATGATTGAATGGCGGCGATAGGCTGAACCAATCTTAACCACTATATCCTGCAACACAAGCCTCACAGGAATCTGAAAGTCCCTGACGCCGCGTCGGGAAAAAGGGGCGGGCGGGCCGCGCGCGCCTGCGGCGCATCCGATAAGATACCGGCCATCTTCGCGATTTGGAGCGTCTCGATGCGGCAAGCCAGCCTGGAACCCTGCCTGGAATATGTCACCTGCGCCAGTCCGGCCGGCCTGCACCGCATGGCCTACTGGGAATGGGGCGATCCGGCCAACGACCAGGTATTGGTCTGCGTGCACGGCCTGACGCGCACCGGCCGCGATTTCGACGCGCTGGCGCGACGGCTGGCCGGGCGTTATCGCGTGGTCTGCCCCGACGTGGTCGGACGCGGCCGTTCCGACTGGCTGGCCAATCCCGCGTTCTACACCGTGCCGCAGTACGCGGCGGACATGGTCACGCTGATCGCGCGCCTGAAGCCGGCGCGGCTGGCGTGGGTCGGCACGTCGATGGGCGGCTTGATCGGCATGGCGCTGTCGGGCTCGGCGGCGTTTTCGCGGGCCGCGGCGGCCATGCGACCGCATCCGGGCATGCCGCCGGCGCAGGAAGGGCTGCATTTCGACCGCATGGTGCTGAACGACGTCGGCCCCCGGCTGGAGCTGAGTGCGTTGGCCCGCATCGGCCAGTACGTGGGCATGCCGCGCGAGTTCGATTCCTTCGAGCAGGCGGTCGCGGCGATGCGCGCCGATTCGCTGCCGTTCGGGCCGCACAGCGACGAGCAATGGGCGCAGCTGGCCCGCTACGTCTATCCCGAGCAGGACGGGCGCTGGGTCAAGCATTACGACCTGGCGCTGGCGCAGCCGCTGGCCGCGCAGACCCCGCAGGAACTGGCGGCGGGCGAGCAGCTGTTGTGGCAATGCTATGTGGGCACGGATTGCCCGGTGCTGATCGTGCGCGGCGAACAGTCCGATTTGCTGACAACCGTCACCGTGGACGAAATGCTTCAGCGCAATCCGCGGGCGCGCGCGGTCGTGATACCGGGCGTGGGCCATGCGCCCACGCTGATGTCGGACGCGCAGATAGAGCCTGTGGCCGCCTTCCTGCTGGACTGACGCTGCTGGCGGGGAAACGGGGACGCCGGCCGGCCCCGTGGGGCGGGCAATGGCGCGGTTGCGGCGCTGTGCAGCAATTTCCCGCTTCTCTACAATAGGCCCATGACCTCGCCCATTCTGAACATCGACCTGCATTGCCATTCCACCGTTTCGGACGGCGCGCTCGCGCCGCGCGAGGTGGCGGCGCGGGCGCATGCCAACGGCGTGGATGTCTGGGCCCTGACCGACCACGACGAGATCGGCGGACTGGCCGAGGCCGCCGGGGCCGCCCGGGAACTGGGCATGCGCTTCGCCACCGGGGTCGAGATCTCTGTCACCTGGGCCGGCCTGACGGTGCATGTCGTGGGCCTGCGGTTCGACCCGTCCAACGTGGCGCTGGCCGAGGGTCTGCGCAAGACCCGCGCCGGCCGCGCCGAGCGCGCCAAGCGCATCGGCGAGCGGCTGGCCGGCATGGGCATGCCCGGCGCCTACGAGGGCGCGCTGCCCTTCGCCGGCAATCCCGAGCTGATCAGCCGCACCCACTTCGCCCGCTACCTGGTCGAGGCCGGCTATTGCCCGGATGTGCAGACCGTCTTCAACAAGTATCTGGGTGACGATTGCGCCGGCCACGTGCCGATGCAATGGGCCACGCTGGCCGAGGCCGTGGGCTGGATACGCGGCGCCGGCGGGCGCGCCGTCATCGCGCACCCGGGCCGCTACAAGTACACGCCGCTGCAATTCGCCGCGCTGTTCGATGAGTTCATCGAGCTGGGCGGCGAGGGCATCGAAGTGAACACCGGCAGCCATACGGCCGACGAGGCCCGCAAGTACGCCGACGTGGCGCGTCGCTACGGCTTCCTGGCCTCGCGCGGCTCGGACTTCCACAGCCCCACGGAAAGCCGGATGGATCTCGGGCGCCTGCCCGCGCTGCCGCCGGACCTGAAGCCAGTCTGGCACGACTGGTTCTAGCGGACGCCCCGCGTCCGCTCCGCCACGCCATTGATCCTGATCGCGCCCACGCGGCGCCGCCGCCATGAACAAAGCCTTTGTCAAAGAATCCGACAACGATGACGACGATGACCTGCCACAGGCCCAGGCCCTGCCGGCGGGCACCAAGAATTACATGACGCCTGAAGGCTACGAGCGGCTGCGCGGCGAACTCGCGCACCTGATGAACGTGGAGCGGCCCTCGGTGGTGCAGGTGGTGTCCTGGGCGGCGTCCAATGGCGACCGTTCCGAGAACGGCGATTATCTCTACGGCAAGAAACGTCTGCGCGAGATCGACCGCCGCATGCGCTTCCTGACCAAGCGCCTGGACATCGCCGAAGTGGTCGATCCCGCCATCCAGCCCAACCGCGACCAGGTCTTTTTCGGCGCCACCGTGCTGTACTCGGACAAGGCCGGCGAGGACCACACCGTCACCATCGTCGGGGTGGATGAGGCCGAGCCGCTGGCCGGCAAGATCAGCTGGATCTCGCCCGTGGCGCGCGCGCTGATCAAGGCCAGGGAAGGCGACACCGTGGTGCTGCGCACGCCGGGCGGCATCGAGGAACTGGATATCCTGGAAGTACGGTATCCGCCGGGTTGATGCGGATCCTCGCCAGCAAGAGAGGCTGCAAGTCTGGCATCGCCGACCACTGCAAGAACGCTGTGACCGGGGCCGCGCGGAGCCGGCTTTGCCGGTCCGCAGCGGCGCCCCCATGAGTGGGAGGCGCGTGAGCGCCTCGGGGGTGGCCGTCTACCTGAAATCGGCGAAGGCCTGCACGATTTC
Organism: Achromobacter sp. AONIH1; assembly: GCF_002902905.1. NCBI lineage: Bacteria > Pseudomonadati > Pseudomonadota > Betaproteobacteria > Burkholderiales > Alcaligenaceae > Achromobacter > Achromobacter sp. AONIH1. The sequence continues at coordinate 5,140,900 of NZ_CP026124.1, read as the reverse complement.
CGCCTGCGTGTTCATCACGAACGGGCCGTAACCCACCACAGGCTCGTCGATCGGCTCGCCCGACAGCACCAGGAAGACGGCGTCGTTGTTGGCTTCGACCGTAATATCCTCGCCGTCCCGCGAGAACAGCGCCAGCTGCGCATCGCGCGCCACCGACTCGCCGTTCACCAACAGCGTGCCGCGCAGCGCCACCAGCATGCTGTTGCGGCCCGATGCGATCGGAAAGCGCGCCGACTTGCCGGCCGCCAACCGCACGTCCCAGACATCCATCGGCGTATGGGTGCGCGCCGGCCCCGCGTGGCCCGCATAGCTGCCGGCGATCACGCGCAGCGTGCCGGCGCCGTCGGGCAGATCCACGGACGGGATGTCGGCGGCCTGGATGCCCTGGTAGCCGGCCGGCCCCATCTTGTCCTTGGCGGGCAGGTTGACCCACAGCTGCACCATTTCCAGCTCGCCGCCCTGGCGGGTGAACGCGTCGGAATGGAATTCCTCGTGCACGATGCCCGAGGCCGCCGTCATCCACTGCACGTCGCCGGGACCGATGACGCCGCCATTGCCGGCGGAGTCGCGGTGCGCGACCTCGCCGCTGTAGACGATGGTCACGGTCTCGAAGCCGCGATGCGGGTGCTGGCCCACGCCGCGCGGACGCCCGGCCGGCTCGAAATGCGCCGGGCCGGCGTAGTCCAGCAGCAGGAAGGGGCTGGTGTCCTTGTCCCTGTCGTTGTACGAGAACAGCGAGCGCACCGGAAAGCCGTCGCCCACCCAGTGGGGACGGGGGCTGGCGTGCAGGCCGAGGATCTTCTTCATGGCGTCAGTTCCTGTTGCGCGGCCCCTGCGGGGCCGTTCGTCATGAGTAAGAAGATAAGGGCGGCCCGGCCATAGCGGTAGTGCCGCCGCTGGCAAGCACCGTTCCATCCATCGGACGATCACGGGCCGGCATCGCGCATCGGGCTTGCGCCGTCCGGCAATCGACGTTCGCGAACGGCGCGCTATCCTTGCGGCATGAAAAAGACAGACAGCGCTCCTGCCGCCGGGCGGCCCGCCAGCCAGGCCGCGCGCCACGCGCGGGACGGGGCGGCGCCGGCGGACGCGCCGGTCCTGCAGGGCTTCGCCCCGGTGACGACGCCGCAGGCCCGGGTGCTGGTGCTGGGCTCCATGCCCGGCGCCATCTCGCTGCGCCAGGGCCGCTACTACGCGCATCCGCGCAACGCCTTCTGGCCGATCGCGGCCGAGATCCTCGGCTTCGATCCGGCGCTGGACTATGCCTTGCGGCTGGAGCGCTTGACGCAGGCCGGCGTGGCCTTGTGGGACGTGCTGCAAGGGTGCGAGCGCGAAGGCAGCCTGGACGCCGACATCCGCAATGCGGTGCCCAACGACTTCGCCGGCTTCCTGCGCGCGCATCCGCGGCTGCGCCGCGTTTGCCTGAACGGCGGCAAGGCCGCCAGCCTGTTCCGGCGCCAGGTGCTGCCGTCGCTGCCGGCCGCGCTGGCCGACCCGCTCGTCTGCCTGGACCTGCCGTCGACCAGCCCGGCGCATGCCGCCATCAGCTATGAACAGAAGCTGGCCGCCTGGCGGTCCGGCTTGAGCCTGCCCGCCGGGCAGGGCTGAGCGCCCACGCCCGTTGCCTTTCCGGCCGGCGGATGCCGCCGCCCGCCGCCGTCTGTCGCCTGTGGCCGTCAGACGTCATCCGTCGCCCGCCGCCGGGCATTCGCGCGCGTCCATGTGCGTCCAGGCGTGGCCGGACCGCGATTTTCCCACTATTCCGTCCCCTAATTGATCCAGGTCAACGCTCTATATAACTCCGGGTGATAAGTTAATTCCAACAACTAGCTGAAAGCACGGAGAAGCATATGCGTACCCCCCCAAGCCCCCCGGAAACCCCTCTCCCGGGCAAGCGAGGCTTCCTGAAGGGATTGCTCGGGCTGGGGGCCGCGGCCACCGTCATACCGATACACGCCGAGGCCATGCCCGGCATCAACGGCCAGCCGCCACGGCGGCCGGGCATGGCTGGCAAGCGCTACGGCATGCTGGTGGACATGCGCAAGTGCATCGGCTGCCAGTCCTGTACGGTCAGCTGTTCGCTGGAGAACCAGCCGCCAGTGGGGCAGTTCCGCACCACCGTGCTGCAGTACGAGGTCGTGCCCGACCAGGGCCAGGCCGCCATGGTCATGCTGCCGCGCCTGTGCAACCACTGCGACAACCCGCCCTGCGTGCCGGTCTGTCCGGTGCAGGCCACCTTCCAGCGCGAGGACGGCATCGTGCTGGTCGACAACGAACGCTGCGTGGGTTGCGCCTACTGCGTGCAGGCCTGTCCGTATGACGCGCGCTTCATCAACCACGAGACCCAGGCCGCCGACAAGTGCACGTTCTGCGAGCACCGGCTCGAGGTCGGCCTGCTGCCGGCCTGCGTGGAAAGCTGCGTGGGCGGCGCGCGCATCATCGGCGACCTGAACGATCCGGACAGCGCGATCTCGCGCCTGATGGCCGAGAACAAGGCCGACATCAAGGTGCTCAAGCCCGAGATGAAGACCGATCCGCACGTCTATTACATCGGATTGCCCGACGCGTTCGTGCATCAGGTGGACGGCCAGGGCGGCGTGCGGCTGGCCGGTGGACATTGAGACGGGAAGGGGATTTTCATGCAGATTTCTGAATTGCTCACGCCGGTCTACGACGCCGCCTGGCTGCCCTGGGCCGTGCAGTATTTCTTCCTGGTCGGCATCAGCGCCACGACGGCGTTGACGGCGGCCTTCTCGGCCTTCGGCAAGCCCGGCTCGCCGGCGCGGCGGCTGTTGCCGTCGGCGGTGGCGGTGCTGCTGGTCAGCGCCATCGCCGCGCCCATCTCGCTGCTGGCCGACCTGCACCAGCCGGGCCGCTTCTGGCATTTCTACGCGCATGCCACGCCCTGGTCGTGGATGTGGCTGGGCGCCTTGCTGCTGCCCTGCTTCGTGGGGCTGGCCGTGCTGTTTGGCGCGGCCTGGTGGTGGGGCCGCACGGGCCTGATGCGCCTGCTGGGCGTGGCGCTGGCCCTGTCGGCCGTGTCCATCCTGGTCTACACCGGCGCCGAGGTCATGGTGCTGCGCTCGCGGCCGCTGTGGCACACGGTGTTCCTGCCGGTGAACTTCGCGCTGACCGCCTGGCTGGGCGCGCTGGGCGCCATGTTCCTGGTGGCGCGCTGGCTGCCCGGCGGGCTCAAGGCGCTGCCGGTGGACATGCTGCGCCAGCTCAGCCTGAGCGCGGTGGTGCTGATGGCGCTGGGCGCGGGGGCCTGGGCCGTGCTGGGCCTGCTGGGCGTGGACCCGTCGTTCGAGGCCGCGCTGCGCCTGTTCCGCGAATTCCCGATCTGGCGCATCAGCCTGGCCGGCGCGGTCGCCACGGGCTTCTGCATCGTCGGCCTGCTGCAGAAGCCGGCCCGCGCGCTGGCCACGCCGCTGGCCTCGGGCGCACTGGCGCTGACCATGCTGGCGGCGGCCTGGATCTTCCGCTGGGTGGTGTTCATGAGCGTGCAGGGCGTGCCGAAGTATGGCGCCGGCCTGTACCTGTACGACATGCCCTGGGGCAGCGACGGGCTGCTGGGCATGGCGGGCGTGCTGGGTCTGTGCGTGGCGCTGGTCGCGGCGGTGACTTACGCGCTGGACCTGTTCCCGGCCCGCGACCGCGGCGTGTCGGCCTGAGCCGGCGGCAGCAAGGATTGAGGAAAGAGTAGCTATGGACAAGCAACACGAAGACGACAAGACCGGCAAGCCCGGCATGGCGCAGGACGCGCCGGAATCGACCCAGGAACAGCCGCGCGACGAAGCCCGGCGCAAGCTGATGCTGCGCGGCGGCGTGGTGGCGGGTGGCATGGCCGCGTTCGCCGCCGGCTACGGCGAGACCGTGGTCAAGGCCGTCAAGGGCCTGGCGCAAGGCACGGCCGGCGCGCCCACGGCGCATGCGGTGCGAGGCAATTCGTTGACGCCCGAGTTCCGCATCGACCCGGTCTCCGGCGTGCTGAGCGCCCAGCCGGGACAGACGGTCAGCCCGTCGAGCTGCCTGGGCTGCTGGACGCAGTGCGGCGTGCGCCTGCGCGTGGACGCCAAGGAAAACCGCATCCTGCGCGTGGCCGGCAATCCGTATCATCCGCTGGCCACCACGCGCCCGGCCGCCATGGAGACGCCGGTGCGCGAAGTCTACGCGCAGCTGGGCGGCGACAACGGCCTGGAAGGCCGCGCCACGTCCTGTGCGCGCGGCTCGGCCATGCTGGAGCAGCTGCACAGCCCGTATCGCGTGCTGCAGCCGCTCAAGCGCGTCGGTCCGCGCGGCGCCGGCAAGTGGCAGACCATTTCCTTCGAACAGCTGGTGCAGGAAGTGTGCGAGGGTGGCGACCTGTTCGGCGAGGGCCATGTGGACGGCCTGCGCGCGATCTACGACCGCGAGACGCCGCTGGATCCGGCCAACCCGGAGTACGGCGCCAAGGTCAACCAGTTCCTGTTCACCGACGCGTCGAACGAGGGCCGCACGCCGCTGATCCAGCGCTTCGCGGGCCAGTCCTTCGGCACGGTCAATTTCGGCAACCACGGTTCATACTGCGGACAGAGCTTCCGCGTGGGCGCGGGCGCCGCGCTGGGCGACCTGAAAGGCATGCCGCACGGCAAGCCGGATTGGGACAACGCGCGCTTCGGCCTGTTCATCGGCGCGGCGCCGGCCCAGGCCGGCAACCCGTTCCAGCGCCAGGCGCGGCAGCTGGCCGAGGCGCGCACGCGGCCGCAGGAAGAGGGCTTCCAGTATGTGGTGGTGTCGCCCGTGCTGCCGGCCTCGTCCAGCCTGTCGGCCGGTTCGGGCAATGAATGGGTGCCGGTCAACCCGGCCAGCGACCTGGCGCTGGCGATGGGCCTGATCCGTTGGATCCTGGATAACGAGCGCCACGACGCGCGCGCGCTGGCCCAGCCCGGCCCGCAGGCCATGAAGGCGGCCGGCGAGGCGGCCTGGACCAACGCCACCCATCTGGTGGTGGCCGAACCCGGTCATCCGCGCATGGGCAGCTTCCTGCGCGGCGCCGACCTGGGCTGGGCCAAGCCGGCCGACGCCGACGAGAAATGGGAAGACGTGTACGTGGTGCGCCTGGCCGACGGCACGCTGGCGCCGCACACCGTCGCGGCCGAGGCGCAGCTGTACGTCGAGGACGCCGTGGCGACGCCCGGCCTGGACGGCGCGCCCGGCGCGCTGGCCGTGCGCAGCGCCCTGTGGCTGCTGCGCGAGGAAGCGCGCCGCAAGACGCTGGATGAGTACGCCGCGCTCTGCGGCGTGCCGGCGGACAAGATCGCCGAACTGGCCCGGCGCTTCACCAGCTACGGCAAGCGCGCCGTGGCCGATGCCCACGGCGGCACGATGAGCGGCGCGGGCTTCTACACCGCCTATGCCATCGCCATGCTGAACACGCTGGTCGGCAACCTGAACGTGGAGGGCGGGCTGGTGCTGGACGCCGGTCCGTTTCCGCCCTATGGCGCGGGCCCACGCTACAACATCGCCGGCTTCGCCAACCGCGCCACGCCCAAGGGCGTGGGCCTGTCGCGCAATCGCTTCCCCTACGAGAAGTCGAGCGAATTCAAGCGCAAGAAGGCGGCGGGCCAGCCGGCCTATCCGGCCGCCGCGCCCTGGTATCCGGCCACCGGCGGACTCAGCTCGGAAATGCTGGCCTCGGCGCTGGCGGGCTACCCGTATCGCGCCAAGGTCTGGTTCAACCACATGAGCAATCCGGTCTACGGCATCGCGGGCTTTCGCCAGGCCCTGGCCGACAAGCTCAAGGATCCGCGCGCGCTGCCGCTGGCCGTCTCGATCAATCCGTTCATCAACGAGACCAGCGCGCTGGCCGACTACATCGTGCCGGACACCGTGACCTATGAAAGCTGGGGCATGTCCGCGCCCTGGGCGGACGTGATCGCCAAGGCCTCCACCGTGCGCTGGCCCGCCGTGCAGCCGCGCGTGGCACGCACCGCCACGGACGAGCCGGTGTGCCTGGAAACCTTCCTGATCGCCTGCGCCAAGCGCCTGGGCATGCCGGGCTTCGGCGCCGGCGCCATCACGGATAAGGACGGCGCCAAGTACGCGCTGGACACACCCGAGGACTTCTTCCTGCGCGGCATGGCCAACATCGCCTACGCCGCCGGCAAGCCCGTGCCAGAGGCCAGCGACGACGACATGGCGCTGACCGGCGTGGACCGCTACGCCGCGCTGCTGCAGGCCAAGCTCAAGCCGGGCGAGTGGCGCCAGGTGGCGATGCTGATGAGCCGGGGCGGGCGCTTCGACCGCATGCAGGACGCCTGGACCGAGGCCGGGCAGACGCGCCAGGCCTGGGCCAAGCCGCTGCAGGTCTGGAGCGAGGAGCTGGCGGGCTTTCGGCATGCCATGACCGGCGAGCGCTACAGCGGCTGCCCGACCTGGTATCCGGCGCGCCTGGCCGACGGCCGCGACGTGCGCGCCGAATATCCGCGCCAGGACTGGCCCTTCCTGCTCAGCTCCTTCAAGTCCAACCTGATGAGCTCGATCTCGATCGGCGTGGACCGGCTGCGCCAGGTGCACCCGCACAACCCCGTGTCGATCAACCGCCAGGATGGCGAGCGGCTGGGGCTGCGCAACGGTGACAAGGTCCGCATCGTCACGCCGGGCGGGTCGGTGATCGGGCTGGCGCTGCTGCGCGACGGCATCCAGCCGGGCGCGGTGGGCATCGAGCACGGCTACGGGCATACCGAGCTGGGCGCGCGCGCGCACGTGGTCGACGGCAAGGCCATGCCGCACAATCCGGCGCTGGCCGCCGGGGTGAACCTGAACGACCTGGGCTTCGGCGATCCCACGCGCGGGGCGCATGCCAACGTGTGGATCGACTGGGTGTCGGGCGCGGCGGTGCGGCAGGGTTTGCCGGCCAGGATCGAGCGCGTCTAGACGGATCCGTCGGTTCGTCCGTGAGGTGAGTACAGGCGCCGCCCGCGTGGGCGGCGCCTGTTTTCGTTCGCACCTGGTTTCTTGGCGGCGCTGGCCCGCGCCAATCCGCACTAACAGCAGCTGATCACGACGCTTCTCAGCCAGCAAAGCGCTGGATCGGAATCGCGCCTGCCGTGCCATGCCTGCTGGAATGAGAATGACGGCAGGTCGAAGGGCGGCTTGAACTGTCTCAAGGCCTTGCCCGAGGCGACGTTCGCCAGGGCCCTGCTGGCAACCGTCAGGATCAGGTCGGTGCCGGCCAGCACTTCCGTCGACGCGCTCCAGTGCGGCAGCGTCAGGGCGACATGCCGGCGCAGGCCCTGCGCCTTCAGCGCGGCGTCGATCTCGTTTTCGGCGTCGGGTCGCATCGCGACCAATACGTGGGGGCGCTCCAGCCATTGCGGCAACGGCAGGTCGCCCCTGGGGGGGCAGCGATCGCCGGTCGGCAACGCTGACGAAGTGTTCCTCGAACAGCGTCTCGCGCTTGATGTCGCCGGGCGCGTCTGGAAAGACGCCGAGCGCCAGGTCGATTTCCCCGTCGGCCAGTTGCGCCAGCATGGCCTCGCGGCTGGCCTGGCTGATGGCCATGTCTATCCCCGGCGCCTGGGCGCGCAGTTGCCGCAGCAGCGGCGGCAGCAGCAGGTGGGCCGCATAGTCGGACAGCGCCACGCGAAAGCGGCGCACGGCTCGCGAGGAGTCGAATTCGCCCTTGTGCAACAGCGCGTTGAGTTGCCCGAGCGCCGCTTCCAGCGGTTGCTGCAGTTCCCGAGCGCGTGGTGTCAGGGCCATGCCGCCGCCCTGGCGGATCAGCAGGGGATCCTGGAAGATGTCGCGCAGCTGCGCCAGCGCGTGGCTCACCGCCGGCTGGCTTTTGTACAGGCGCAATGCGGCGCGGGTGACGTGTTTTTCCGCCAGGAGCGCCTGGAGCGTCAACAGCAGGTTGAGGTCGATGCGGCGAAGATCATCCATTACACGAATAGTATATGTGCGGAATTAGAATTTCCATTCCGCATGCGAATGAATCACGATGAAGTCCTTGCTGATTTCATTGGAGCGCCTGCCATGAACGGGTCTTTGTCTCTTTCCAGTCTTTTATCCATGGCCGTTGCCTTGCTGGCCGGCGCCGCCGTGCCCTTCCAGGGCGGCAGCAATGCCGCCCTGGGACGCATGCTGGGTCATCCGCTATGGGCCACACTCACGTCGCTGCTCGTCAGCATCGTGGTGGTCCTGCCGCTGCTGTTCGTCATGCGCGTGCCGGCGCCCACGGTCGGCGCGGCGGTCCAGGGGCCGGCCTGGCTCTGGCTGGGCGGCGTCGCCGGCGTGGCCTATCTGACGGCGGCGCTGGTGTTGACGCCCAAGCTGGGCGCGGCCAGCTTCATCGTCAGCGTGATGGCGGGGCAGATGCTGGCGTCGCTGGTGATCGACCATTTCGGTCTGATGGGATTGGCGCCCAAGCCCATCGCGCTGGGGCGTCTGGTGGGCGTGGGGTTGATCCTGGTCGGGGCGGGCATCGTGCAGGCGCACAGCGTTGCCGCCCCGCCGCCGATTGCGGGTTCAGTTCCGGTGGAACAGCGCTGAGAACCGTATCAGGCAGGTCGCGCTTGTTTCCCGGCCTGTCGCATGCCTGGACCGATTTCCCGATGCAACGCGTCGTTCGGCGACTCTCGGACAAATCTATCACGACCTGTTGCGAGTTCCCTGGCCGCTCAACCGTCTGTCCAGGACTGCCAAGCCAAGCGCGGCCACGCCCAGCGCCACGCCGATCCAGCCCACCGAGGGCAAGCCGTGGCCCAGGCTGAGCGGCAGGCCCGCGAGCAGGGGCGCAAGCGTCAGGCCGGCCTGAAAGGCGGATGAGTTCGTGGCTCCCGCGAGCATCGGCGCATCTGGCGCCAAGGTGTAGACGCGAACCCAGACCGCCGGGTTCAGCAGGAAGCCCGCCAGGCCGAGCAGGAATACCAGTGCGATGGTGGTTTCCCGATGGGAGGCAAACAGCGCCATGGCAGCGGACGCGAGGATCAGGCCGACGGTTCCCGTGACGAGCGTGCGGAACGGGTGGTGATCGGCGGTTCGGCCTCCAATCGTCAGTCCGACGAAGGCGCCGACGCCGAACAGGGTCAGCACGGCGGGCAGCCAGGCGGCGGCGACACCGCTCACGTCCAGCAGCAGGGCGCCCAGGTAGCCGAACGTTCCCATGTAGGCCGCCGTGGTGACCATGGTCGTGGCATAGGCCACCCAAAGAGCGGGACGCTTCATGGCACGCAGTTCCATGCCCAGGTCCGGCACGGCGGCCTGGCCGGGCGTCTTTGCCGGCAGCGCCGCCAGGCCGGCCACCGCGGATATCGCCGTTACCGCCACCACCGCCCAGAAGCCGCCGCGCCAGCCGGCCGCATCGCTGATGAATGTGCCGACGGGTCCGCCGATGACCATCGCGGCGGTCAAGCCGCTTACGACGATGGCAAGCGCCTTGGCGCGCCGATCGGGCGGCGAGAGCTGCACGGCCATTGCCGCCGCGACCGCCCAGAAGCAGGCATAGGCCAGGCCCATCGCGAAACGCGCGGTCAGGATGGACCAATAGCCTTGCGCAAGCAGGCTGACTACCGTCGCGACCATGAAGGCCATCTGGCTGAGGAACAGGGTGCGGCGGCCGGGCCAGCGCAGCGCCAGAATGGCAAATGCAGGCCCGCCAATCAGCGCGCCCACCGCGAACGCTGAGATCAATGCGCCCGCGGCCGGCAGCGTGATGCGCAGATCGGCCGCGATCATCGGGAGTATGCCTCCCATCAGAAACTCGGCGCTGCCCATTGCAAACAGGCTGAGGGCAAGCAGATGGACCGATAGCGGGATGGCCCGCGCCGCGCCGGTCCCTGTCCGGGCCTGCCTTGCCGTTGCGTCCGTCGATATCATTTCCCTTCCTTTCGATTGCGGAGATCCGAATGCGCAGGCATGATAGAAGTTGAAGTCAACTTCAAGTCAAGCGACGCCTCATGGATATCTCGGACGTTGCCCGGCGCACGGGCCTGCCCGCCTCCACCTTGCGGTTCTACGAGAAGAAAGGCCTGATCACGGCGGTCAGCCAGGCGGGCGAGCGACGGCGTTTCGCGCCCGACGTGCTGGATCAGCTGGCCTTGATTGCGCTGGGGCAGGCCGGAGGGCTGTCGCTGGACGAGATCAGCGCCATGCTGCCAGTCGACGGGAGCCCTCGGGTGGACAGACAGGTGTTGCTGGCCAAGGCGGACCAGATCGACGCGACCATCAAGCGCCTGCGCGCGATGAGCCAGGGGCTGCGTCATGCCGCCGAATGTCCGGCCGCCAACCACGCGCAATGCCCGACATTTCAGCGCCTGCTCAAGGCCGCCGCGGGCAGATCCAGGCACGCCAGGGCGGCGGCCCAGGGCGCGTTCACGTCGAGAATTTCCTAGCGCATCAACATCGCCACGAGTACCGCGGCGATGTACAGCGCGACGCCGTAGTACAGATGCGCGATTACGCCCTGGCGGCGCGCCGCCCATGGATCCGGCGCGCGCGCACAGAGCACGCCCATGCCGAACGCGGGAACCACGATGAAGAAGGGCACTGCGAGCGTGAGCAGGCCCGCTCCGATCGCGGCCAGCCATGTCGGATTGGCAATCCAGCCCGCGCCGCCGCCGAGCAGGATCGGCAGGAAGCCGAATGCTGCGCCCAGCGCGTAGTGCGCGATCCAGCCGATGATCTTCTCGCCGGGAATCGGCTGCGAGGCGAAGATCGGCTTGTGCAGGAACTGCCCGCGCGCCATGTGGCCGATCCAGCGGCCGACGACGTCGAAGCCGTAGTTCGGCACCTTGAATGCCTTTTCGAGGAACACTGCCCAAAGATCCGACAGGGCCGTGGCGATCAGGCCGATAAGAACGCCCGCAATGATCATGCTGCCCATATGGCTTTTCTTTCCGCTGCTTGAATGGATGGCTATTATCAACCCTGCACGGTTCTTCCATCCCTACTCATTCCCACGGGCAGGAAACACAGCAATGAAGCAAGTCATGATCGTGACCGGCGCCAGCCGGGGCATCGGCGCCGCCGTCGCCGCGCTCGCGGCCACGCGTGGTTACGCCGTGTGCGTGAACTACAAGTCGCGCGCCGATCGCGCGCAGGCGGTGGTCGACGCGATCCGTGGGCAGGGCGGCACCGCCGTCGCCGTGGGCGCGGATGTGTCGACCGAAGCCGGCATCCTGGCCCTGTTCAGCGCCACGGACCGCGAGCTGGGACCGGTCGCCGCGCTGGTGAACAACGCCGGCATCCTGGAGACCCAGATGCGGGTGGAGCAGATGGACGCCGCGCGGCTGCAGCGCATCATGCAGGCCAATGTGGTCGGCCCCTTCCTGTGCGCCCGCGAGGCGGTGCGCCGGATGTCCAAGCGGCACGGCGGCGCGGGCGGCGTCATCGTCAATGTGTCCTCGGCCGCCGCGCGCCTGGGTTCTCCTGGTGAATACGTGGACTATGCGGCGTCCAAGGGCGCGCTCGACACCATGACCATCGGGCTGGCCAAGGAGGTTGGCGCCGAGGGCATACGCGTCAACGCCGTGCGCCCCGGGTCCATATACACGGAGATCCATGCCAGCGGCGGCGAGCCGGACCGCGTCGATCGCGTGGCCGCGCGCGTGCCGATGGGCCGGGGCGGACGCGTCGAGGAAATCGCCGCCGCGGTGCTGTGGCTCTGCTCGGACGAAGCGACCTACGCCAACGGCGCCATCCTCGACGTGAGCGGCGGAATCTGACCATGGACCCCCGCCTCGAAGACCTGCGCCGCTATGCCGTCGCCCGTAGCCTGTTCACCCCGACCACGCTGCCGGCGGCGATCCGCCGCCTGGGCTTCGTGCAGGCCGATCCGATCCGCGCCCCGGCGCGGGCGCAGGACCTGACGCTGCGCCACCGCGTCAAGGACTACCGCGCCGGCGATCTGGAAAGCCGCTACGCGCGCCTGGCGATCGATGAGGACTGCCTGGTCAACTACGGTTTCCTGCCGCGCGAGCACCTGGCCCTGATGCATCCGCGCCAGGCGCGCAAGGCCTGGAGCGCCGAGACGCGGCGCAAGGCGGCCGACGTTCTGGACTTCGTGCGGGCGCGCGGCGCGGTGCATCCGCGCGAGGTCGATCAGCACTTCGCGCATGGGCGCGTGAAGAACTACTGGGGCGGCTCGAGCAACGCCAGCACGCAGCTGCTCGACGACATGCACTATCGCGGCTTGTTGCGGGTGAAGCGGCGCGATAGCGGCACGCGCGTTTACGAGGCGGTGGCGCATCCGCCGGCCGAGGGCGGCCCGGCCGCCAGCGCCCGGCGCGCGCAGGCCCTGATCGATCTGGTCGTGCGCAAGTACGCGCCCTTGCCGGCGGCCAGCCTGACTTATCTGGCGCGCCTGCTCGGCTATGGCGCGCCGCACATGGCGGCGCCGATCCAGGCGGCGTTGCGGCGCGCGCGCGAACAGCTGGCGAGCTGCCGCATCGACGGCACCGTCTGGTACTGGCCCGCCGACGAGAACCCGCGCTCGCGCCGCTACGCGTTCGACGAGCGGCTGCGGCTCCTGGCTCCCTTCGATCCCGTGGTCTGGGACCGGCGTCGTTTCACGCTGTTCTGGGACTGGACGTACAAGTTCGAGGCCTACACGCCGCCGGCCCGGCGTCAGTTCGGCTACTACGCGCTGCCGATGCTCTGGCAGGGCCGCGTGATCGGCTGGGCCAATCTGCCGGCGCGCGACGGCAGCGTGGAGCCGGCGTTCGGCTACGTGGCCGGCGCGGCGCCCAGGGGCGCGGACTTCCGGGGCGCGCTGGACGAGGAATTGCAGCGCATGCGGCAGTTCCTGGCGGCGCGCTGATGCCGTTGCCGGCTATTGCGCGTCGGTTGCCTGCAATGCCTTGAAGCGGTTCTGCCACTGCCGGATCAGCTCGACCATTTCCGCGCCGGTGCGATCGTCGAGCCGATTGGGATCATGCGGCGTCACGGGCAGCATGTTCTCTTCGAGCAGCATGTGATTCAGGACCAGGAATGCAATGGTGCGTATGTTCCCATCCGGGAACAGGTGGTGTTGCTCCAGGGTCTGGCAGCATTCGGCGATCGATGCCAGCACAAGGGCCTCGCGTTCGTGGCCCGGCGTGTCTTGCAACAGCGCCATCCGCTCGTAGTGTGCGTTGATGATCTGGTCGGCCTTCGCGCGGCACTGTTCCTCTGACCGAGGGAACGCGTGCACGCGCATATGGCCGCCGGCGCCTTTCAGCTCGCTCCATAGCTGACGGGGCGAGTATTTTTCCCGACGCTCAAACCACTCGAGCTTGCGGTTCACGCCAAGATCGCCATCACCGAAGTCCGCGCCATACGTGACCCATGCGTTGTCGCGATAGTTCCGGGGAAGGTCCGTTCCATTGTCGTGCTTCACGCCTTCCACCGCCCAACGGTGGTATTGCTCGAAGAGAGCGCCATCCAGCCGTCGATTTTCCCTGACCACGCCCAGCATATTGGTGAATGCGGTCATCATCGCGGCCATGTAGCCTCTCTCATCTTCGTACAGGGCGGGATTGCAGAAGTCGGCATCGTCGCCGTCCATCAACAGGCGGTAGCCGTCGCGCTGCGGATTGCGCATCTGCGCGAAGCAGGGAAATCCGCTGTCGCGCAGGGCCGAGGCAAAGCGTAGCTGTGCGGCCTCCAGGCTCAGCAGGTTGCGGATCGCATCGACATATTCCTTGCCGAGCCTCTCGCGCAACGCGCTGGCGTCGCAGAGCAGCTGCATGATCGCCGCCAGCTTCGCCGGCGTGCCGGCGCCGGCGGGCAACCGCGCATAGGCTTCGGAGATTCTCTTTTGCACCGCTGCCTGGATCTGATCGAAGGCCTGGGGAAGATTCGACTCGCGATCCGGCAACACGCGCGCGCCCTGCAGCGAGTCCGGCAGCGCCGGCCAGTCGTCTGGCAGCCGATGACCCTCCCAGAATCCCGCATGCTGCAGGCAGGTTTTCACCGTGGACAGGCGCAGGCTGGGCGCCAGCTTTTCTTCCGGGTCGATGTCGCGTTCCAACATCAGTCTGGCCACGCCGTGCGAAGCGCCCGTGATCAGCGTCAGGAACTGCTGATATGGCGTCACGGCACCCGCATTGGCATGCTTGTCCACCCTGGGGGGCGGGCTGGGGGCCAGGCATGGCAGGCCGTTCGCGCCAATGCCGATGTGCTTCGCGCCATCGCCCTCGTCGCAGGCGCGGGCGAGCGTGTACCAGTAGCTCAAGGCAGACGCGTCGGCCGTCAGGGTCATGCCCGTTCTCCATGCGCGCGATGGCGCGTTCGAGTGTTCGCGGCAAGCCGGAATTGGGCGCCGTCCAGCCTTGTGTGACCTCGCCGGGCCTTGCGGTTCCTTCGAAGCGGGCAATTGCCCTTGCCTGCATGGCGCCGGCAGTACGGCGACAGGCGCTAGGGCGCGATGGTGTCGGCCACCAGGTCCAGGCCGGCGCTGCCGGGCGCCACGTCGGACAGCGCGCCGGCCACGTCGCCCGGCTGCGCGGCGGCCAGGCCGTCGCGGCTGACGCGGATCTCCACGCGGACCTTGCCGCCGGCCGCCGACAGCCGGGCGGCGGGCGACATGGCGAGGCTGTCGTCGAGCGAGAAGGCGCGCGGCAGGTCCGAGACGCGCAGGCGCAGGACCGCCAGCGGCATGCGTGGTCCGGCCATGGCGCGCGCCAGGATGAATACCGTGTCCCCGGGCTGGACCCGCGCGCGCAGCGCGTCGGCGATGCGGGCCTGTCCGCTGATACGCTCCGGCGCGCTGGCGGACGCAGGCCCTGGCGTCGGGCCCGATGCCGGCGCTGGCGCGGCCATCGTTGCGCGCGCCGGACCGGCCGTTGCGGCCAGGTTCCGAGCCTGCGCGATATTGCTCTCGATCTGGCGCGCGGCCTCGGAATCCGGCGGCAACAGCGGGCGCAGGCGCTCCCAGTATCCCAGCGCCTCGGCCGCGTCGCCGCGCCGCAAGGCCATCATGCCGGCCAGGGCCAGCGCTTTGGGATGATCCGGCTCCGCCGCCAGCGCCTGGGCGACGGCGGCAATCGACGCGGCGTCGGGCGCGCCCTGGTTGGCGGACAGCAGGGCATCGGCCATGTCAGCCAGCACCGAGGGCTGGCCGGGGTACAGGCGCAGCACTTCCCGGTATGCGGCCACGGCGTCGCCGTAGCGGCCCAGCGTTTCATAGGACCTGGCCAGCATGTACCAGCCATCGGCGTCGCCAGGCGCGGCGCGCAGCCGCTGCGCCAGCGCATTGACCGCCAGAGCCATGTCGTCGCCGGCGTCGGCCTCGTGCGGCTGCGGCGCGGCGACCTGGGCGGCGCTGGCCGCCGCGCGCGGATTGCCCAGCTTGCCGTACAGGGCCGCCGCGGCCAGCGGCACGGTCACGCTCAGCAGGCAGGCCGTGGCCAGGGCGGCGCGCTGTCCGCCGGGACGTCCCAGGGCCGGCCGCGCCGAGCGGCGCAGCGCCAGGTCGTGCAGCAGTTCGCGTTGCAGCTCTTCCTCGGCCGCCAGGTCCGGCGCGCCGCCGGCCGCGTCCAGCCGCAATTGCTCGCGCCGCGCCAGGTAGAAGTCGCGCAGGCCATCCTCGGCGGCGCCCGTCGCGGCAGCGGCGGTCTTGCGCAGCAGCGGCGCCACCAGGCAAAGCAGCGCGGCCAGCAGCAGGAACAGGAAGGTGAGCCAGAGCGCGGTCATGGTTCGGTGTCCAGGAAGCGCGTCGCGCGGGCGCGTTCCTGCTCGGTGAGCGGGGCGCGCGGGTCCTGGCGGCGCCGGATGGCGCGCCACAGGACCGCCGCGCCCGCCGCCAGCAGCGCGAAGGGTCCCAGCCACAGCAGCCAGGTCGCGGGTTTGAACGGCGGGTCGTAGCGCACGAAATCGCCGTAGCGGTCCTCGAAGAAGCGCATGACTTCGCGATCGGATCTGCCCTCGGCGAGCTGCTTGCGGATCAGCGCGCGCATGTCCTCGGCCAGCGGGGCGTTGGATTCGGCCAGGCTCTGGTTCTGGCAGACCAGGCAGCGCAGGCCGTGCGCGAGCCGGTCGGCGCGTTCGGCCAGCGCGGGCGCAAGCGGGACGGTGGTCTCGCCGGCCAGGGCGGGCGCGGCGGCATGCAGGGCCAGCATCAGGAGCAGCAGCGCGCGCGTCATCGCAGCGACTCGATCAGGGGCAGCAGCTGGTCGCGCCAGATGGCGGGCGTGATCAGCCCGAGCTGGCGGTAGCGGACCCGGCCGTCGCGGTCGATGATGAAGGTCTCGGGCACGCCGTAGACGCCATAGTCCATGCCCACGCGCCCGTCCGGATCGCTGGCGGACGCGGCATAGGGGTCGCCGTTGCGAGCCAGCCACGCCAGCGCGTCCTCGGGCTTGTCCTTGTAGTTCAGGCCGTATAGCGGAATGGCGTGGCGCTGGCTGGCGTCGCGCAGCACCGGCAGTTCGTCCCGGCACGGTCCGCACCAGGAGGCCCAGACGTTGAGCAGCCAGACCTGGCCGCGCAGCGCGTCCACGTCCAGCCGCTGGCCGGGCTGGCCGAGCACCGGCAGGCCGATGGCCGGCGCCGGCTTGTCGACCTTGACCGAGGGCAGGGCGCGCGGATCGCGCGACAGGCCCAGCGCCAGGAACAGGGCCATGGCCAGGAAGGCGGCCAGCGGCAGCACGTAGCGCATCAGATCTCTCCCCGGCGGGTCGTCAGCGCCGGTGCGGCGTCGCGCCGGGCCGCGCGCGCTTCGCGATAGCGCTTGTCGCTGGCGGCCAGCGCGCCGCCCAGCGCCATCAGCAGGCAGCCGGCCCAGATCCAGGCCATGAAGGGCTTGGTCTGCAGGCGCACCGTCCAGGCGTCGCCGCCGGCCGGCTCTCCCAGCGCCACGAACAGGTCGCGGCTGAAACCGCTGTCGATGGCGGCCTGCGACAGCGGCATGTCCTGGGCTGTGTACAGGCGCTTTTCCGGATATAGCACGGCCACGGTCCGGCCGTCGCGCGAGACGTCGAAGCGCGCGCGCTGCGCCGTGTAGTTCGGGCCGGCGGCCGGCTCCAGGCCGACGAAGGCGTAGCGGTAGCCGCCGGCTTCCTCGACCGCGCCGGGCGCCATGCGCAGCTCGCGCTTGACCTCGTAGCCGTTGGCCAGCGTGACGCCGGCGATGAAGACGCCCATGCCGGCATGGGCCAGCAGCATGCCGTACCAGGCGCGCGGCTGGCGCGGCAACCGGCGAGTCCAGGCCCCATCGCCGTCGTTCAGCCGCTGCCAGGCGTGCGCGCAGGCGCTGGCCACGGACCAGCCCGCCAGCCACAGGCCCAGCACGACCAGGGGCGAGCCCAGCCGCGCCGGCCCGGGCATGGCCAGCGGCGCCAGCACGGCGGCGGCGACGCTGACGCCGAAGGCCAGCCGCAGCCGGCGGGCCAGGTCCGGCGCTTCGGCGCGCTTCCAGCGCGCCACCGGACCCACGCCCATGAGGAAGATGGCCGGCGCCATCAGCGGCACGAACACCGCTTCGAAGTAGGGCGGGCCGATGGAGATCTTGCCCCAATCCAGCACGTCCAGGACCACCGGGTACAGCGTGCCCAGCAGGACCGAGGCCGCCGCCACCGCCAGCGCCACGTTGTTGCCCAGCAGCAGCGATTCGCGCGACAGCAGGCCGAAGCCGCCGCCCAGCCCGACCTTGGGCGCGCGCCAGGCATACAGGGTCAGAGAGCCGCCGACGATCAGCGTCATGAAGCCGAGTATGTACAGTCCGCGTCCCGGATCCACGGCGAAGGCGTGCACCGACGTCAACACGCCGGAACGGACCAGGAAGGTCCCCAGGATGCTGAGCGAGAAGGCGCCGATGGCCAGCAGCACGGTCCAGCTGCGGAACGCGCCGCGCTTTTCGGTGACGATGAGCGAGTGGATCAGCGCGGTGCCTGCCAGCCAGGGCATGAACGAGGCGTTCTCGACCGGATCCCAGAACCACCAGCCGCCCCAGCCCAGCACATAGTAGGCCCAGGCGCTGCCCAGCAGGATACCCAGCGTGAGGAACGTCCAGGCCGCCAGCGTCCAGGGCCGCACCCAGCGCGCCCACATGGCGTCCAGCTCGCCGGACAGCAGCGCGGCGATGGCGAAGGCAAAGGCCACCGAGAAGCCCACATAGCCCATGTAGAGCATGGGCGGATGCAGGATCATGCCCGGGTCCTGCAGCAGCGGATTCAGATCGCGGCCCTGCATGGCGGCCGGCATCAGCCGTTCGAAGGGGTTGGACAGGAACAGCAGGAACAGCAGGAAGCCCACGCCGATCCAGCCCATCACCGCCAGCGCGCGGCCGGCGAAGGCCGGCGGCAGGCGCCGGCTGAACAGCGCCACCGCCAGCGTCCAGGCGGTGAGCAGGTACAGCCACAGCAGCAGCGAGCCTTCGTGGCCGCCCCAGACCGCTGCGTAGCGGTAGGCCAGCGGCAGGTCGGCGTGCGAATTGGCCGCCACGTACAGCACGGAGAAATCGTTGCGGGCGAAAGAGAGCGACAGGCAGGCGAAGGCGACGGTGGTCAGGCCGAACAGGGCGAAGGCCGCCGGCCGGGCCACGCGCAGTCCCGGCTGCCAGTCCAGCGCGGCGCCGGCCAGCGGCAGGATGCCCAGCGCCAGCGCGGCCAGCAGCGCCAGGATCAGGCTGAACAGGCCGATCTCGGGAATCATCGGGCCGCCTCCCGCCGGGGCGCGGCGGCCGCGCGCTGCAGGGCGTCGGCGGCCTGGGGCGGCATGTAGTTCTCGTCGTGCTTGGCCAGCACCTCGGTGGCGCGGAACACGCCATCCTCGCCCAGCTTGCCGGCGGCGACCACGCCCTTGCCTTCGCGGAACAGGTCGGGCACCAGCCCGCGATAGACCACGGGCACGGCGTGCGCGGTGTCGGTCACGCGGAAGCGCAGCGTCAGGCCGTCGGCGTCGCGGCGCAGCGAGCCGGGCTCGACCAGCCCGCCGACGCGGAAGCTGCCATGGCGGGGCGCCTCGCGCGCCGCCACCTGGGTGGGGCTGAAGAAGAACACCAGGTTCGATCGCAGCGCATTGATGACCAGCGCGGCGGCCAGCGCCAGCAGGGCGAGTCCGCCCGCCAGGAACAGGGCGCGGCGCCGGCGCGGGGAGATGGCCGGCTTCATGGCAGGTCCGCGCCGGGGCCTTGCCGGCGCTTGCGGGCGCGACGCCACAGCAGCAGCGCCTCCAATGCCAGCGCGGCCAGCGTCACCCCGTAGGCGCCCAGCAGATAGGGGCCGTGTCCGGATAGCGAGAACAGCGTGTCCAGGCTCATCGCCGGGCCCCCGCAAGCAGGGCGGCCGGCTCGCGTTCGGCGATGATGCCGCGCACGCGCGCCAGCACCACTGCCGCGCCGTACAGCCAGAACGCGGCCACCATCAGCAGCATGGCGCCGAGCATGGGGTCGGCCATGCTGGGGGCGCTGGTGAAGGTGATGCTGGCGCCCTGGTGCAGCGTGTTCCACCAGCGCACCGAGAAATAGATGACGGGCACGTTGACCGCGCCGGCCAGCGCCAGGATGGCGCCGCCGTGGTCGGCGCGGCGTTCGTCGTCCGTGGCGGCCTGCAGCGCCATGAAGCCCAGGTACAGGAACAGCAGCAGCAGCTCGGAGGTCAGCCGGGCGTCCCAGACCCACCAGGCGCCCCAGGTCGGCTTGCCCCACAACGCGCCGGTCCACAGGGTCAGGAAGGTGAACAGCGCGCCGGTGGGGGCCAGCGCGCGCATCATCATGAACGACAGGCGGGTGCGGTAGATCAGCCCCAGCGCCGCGTACAGGGCCATGAGCAGGTAGAGGAACATGGACATCCAGGCCGCCGGCACATGGATGAACAGGATGCGGTAGACCTCGCCCTGCTGCGCGTCGACCGGCGCGAGCGCCAGTCCGGCATACAGCCCCAGGCCGCCGCAGGCGCAGGCGGCCAGCGCCAGCAGCGGAACCAGGCGGCCGGCCAGGGGGTGGAAGCGCGTCGGCGAGGCATAGCGCAGCCAGCCGCCGGCGGCGGACGGCGTGGCGGGGGCGAGGAGGGGCTGTTCAGGCATGGGCATTCCTCAATCCAGCGCGACGCGCAAGGCGGCCGATGTGGCCCAGGGGCAGAGCAGCGCGGCCAGGCACAGGCAGGCGCCGAGCAGCGACAGCTGCGGCCCGGCCGGCAGGCCCGCCTGCGTGGCCGCGACGGCGCCGCTGCCGAAGATCAGGACCGGCACGCACAGCGGCAGCACCAGCAGCGGCAGCAGCGCGCCGCCGCGCAGGCCCAGCGTCAGCGCCGCGCCCAGGCCGCCCACCAGCGCCAGCGTCGGTGTGCCCAGCAGCAGCGACAGCGCCAGCACGCCGATGGCCTCGGGCGCGAGGCCGAACTGCAGCGCCAGCGCCGGGCCCGCCAGGACCAGGGGCAGGCAGGCCGACAGCCAGTGCGCCGCCAGCTTCACGGCCACCAGCAGCGGCAGCGGATGCGGGGACAGCAGCAGCTGGTCCAACGCGCCGCTGTCCAGGTCCTGGCCGAACGGGCGCTGCAGGCCCAGCAGCAGGCCCAGCAGGGCGCAGACCCAGAGCACGCCAGGGCCGATCGCGCGCAGCAGCTCGGGGTCGGGGCCGACGGCCAGCGGGAACAGCGTGCCGGCCACGATGAAGAACAGCGTGGCGCCCAGCGTTTCGGCCGGGCGTCGCCAGGCCAGTTTCAGGTCACGTTGTCCCAACAGCCGCAACGTCGCCAGCATGCGCGTAGCCATCCATGTCCAGGGTTGATGCGATGCCGGCCTGCACGAGTTCGGCGGTCTGGCGGTGCGAGGCGACCACGGCGCCGCCGCCGGCCGCGAGATGGACGCGCAGCGCCTCGCGCAGCAGGTCCAGGCTGGCGGCGTCCAGGCCGGCGTCGGGTTCGTCCAGCAGCCATAGCGGCTTGCCGCCCAGTGCCACGGCGGCCAGCGCCAACCGCCGGCCCTGGCCCTGCGACAGGCGGGCGGCGGATGCGTCGGCGCAGCCATCCAGCCGCCAGCGGGCCAGCGCGGCGCCGATGTCGGCCTCGGCGCGCGGCGTGCCGGCCAGCGCCAGGGCGCAGCGCAGGTGCTCGCGCGCGCTCAGGGCGCCGTTCAGGCCGTTGCCGTGGCCCAGGTAGGCCATGCCGGCGAAGTAGGCGGCGGGGTCGCGCCGGACGGGCGCGGCCCGCCACAGCAGTTCGCCCGCCAGGGGGCGCAGCAGTCCGGCCAGCATGCGCAGCAGGCTGGTCTTGCCGCTGCCGTTGGCGCCGCGCAGGTGCAGCAGGCGGCCCGCGTGCAGTTCCAGGTCCACGGGACCGAACCCGGCCGGTCCGCCCCGGGGGCAGATCATGCCGTGCGCGGCCAGCAGGGGCGGCGGCGCGTCAGCGGGCCGCACTTGCGCTTTCCTTGCCCGTCGCGGGCGCCGACGAGAACTCGCCCGGCGGGATGTTCGGCAACTGGTGCGCGATGCCCTTGTGGCAGTCGATGCAGGTCTTGCTCTTGTCGGCCAGGTAGGTCGAGTGCATGTTCTGCGCCCGCACGCTCTGGCGGGTGAAGTCCATGTATTCATAGTTGTGGCAATTGCGGCATTCCAGCGAATCGTTGGCCTTGAAGCGCGCCCATTCGTGGCGCGCCAGTTCCAGCCGCTTGTCGACGAATTTCTCGCGGGTGCTGATGGTGCCGAAGATCTTGCCCCAGACTTCCTTGGATGCCTGCATCTTGCGCGCGATCTTGTCGGTCCAGTTGTGCGGCACGTGGCAGTCGGAGCACAGTGCGCGCACGCCGGAGCGGTTGGTGAAGTGGATGGTGCCCTTAAGCTCGGCGTACACGTTGTCGCGCATCTCATGGCAGCCGGTGCAGAACTTTTCGGTGTTGGTCAGCTCCATGGCGGTGTTGAAGGCGCCCCAGAACAGGATGCCGGCGATGAATCCGCCCACCGTCAGGAAGCCCAGGCTGAAATGCACGCTGGGGCGGCGGATGATGTTCCAGTAGCGCTTGATGAGTGCGACCATGCGGGCCTCCCGTCGGCGTCAGCGCTTGCCCGAGGCCGGCGCGGTCAGGCGCTTGAGGATCACGTCGATGTCCTCGTAGGTGTTGGACACCAGCGGCTTGGCCTCGGCCTGCGGCACGTGGCATTGGACGCAGAAGTAGCGCCGGGGCGAGACCTCGGCCAGCACGTTGCTGTCGCGGTCCATGTAGTGGGTGACGCTCAGCGGCGGGGCCTGCGTTTCCTCGGTGTTCACGCGCGCGTGGCAGGCCAGGCAGCGATTGAAGTTCTTGTCGATCTGGTAGCCGTCGATCTTGTGCGGGATGGTGGGCGGCTGCATCGAATACGTGCGCATCCGCTTGATGTCCTTGTTCTCGATCGGGCTGATGAGCGGCGGGTCGGCTTCCTCGGCGATGGGCGTGGGGCCGCGCATGGGGTCTTCCAGTTCCACGGGCGGCGCGGCCCAGGCGGCGGACGCGAGGGCGAGGCACAGGGCGGGCGGCAGGACGCGTAGGTTCATGGTTGTCTCCGGTTCGCCGCTCAGACCTTGACGATCTTGACCGCGCACTTCTTGAAGTCGGTCTGGAACGAGATCGGGTCGGTGGCGTCCAGCGTCACCTTGTTGATGAGCTGGCCGGCGTCGAACCAGGGCACGAACACCAGGCCGCGCGGCGGCTTGTCGCGTCCGCGGGTTTCCAGGCGGGTGCGCATTTTGCCCCGGCGCGAGATGATCTCGACCTCGACGCCGCGCCGCAGGCCCATGGCCTGCGCGTCGTCCGGGTGCATGAAACAGACGGCGTTGGGAAAGGCGCGGTAAAGCTCGGGCACGCGCCGCGTCATGGAGCCGGAGTGCCAGTGTTCCAGCACGCGTCCGGTGGACAGCCAGAAGGGATATTCCTTGTCCGGCGATTCCGGGGGCGGCTCGTAGGGCAGCGCAAAGATCACGGCGCGGCCGTCGGGGTTGCCGTAGAACTCGAAGCCCGCGCCCGGCTTGACGTAGGGGTCGCTGCCTTCGCGGTAGCGCCACAGGGTTTCCTTGCCCTTGACCACGGGCCAGCGCAGGCCCCGCGTCTCGTGGTAGGTGTCGAACGGCGCCAGATCATGGCCATGACCGCGGCCGAATTCCGCGTATTCCTCGAACAGGCCCTTCTGCGCATAGAAGCCGAAGGCGTCGGCCTCCTGGTTGGCGTAGTCCTTGTCGCGCTCGCTGTTGGGATAACGGTTGACCTTGCCGTTGGCGTAGAGCACGTCGAACAGGGTCTTGCCCCGGTACTCGGGTTTCCTGGCCAGCAGGTCGGCGGGCCAGACTTCCTCGATCTTGAAGCGCTTGGCGAACTCCATCAGCTGCCACAGGTCCGAGCGCGCCTCGCCCGGTGCATTCACGAGCTGGTGCCAGAACTGGGTGCGGCGCTCGGCGTTGCCGTAGGCGCCTTCCTTTTCCACCCACATGGCGGCGGGCAGGATCAGGTCGGCCGACAGCGTGGTGACGGTGGGATACGCGTCCGACACCACGATGAAGTTGTCCGGGTTGCGATAGCCGGGCAGGCCTTCGTTCATGAGGTTGGCGGCGGCCTGGATGTTGTTGTTGACCATCACCCAGTAGGCGTTGATCTGGCCGTCCTTGAGCATGCGGTTCTGCAGCACCGCGTGCGCGCCCACCTTGTCCGGAATCGTGCCCTCGGGCAATTGCCACAGCTCCTCGGCGTGGGCGCGGTGCTTGGGGTTGGTGACCACCAGGTCGGCCGGCAGGCGATGCGAGAACGTGCCGACCTCGCGCGCGGTGCCGCAGGCCGAGGGCTGGCCCGTCAGCGAGAACGGGCTGTTGCCCGGCGTGGAGATCTTGCCGGTCAGCAGGTGGATGTTGTAGACCATGTTGTTGGCCCACACGCCACGGGTGTGCTGGTTGAAGCCCATGGTCCAGAAGGACGTCACGCGCACCTTGGGATCGGCGTATAGCTCGGCCAGGTCCTGCAGCTGCTTTTTCGGCACGCCGGACAGCTTGGACGTGTATTCCAGGTCGTACTTGGCGACGAAGCGGGCGAAGTCGTCGAAGGTGATGGGCTTGGAGCCGCCCGCGTCGCCGGCGTTCCTGGCCGCCTTCTGCAGCGGATGATCGGGCCGCAGGCCGTAGCCGATGTCGGTGTTGCCCTCGCGGAAGACCGTGTGCTTGTCGACGAATTCGCGGTTGACCCGCTTGGTCTGGATGATGTGGTTGGCGATGTAGTTCAGGATCGCCAGGTCGGTCTGCGGCGTGAACGTCAGCGTCAGGTCCGCCAGTTCATAGGACCGGTGCTCGAACGTGGACAGCACCGCCACCTTGGTTCCGGGCGCGGACAGACGGCGGTCGGTCACGCGGGTCCACAGGATGGGATGCATCTCGGCCATGTTCGAACCCCACAGCACGAAGGCGTCGGCGTTCTCGATGTCGTCATAGCAGCCCATGGGCTCGTCGGCGCCGAAGGTGCGCATGAAGCCCACCGCCGCCGAAGCCATGCAGTGGCGCGCGTTCGGATCCAGGTTGTTCGAGCGAAAGCCCGCCTTCATCAGCTTGAGCGCAGCGTAGCCTTCCCAGATGGTCCATTGGCCCGAGCCGAACATGCCTACGGCCGTCGGGCCCTTGTCCTTGAGCACCCGCTTGAACTGCTCGGCCATCACGTCGAAGGCCTGGTCCCAGGATACCGGCGCGAATTCGCCATCCTTGGCGTACTTGCCGTCCTTCATGCGCAGCAGTGGCGTGGTGAGCCGGTCCTTGCCGTACATGATCTTGGACAGGAAGTAGCCCTTGACGCAGTTCAGGCCCTTGTTGACCTCGGCGTTGAAATCGCCATGCGTGGCCACGACCTGGTTGTCTTTCACGGCCACGTTGACCCCGCAGCCGGTGCCGCAGAACCTGCAGGGCGCCTTGGACCACTTCAGCTTGGCCGCCTCGGACTCGGTCACGATGTTCTGCGCGTAGCCGACGATGGGAATGCCGGCCACGGTGGCGGCCGCGGCGGCGGCGGACTGCTTGATGAAATCCCTACGGGCCATTGCCATCGTCGATCTCCTCGTTCATCGCGTCCAGCGTGTCGGCGTGCTGATAGACCAGCGCCGACGCCAGCACGCCGTCCAGGCGCTGGATCGTGGAGATCTGCGCCATCATGTCGTCGGTGGAGGGAGCTTCCAGGGTGACCACCAGCTTGCCGGTGTCGGAGGCGCCATGGATGTCCGCGCCGGGAAGGGCGAGGATCGCGCGGCGCACCTCGTCCAGCCGGCGCGGCGCGGCGTGCACCACCAGGCTGGCGATATGCAGTTCAGGGGAAGGGGAGCCGGGCCGTTCGGCCCTGCTACAGGAGGCGGCAGGCTCCATCAGCTGCCCGGGGGACCGGCGAAGAGCTGGTAGAACCAGACGATGAAACCATAGCCCGCGACGATCAGCACCGACAGGACGGGCGCCATGACCGCGGTCAGGAACAGGAAACTTCGCAACTCCTGGGGCTTGGTATAGCCGTCAGATTCGTTTGACACACACCACCTCACCATTGCAGTCGGGGTATTGCGTTGAACGTGCGGATGTCGAAGTTTTTAGCAGAAGCCCTTTCAGGCCGTCAATGTTGCGGCACGGCGAAACCGCGATCCGGCCTCGCCGCGCCGGCGCTTGATCAGGCGATGGCGCCGTAGATCCGGCGCGCGTCGGCCGCGTTGGCCAGCGGACGGCCCAGGGCGCGCGCGCCTTCGGCCGCCTGCCGCACCAGCGCGGCGTTGTCCGGCGCGATGGCGCCGTCGCGCAGCTTCAGGTTGTTCTCGAAGCCTACGCGCATGTGGCCGCCGAAAGCCGCCGCGGTCGTGACGCAGGCGTTCTCCTCTGGTCCGAAAGCGCAGACGGCCCAGGGCAGCGCATGGTCGCTGGCGGCCAGAAAGGGCAGCAGATCGTGGGCGGACGAGGTCTGCCCCGCGCTGTAGCGGCCCAGCACGAACAGCACCGACCAGGCGCCGGCCGGCGCCAGTCCGCGCTGGCGCAGCGCCTGCCAGCGGCGCACGTCGGCGTCGTCGTACAGGATGATCTGGGTCAGCACGCGGCGCTCGGCCAGCCAGGCCAGGAAGGCCGCCAGCTCGCCTTCCGGGATCTCGGGCACGGCGATCTCGCGCAGTCCGATCGAGACGGCCTCGGGCGCCAGTTCGCGCACCATCGCCATCTGTTCGGCGGCGCGATAGACGCCGGCGGCCTCGCTGGTCACCTGCACCAGCAGCTCGTCGCCCACCGCCTTGCGCACGGCGGCCAGCGCGTCGCGATAGGCCTGGGCGTCCAGCAGGTGGCGTCCGTCCGGGCGGCGCACATGCATGTGCATCATGGCCGCGCCGGCGTCCAGGCAGGCGCGCGCCTCGCGGCCCAGCGCCTCGGCCGTCATCGGCACGGCGGGATGGTCGGCGGCCTGCTTGTAGGCGCCGTTGGGCGCCACGGTGATGATGACGGGGGATTCGGCCAGCGGCAGGCGCGGCGCCTGCGGCCTGGGATCGGCGGCGTGGGTCATGGCTGGATCTCCGGCAGTTCGGGCGCGATCAGGTCCAGGCCGGCGCGCAGCAGCCGGTCGTAGCGCGCGCGCTCGGCGGCGATGGTCTCGGGCGTCCAGGCGTAGAAGCCTTCGCCGGTCTTCATGCCGTGGCGGCCATCGGCGGCGCGCTCGGCCAGGCAGCGCGCGGGGCGGTCCGCGTTGCAGAACGTGGGGTACATGGTGGCGCCGGCGGCCGCGTGCACTTCGATGCCGGCATGGTCGCGCTGCATGACCGGGCCGGCCGCCAGGAAGCGGAAGCCGAAGCCGAAGCGCACCGCCGCGTCCACGTCCTCGGGCGAGGCGATGCCGCGATCGATCAGGTCGAAGGCCTCGCGCGACAGCGCGTGCTGCAGGCGGTTGGCCAGGAAGCCCGGCAGGTCCTGTCGCACCTTCACCGGCACGCTGCCGCAGCGCTTCATGAAGGCGATCAGCGCGTCGGCGCTGGCTTCGTCGCTGGTGTCGGCCATCACCACTTCCACCAGCGGCACCAGGTGCGCCGGCATGAAGAAGTGCAGGCCCAGCATGCGCTCGCGCGTGTCCAGTCCCTGGCCGATGGCGCTGATCGGGAAGCTGGAGCTGTTGCTGGCCAGGATGGCGTCGGGGCGCGCGCGGCGCGCCAGGTCGGCGAACAGGGCCTGCTTGATGTCGAGCCGTTCGGGAATGCACTCGATCACCAGATCGACGCTGGCCCAGTCCACCTGGTCCAGGCTGGCCGCCACGGCCAGGCGCGGCAGGTTGGCCTCGCGGCCGATCTGGGCCAGGTTCTCGCCGACCCGTTGCGGCAGTGCGGCGGCGCGGTCCGGGTTGGATTCGATCACTGTCGTGCGGCACGACGCGCGTGTCAGCACCACGGCCACGTCGGCCCCCATGGTGCCGCCGCCCACCACCACCGCATGCGCCGCGCCCGGATTGGGCAGCGCCTTGGCGTCTGTCTGCATGGTTTGCTCCTGGTCTGTCCTGGCGCCGTTTGCGCCACTGCGATGGGGGCCGAGTGTAGAGAAGCTTGTTTGATTGATGAATCAGATTTTTTGGATAGAATGATCTTTATATTCGATCAATGGGCTGGGCGAGGGCGGACATGCAGATCAACCTGTCGATGCGCGACATCGACACCACGCTGGTGCTGGGGCGCACGCTGAACTTCCGGCAGGCGGCAGCGCAGCTGCACCTGTCGCAGTCGGCGCTGTCGACCCAGGTGCAGCGCATCGAGGACGCGCTGGGCGTGCGCCTGTTCGACCGCACCACGCGCACCGTGCGCCTGACGGCGGCGGGCGAGGTCTTCATGCAGCAGGCCGCCTCGCTGCAGGCGGCGTTCCGCGACGCCATCGCCGCCGTCAGCGGCATCGCCAGCGTGGAGCAGGGGCAGGTGTCGGTGGCGGCGCTGCCGTCGCTGGCCGCGCGCCTGCTGCCGCGCGTGCTGATGGCGTATCGCCAGGCCCATCCGCAGGTGGCGTTGAAAGTGCGCGACACGCTGTCCGGCCCGGCCTTTGACCTGGTGCGCGCCGGCGAGGTGGACTTCGCGCTGACGGCGGCCGATCCGCAGCAGGCCGACCTGCACTACGTGCCGCTGATGTCCGACAGCTTCCTGCTGCTGATCCCCGAGGCGCATCCGCTGGCCAAGGCGCGCGGCCCGCTGCGCTGGGCCGACACGGCCGGCGCCGAGCACGTGTCCATGGTGCATCCGAGCAGCGTGCGCCAGTACACCGAATGGGCTTTCCTGCAGAACCGCATCCGCTTCACGCCAGCTTTCGAGGCCGAGCACCTGACCACCATCGTTTCCATGGTGGAGTGCGGTTTCGGCGTGGCGGCGTTGCCCGAGATCGCGGCCGGCGCGGTGGCGCAGAACGGCATCGTGCAGCGTCCGCTGATCGGGCCGGTGGCCGAGCGCTCGATCGGGCTGGTCACCTCGCGCGGCCGCAGCCTGTCGCCGGCGGCGATGGCGCTGGTGCAGGTCCTGAAGGAATATCTGGCGAAGCAGGCGCGCTAGGCTGCTCTTGCCCTGCGCGGGCAGGCGTTGATCTGGCACAAGCGTCCGGCTCGCGGCGCTCGACAGGCGATGGCCGGTGGTATTATCCTCAGTGCACTAACTAAATTGGAGCTGCCTCAACGTGCCGGATGTACAGAAAAAGACGACGTCCCAGAAGCGCGTCGCAACTCAGAAGACAGACAGCAAGATTTTCGATCCGGCCAAACAGGTGCTGTGGTCGCGCCCCGGCTATCTGGTGCGACGCCTGAACCAGATCCACTACGCCATGTTCTACGAGGAATGCAAGACGCAGAACGTGACGCCGGTGCAATACGGCGTGCTGACCGCGCTGTCGCTCAGCCCCTGGCTGGACCAGACCGCCATCGGCATGGAGCTGGGACTGGACCGCACCACCACGGCTGACGTGGTCAAGCGCCTGCAGGAACGCGGCCTGGTGGAGCGGCGCACCAATCCCAACGACAAGCGTTCGCGCCAGGCGGTCATCACCCAGGAAGGGCTGCGCATCATGGGGTTGCTGCAGGAAGGCATGGCGCGCGCCCAGCAGCGCCTGCTGGAGCCGCTGTCCACGCGCAACCAGGAAATCTTCATGAAGCTGCTGTCCACCCTGGTGGAGGCCAACAATCAGTACAGCCGCACCACGCTCAAGCCCATGTAGGCCGGGCCCGCGCGGGGCAGGGGCCGGCAGCCCTGCTCAGCCCTGGCGCGCGCTGGCTTGCGAGGGCTTGTAGGCGGCTTCGGCGCCGCCCAGCGTGTTGCGGACCCAGATCAGTTCGGCGGCGATCGCCACCGCGATCTCGGCCGGCGTCTTGCTCGCGATGCGCAGGCCCACCGGGCCATGCAGGCGTTCGATCTGGCTCTCGTCCAGGTCGAACAGCCGCAGCCGCTCGCGGCGCTTTTGCTGGTTGGCGCGCGACCCCAGCGCGCCCACGTAGAACGCGGGGGATTTCAGCGCTTCCAGCAGGGCCATGTCGTCGAGCTTGGGGTCATGGGTGACGGCCACGATGGCGGTGCGTTCGTCCGTGCCGATCTCCAGCACCGCGTCGTCGGGCATGCGGGTGAGCAGGGTCGCCTGGGACGAGTTCCAGTCGCCGTGGAACTCCTCGCGCGGGTCGCATACCGTGACGTGGAAATCGAGCGTGGCGGCCACGCTGGCGAGCACCTGGGCGGTCTGGTTGGCGCCGATGATCAGCAGCCGCCAGCGCGGCCCGTACACGCTGCGAAAGATGCGTCCGTCGAAATCCGGGCCGTCGGCCGGACCGGCGGGCGACACCGAGCTGGCGCCATCGTGAAGGTCCACCGTGCGCTGGATCAGGCGATGGCCGCGAATCGATTCCAGCACGAGGTCGAGCCATTGCGTGTCGCGCAACGGTTCGCTGATCAGGCGCAGCGTGCCGCCGCAAGGCAGGCCGAAGCGCGCGGCCTCGTCGCGGGTGACGCCGTAGGTCAGGCGCGCGGGAGCGTCCGCGAGCGCGCCTTCGCGCGCGCGGCGCATCAGGTCGTCCTCGATACAGCCGCCGGACACCGAGCCGACCATGCGGCCGTCGTCGCGCAAGGCCAGCATGGCGCCCGCCTGGCGGGGCGCCGAGCCCCAGGTCTGCACTACCGTCACCAGGTGCGCGCGGCGGCCAGCGGCCACCCAGTCGCGGGCATGTTGCAATACGTCCAGATCCAGAGCGTTCATCGGCTTCTCGCAGGCAAGGGCCGTGGCGCTGCCCCGGCTTATATTCACTATACTGATGATCATGTCGAATGTCCCTAGTGTCTACCCCTACCTGGCGTCCCCAAGTGCCGGCATCCTGCTGGCGGCGGGGCAGGGCTCGCGCTACGCCGCGCAGCGGCCGGGCGCCGACAAGCTGCTGGCATCCTTGCCACAGGGCCCGTGCGTGGCCGTGGCCAGCGCGCGCCGGCTTCGGGCGGCCGTGGACAGCGTCGTCGCCGTGGTGCGCCCGGGCAACGCGGCGCTGGCGGCGCTGCTGCGGGCGGAAGATTGCCGGGTGATCGAGGCGGATCCGGCGGGCGAGGGCATGGGGACCAGCCTGGCGACGGCGGCGCGGCATTTGCTGGCCCTGCCCGGCACGCCGCGCGCGGTGCTGGTGGCGCTGGCGGACATGCCCTGGATTCGCCACGCCAGCATGGCGGACGTGCTGGATGCGCTGCAACATGCGCCGATGGCGGCGCCGTCGCATCGGGGACAGCGCGGCCATCCCGTGGGATTCCGCGCGGACCTGCTGCCTCGGCTGGCGCTGTTGAGCGCGGACGAGGGCGCGCGGCGATTGCTCGGGCAACCGGGTCTGCGCCTGGTCGAGGTGGAGGATCCAGGCGTGTTGCTCGATATCGACACGCCCGCCGACCTGGACAGGGCAGGCTGAGCGCCGCCCGCCCGCGAGGCCGCCGTGGCGGCCTTTTTTTCGGGCTCCGGGATTTCCCCTATTTGTCAGTACGCTGACTATAAAATCAGTATACTGACCTAAATCCGGAAGCCGTCGCGGCGCTTTTCCCTATGAGAAGGCAGTTGCGCGTGATTCCGGTTTTTCCGGATTAATAGTCAGTGTGCTGATAAATAATGCTGACGCGCCGTGGCCGGGTAGGACCCGGGCCACCAAACTGGGAGCAGGGGAATGAGCAAAGTACGCAAGATCGCGTTCGAGGAACACTACACCGCGGTCGGATTCAAAGACTATTCAAAGAGCTTCGCGCAGCACATCGATCCAACGGTGCTGGCCGACCTGGCCGCGCGGCTGGTGGACTTCGACGAAGTCCGGCTGGGCGAGATGGACCGGGGCGGCATCGACTACGTCATCCTGTCGCAGACCGGGCCGGGCGTGCAGGCCGAGCCCGACGCCGCCGTGGCGTTGCGCCGCGCCCGCGAGAACAACGATTTCCTGGTCCAGCAGGTGGCCCGCCACCCGACGCGCTATGGCGCCTTCGCCACCATACCCATGCACGATCCCCGGGTCGCCGCCGCCGAACTGGAACGCTGCGTCAGGGAGTTGGGCTTCAAGGGCGCGCTGATCAACGGCCACACCAACGGCGTGTACTACGACGGGCGCGCCTATGACACGTTCTGGGAAAAGGTGCAGGAGCTGGATGTGCCCGTCTACCTGCATCCGTCCGATCCCCATGTGGTTCCGCAGGCGTACTCCGGCCACCCCGAGCTGGTCGGCGCGTGCTGGGGCTGGGGCGTCGAGACCGCCACCCACGCGCTGCGCCTGCTGTTCGGCGGCGTGTTCGACCGCTATCCCGGCGTCAAGCTGATACTCGGGCACATGGGCGAGGGCCTGCCATTCCTGCGCTGGCGCTTCGACAGCCGTTTCGCGGTGTACTCGCACGGCATCAAGCTGGAGCGCGCGCCCTCGGCCTACCTGGGCAGCAACATCGTCATCACCACGTCGGGCGTCTGTTCGCCGCCGACCTTGACCGCCGCCATCGCCGAAATGGGGCGCGAGGCGGTGATGTTCTCGGTGGACTATCCCTACGAGTCGACCGCGCTCGCCGTCGAGTTCATCGAGCAGACGCCGATGGATGAGGCGACCCGCGCACTGATCTGCCACGGCAACGCGCGGCGCCTGTTCAAACTCTGAATCCAGCGTGCGAGACTGACATGAGCAATTTCCTGTACGGCGGCAATGTCCACGCCAACGGCATCCGCCAGCACTATCTGCGCTACGGCGGCGCGCGCGGCGCGGGGCGCGATCCGGTCATCATCGTGCCGGGCATCACCAGTCCGGCGATCACCTGGGGATTCGTGGGCGAGCGCTTCGGCGAGTCCTTCGATACCTACATCCTGGATGTGCGCGGCCGGGGCTTGTCCGAGGCCGGCGCGGCGCTGAACTATGGCCTGGACGCGCAGGCCGCCGACGTGCTGGCGTTCGCGCAGACGCTGGGCCTGGAGCAATACAGCGTGGTCGGCCATTCCATGGGCGGCCGCATCGGCGTGCGCGCCGGGCGGAGCAAGCCGGCCGGCCTGCGGCGCCTCGTCCTGGCCGACCCGCCGGTGTCGGGCCCCGGCCGCCGGCCGTATCCGGCCAAGCTGCCCTGGTACGTGGACTCCATGGCGCAGGCGCGCCAGGGCATGGACGCCGAAGCCATGCGCGCGTTCTGCCCCAGCTGGACCGATGCGCAGCGCCAGCTGCGCGCCGAGTGGCTGCATACCTGCGACGAGCGCGCCGTCATCCAGAGCTTCGATGACTTCCATAACGACGACATCCATGCGGACCTGCCGCTGCTGGACGCGGCGGTCCTGCTGATCACGGCGGAACGCGGCGACGTGGTGCTGGACGCCGACGTGGAAGAGATCCAGCGGCTGGCGCCAGGCAC